>JBJTNZ010000151.1:0-7638 GCA_046074345.1 Micrococcales bacterium | reverse complement strand
CAATCTTGCCCTTCATGGTGTTGCACTGCCGATGTGCCAACCGCTCGATTGCGCCTTTGTTGCCTTTGGCAATCCAGTAGCTGTCTACACTCGGTCCGAGGTCTGCGTTTACCGAGGCTTCTGGGTCAACCGGCTTATCGCAGAGCCAGCAAACCCATGAGTCGCGCTCGCCTACTTCGTTTAAGTCACTCATTAGTAGGCGACGGTGAATCGTGCGCGGGAGTGCTTAGGATTATCGATTTCGTCCACCACGGCTAAGCCAAAGTCACTTCCAGAGATGAATGAGTTACCCTCGGCATCGGTGACCAATACATCTCCACCGATGCGATAGCGACCAAGCGCTTCACCTGGCTCACCGACTCGGAAACCGGCAGCAGGTGTAATCACAAACCAGTCGAGATCATGCGCGGTCTTGCGCAGCTGCTCTAGCACCTCGGCGAGAATCACAGAACCGGGACGAATGAACGCCGGAAAACCCTCGGTGTCCATAAGAAGAATTCCACCTTCGCTAACGTGAAGCGACCCCGCACCACCAGCTGTGCCAAATCGTGTTCCGTTTTCGCGGCAGACCTCAGCCAGCTCCAACATTTCAGCTACGTAGTTTTGCTCTAGGTCTCCCCTAGGTGTGACCGAGGCGAAAACCACATCGGAGTTTTTGACGACTTTCTGCACGAGTGCCTTATCCGTGACAGATCCGAGAATGTAGGAAACTCCCGCGATTTTCTCTGTCGGTTCATTGCGGCTCACTACGGTGACTTCATGGCCGCGTGATACTGCGTGACGTGCGACATTGCTTCCTACATAACCGGTGCCGCCAATTAGCGTTACTTTACTCATACGCAAAACGTTACAGCCATGTTTTAGGGTTAGAAGCACCAATTGGTATTTCGAAGGAGAAACATGGCTCTCAAAAATTGGGGTGGAAATCTCGATTACGGCATTTCGGAAATTCAAGAGCCTAAATCAATTGATGAGCTTGCATCAATCATCACTCAAGGCAAGATGCGCCCAATAGGAACTCGGCACTCATTTTCAAAATTGGCGATGCCGAATGAACGTCTGGTTTCGGCCACAGCTATTCCAGCGAATCCAGTTTTAGACGAGACCGCTCGCACGGTAACAGTCGGTGCCGGTACTCGATTTGGCGAACTTGCAATCTACCTTGAAGAACATGGCTGGGCGTTAGCCAATATGGGCTCACTTCCCCACATCTCTATCGCAGGCGCTGCCGCAACTGGCACACACGGATCGGGCGACGGCAATCCGATACTCTCCACTTCAGTGCGCAGATTTGAATATTTGAATGCTGGCGGAGAACTAGTTTCCGTTTCACGCGGCGAGCCGGACTTCGAAATATGTCGACTCGGACTCGGTGCTTATGGAATCTGGGTCCGGGTGACTCTCGACATTCAGCCCACCTATTTTGTGCGCCAAGACGTGTACAAGGATGTGCCGTGGAACGCAGTGCTAGACGACCTCGACTCGGTCATGGGTGCTGGTTACAGCGTGAGCATGTTCTCTGACTGGATGGGCAGCAGAGTTGAACAAGTCTGGGTGAAATCGCGCATGGACGGTAGCCAACCGCCGGCAAAACTGCATGGAGTAGCTCCAGACCCAGTCTCATACGAGAGCTTTGATGGCAGCGGAGAAGCCAATCTAACCTCGCAAGGCGGTCAGCCCGGCCCTTGGCTTTTGCGCTTGCCCCACTTCCGGCTCGATGCCACGCCGAGTGCCGGCGAGGAAATCCAGACCGAATACTTTGTGCTCCGCAAGGATGCGCCAGCAGCTATGCGTGAGATTCGAAAGATCGCTGCAGAAATCAAACCGGCTCTGATTTGGAGCGAAATCAGAAGCATAGCTAAAGACGACGCCTGGCTGAGCCCAATGAATCGTGGTGATTCAATTGCACTGCACTTCACCTGGAAATTACTCCCAGCTGAAGTGGATATTGCTATTTCAAAAGTTGAGTCAGTCATTTCACAATTCGATGCGATCCCACACTGGGGAAAACTTAACTCTGTAAGTGTCAGAAATCTGCAGAGGCTTTTTCCAAAGTTAGATGAGGCTCGATCGAGATTTGAAGCGCTAGACCCAGAGCAAAGATTTACTTCGAAATATTTGCAGTCACGTGGCGTGAGAATTTAACTCTTAGCAGGCCAAGGAATAATTGCGCTGACCCGCTTTTGATATTTCGCGTATTCGGGATACTTTGACAGTGAGATCTGTTCGGTGAAACGAGTAGATCCGATGAACAATCCGGTAAGCACTAAGGCTCCGATCCAGTTGTACGCGTTAAAGCCAACCTGTACCGCGCTGAATAGAAAAATCACCCACCACTGTGACTGCTCAGCAAAGAAGTTTGGGGGACGACTGACCGAGAAAAGACCCGAATCTAGGAATCCGGTTTTCTTGTCAAGTTTTTTCTGTTGGTGAAAATTCCATTGCTGTTGATCGGCGATGGTTTCCATCGCAAGTAGTCCTAGAAATAAAACCGCGAGCGCGATATCAATCGCTCCAAAAGGAGTTGTGACCTGAGACAGTGCATACATTGGTGTGGTTATCAAAAACAGGATGACGTTCTGAATGATCACGATAAAACCGATATTGAATAACTGGTACTGAAGCGGAGTCATGCCTTTGCGTAAAACTTCCCAGCGGTAGTCCTCGCCGCCCTTTTGGTAGCCACCTTTGCGGGCGAAGTTGAAGGTGAGACGCGCTCCCCACAGGGTAATCAGCACGGCCATCAGGTTAAGTCGCAGGTCATTGAAGTCGGATTCGCCCGCCCAAACCCAGGCATAAACAATCGGAACAATCGACCAGATTCGGTCGACCCAGGAGGTGTCTTTGGTCGGAATGCTGAGAAACCAGGTTAGAAAGCAGGTAACGCCAAGTACCCACAGATTTACTTCTAGAGCGCTCATAAGCCCTATTTTGCTGGGATACTACGTATTTTTTAGCGAATTATGGCCCGGCGGGTTTTCGCCACAAGATTGACCTATGAGATTCGTAGACCTTTCAGTACACCTCGACAACGAGACCCCGCTAGACCCACCATTCTTGCGCCCAAAGATTGAGTACAAGAATCACCAAGAGGGACTCAAGGACATGTACAACATGTACGGCATTACCCCTGAGCAACTTCCTGATGGTCAGGGACTAGCCGCTGAAACGGTAACCATCACGACTCACTCAGGCACCCACATCGATGCACCATGGCACTATCACCCAACTCAGAACAACGGCGAGAAGGCTTGGACGATCGACGAAGTTCCTCTGGACTGGTTCTTCCGCCCAGGCGTAAAAATCGACCTAACCCACCTTCCAAACGGCACCATCGTGCACCCTCATCACATCGAAGAGGCGCTTGCAAAAATCAACTACGAACTAAAGCCGTTCGACATCTGCTTGTTCCACACAATCGCATCTTCGGCCTACGGTCGCGATGACTTCATTGATACCGGAATCGGTTTCGGTGAAGAAGTAACCATGTGGCTCACCGATAAGGGCATCCGAGTAGTCGGTACTGACGCATGGGGCTGGGACCTCCCAGTTTCAATCGCGCGCAAAATGTTCGAAGAGACTGGAGATGCTTCTTTGGTTTGGGACGGACACAAGGCCGGACGTCGTGTCGCCTACTGTCAAATTGAAAAGCTTCACAACCTGGAGTCGATTCCAGCAACCGGATTCACGGTTGCCTGCTTCCCTACCAAGGTACGTGCAGCTTCAGCTGGCTGGACTCGCGCGGTAGCAATCTTCAACGACTAATAGTCTTAGCGAGTGGAAACCTATCTACTCTTTGCTGTGACTTGGTTTGCCGCTGCGGCTACCCCTGGTGGCGACACCATGTTGCTGCTTGGTAAATCGCTGGCAAATGGTTGGAAGTCCACAATTCCTTACTCACTTGGCATCATCATCGCCAAGGTCGGCATGATTACCCTCACCTACCTAGGTGTGGCTGCGCTAATGCTTCAAGCCCCCGCGGCCTTTACCGCCCTGAAATTTATCGGCGCTGGATTCTTGCTTTGGCAGGCAGTGCGGATGTGGCGTGCAGGGCGTGCCGAAATCAAGACTCGCAGCGAGCGCTTTTGGCCCGCCGTCGGCACCGCGGTGCTTTATGGCGCCGCCAACCCGCAACCCTGGATGTTCTACATCTCAGTAATGCCGCAGGTGTCAGGCAAGACCGAGCTCTGGATCTTGAACTCAATCGTGACAGTTGGTTTTATGGGCATTACAGCGTTTTATGCTGGTCTGGCAGTGCCGATTCGTCGATGGATGTTGCAGGGGAACAACGGCGTCTGGCTTAATCGGGCAGTGGCAGTTTTGTTTGCGATTCTTGCCATAACTTTTGTAATTCGATAGGACACCATGGCTGAGCAAGTTTTCACAAAAGAGGAAAAGGCCGCGATGCGCGCAGCCGCGGCTGAACGACGCAAGAAGTTTTCTCCCGAAGAGCACACCGCGGATGTGGTGGCCAAGATCAAGTCGATGGTTCCAGCCGATCGAAAACTTGCAGAGAAAGTGCACAAACTTGTCATGAGTATTGCGCCTCAGTTGCAACCAAAACTTTGGTATGGAATGCAGGCGTATTCCCTCGATGGAAAAAACTTGCTGTTCTTTCAGGACGGCGAAAAATTCAAGTCGCGTTACTGCACCTTAGGTTTTACCGATACTGCCAAGTTAGATAAGGGTGGTATGTGGGGCACAAGTTTTGCTGTGACCGAATGGTCAGACGAAGTCGAGAAACAAATTTCGACTCTAGTTAAAAAGGCAATCAAGTAATGGCAAAACCAATCGATTTCGTAAACGTCTCCACGGCAGGTTTGGAGAAGTCAAAATTTGCCGCCGAACTCGCCGGGGTAAGGGCAAACGAGGCGCGCTACTTCAAAAACAAATACGATCACGACTTCGTCACGAAACCAGCCGACAAGGCTGCAACTTTAATCAAGCGAATGAATAAAGCTCTGGCCGAGCGTGACATTGTGGTCAAGTCAGAACCACTGGAAGCAGCCGACTTCGTTACTGAAAACATCCGCTGGACTTACGTGTTCTACAAGAGTGGTTTATCGCTAAACATCATGTACACGCTCGACGACCCTAAGAAGCGAGCGGTCGGCATCAAACTCTGCGAAAACATGGAAATCCCGGCGGAGTTTGCCGATAAGTTCAAGTTCGCCCGCCAGAAGTCGAAGCTCGCCGGAGTCATCCGTGGCTCATACTTCGTCTTGAAAAATGAGTACTAGTTATTACCGGTAAGTAGCGGAGCAAGAACTCCAGAGAATACCTGCCAAGCCAAACCAGTCTTCGCCACCAAACTAAGAGTGATGTAAGAACGCTCTCCCTGTAGGTAGTTAGACCACTTGCCGATCTGCTTGTACTGCATCCACTGGTTGAATGCGAATGTAAAGAACGCGATAAAGATCGAAACCATGATGCCCACTACGAAACCTGGCGCTGTGGCTTCATTCTTTGAGCCTGGCTGAATCACCATAAAGAAAACAGAGAACCAAGGCACTACACCGACCATTGAGCCGAAGATGAATGGCAGAAGTTTTCCAGTACCTGGCTTCTCATACTTCTCCTGAAGCGCACCAAACAGAATCATGGCTGCGTTCAACGCGAAGATTGCAAACAGTGCGTTTATGTCGGTCACGCCGGTCAGCTGAGCAATCAAGAAAATCATGATTGATGAGCTGAGTGAATACTCGGTCCAGCGGAAGTAGTTGTGATTGGCTAGCAAGCCATTCTTATAGCGATTGAAGAACATTGGCGAAATTACTAGCAAGTGGAAAAGTGCACTTAGCCCCAGGAAGCCAACTAATCCGTACCCCATGTTCACGGTAAAGAGGTCAATTCGCTCTGGCGGAATTGGGCTGCCAGGAGGGCCTGCCATGTAATCGGCTGTCACACCGAACTCGGCTTGCGCGTTGAGTGCGTTGATGATGACCAACATACCAATGGCCTGGCCCAGGTGGGCAATGCCGGCTACCAGGTTGTAGGTCTTGAGGCGCTTAATCTGGGTCTCTTGGTCACGAACTTGCTTGGCCATTTTGTCCCCCTTTGGACAGTCAGTTACCCAATAAAACTATTGGCAATCGGGCTTTATTCCCTAGAGATTCTTAACTTTGAGGAAGAAGTCCTCCATCATCAGTCGGTTGTCAATGTTGTCATAAACCTGGATTTCACGGCCGGTTTTAGTGCGGTCGTATCCACCCATATCGTTTATGGCAAACATCGGCCTAATGTGGCTGGTTGAGGACTCGTCGCCACCTAGGGGACTGCCGAAACAGCTGATCATCACTAGCGGACTGTCTCCAAGAATGTAAACCTCACCGAAATTGAGCATGATGCTCGCAGCAAATTTATCGAGCTCTTCATACTTACTCCAGATGAACGCGCCAAGCTCGTTGACATTGCCCATTCGACTAATCAGCTCAATTTTGGAACACATAGTCTTTGCATAGGTTGAACGAGGAACCTGAATGATTTTGATATTGCTCTGATTGAAAATCACCTGCGTCGCGACTACGTCTGCCGTGAAATTGAATTCTGGTTCCGAATCTTCAGGTTCGTCATAGCCTTGGCCACCTATAGTCACGAGTGTAATTTTTTCTGCGATTCTTGGTTCTTTGAGATAGGCACTAGCCACGGTGGTGAGAGCGCCACCACATAAAACATATAGAGGTAAGCCGCTGGAATCATCCAAGGCCTCTCGAATTAGATACTCGACTGCTTGCGATTCTGCAGGTGTGTTGGCATCAACCATTTCGGCTTCCGCACCGACGAGCACTGGTCCGTCGTATCCGCAGTATTGAGCGACTCGCTTGGCTAGATTTGCTGCGTCAGTGGATGGAGTCTTCGAAACAGGCCAGGGTACATCTTGTCGGATGTGACTTCCAACGACTGCCCTAACATCCGCCACCTGGGTGAGAAGGAGATGCGCTAGCTGCACCAAGCCATCTGGATCTCCGGCGTAGTCGTTGTCGGAAATTACTCGGACCTTAGGTCGGGCCTGGTATCGGAATTGAGTCATATTCGCAGTTTAGGTTTGTGACGTAATAAAACTTCATAAAACTTCTCGATACGACAAATTCCCCTACCTTGGTTTGATAACCAATCCAAGGAGTCCGGATGTCGCTATTTGTCGCCGAAATCAACACCTCAAAAGACCAGGCTGTCGAAGCCGCCCTCGAGACAATCAATGTGACCCTGGCCGGGATTGGTGGGGAATTCATTGAGTCACAGGTGACCGCAGACCACAACCGTATCTTCGCGGTTTTGGAGCACGAAAACATTGTCGAGGTAGAGACCGCCCTAGATGGCGCCGGGCTAAACGTCGAAGACTTAGCCAAGGTGCGTTTGGTTGGTGCTGAACTTGAGGACATCAAGAAGCTCAAGAAGAGCAGCCAGTACCTGGTGGAGTGGGACTTCCCAGCCGACCTGACCATGGACAAGTACCTGACCCGCAAAGCCGAGAAGTCGCCACTCTACAACGACATCTCAGACGTGAAATTCTTGCGCACCTACGTTCGCGAAGACATGGTCAAGTGCCTCTGCTTCTACGATGGCGAATCCGAGGCTGCCGTGGTGGCCGCCCGCGAAGTTGTCGACACCCCAATTTCGCGGCTTCACAAACTGCAG
>JBJTNZ010000150.1:0-2250 GCA_046074345.1 Micrococcales bacterium | reverse complement strand
CCTATCTCGAACTAGATGGGGTTGAAGCGATTGCTCCGGTTTCCGAAGCGGCAATACTGAATACCTTTGCATCGGTGATTTGCGCACCGTGGCCGAATCGCATCGAAGACGGCGTTTGGAAAAGCGTAAATTTTCCGGGCAATGATTCCCATGGAAATGCTTTGCATGGTTTGGTGTTTGACAAGCACTTTGAAGTGAAAGAGCAAACTGATTATTCAGCGACTCTATTTTTTCGCTTAGCAGCAAGCAGCAACTATCCATTCGAATTAGAAATCGGCGCAACCTATTTGCTGACGGAAACCGGAATTACGGTTACCTACTTCGCTAAGAATGTTGGCTCGGGTGATGCTCCATACGGAGTAGCTGCGCATCCGTATTTCAAAGTCGCCAAAGATTCGAAGTTTGCGATTCACGCGAAACAGCAGGCAATCAATAACGAGAAGCAGATTCCGATTGGGCTCGAGCCGGCAACCAAAGCCGGCGAAGGATTGGTATTTGGCGAGACAACTTTGGACGATTGCTTTATCGGGTTGACCGGCGATGTAGTCATCAGTCACGCAGACGGCAGCACGGTGACCATCTGGCAGGATGACGCCTTCAAGTACCTAATGGTCTACACCGGGCACCACCTAGATGGTCTGGCCATTGAACCGCAGACCTGCCCAGCGAATGCTTTCAACACCGGAGAAGATTTGATCTGGTTGGCACCCGGACAGAGCTGGCAAGCCAACTGGGGAGTAACCGCGAAAGGTGCACATGTCTGAGAAATACGTAATCGGCGTGGACTACGGCACGCTTTCTGGCCGAGCCGTTGTTGTGCGCGTGAGCGACGGCAAGGAACTCGGTTCGGGTGTTTACGACTACCCGCATGCGGTCATGGATACCAAGCTAGTTAGTTCCGGAGTCACGCTGGGGCCGGACTGGGCGCTCCAGGACGCCAATGATTATGTCGAAGTGCTCAAGCACGCGGTGCCAGACGCACTGCTCGAGGCAGGGATTTCGAGCGCTGATGTCATCGGTATTGCCACCGACTTCACCGCCTGCACCATGGTGCCGGTAATTGCCGATGGTACTCCAATGAGCTGCCTTGCCGAATGGAAAGACAATCCACATGCTTACGTGAAACTCTGGAAGCATCACGCGGCTCAACCTCATGCTGATCGCATCAATGAGTTGGCACGCGCTCGCGGGGAGAAATGGTTGCCTCGATACGGTGGTCAGATTTCATCCGAGTGGGAATTAGCCAAAGGTCTGCAACTCCTCGAAGAGGCGCCGGAAATTTATAACTCGATGTACAAATTCGTTGAGGCAGCCGACTGGATTATTTGGCAGCTCTGCGGAAACTATGTGCGCAATGCCTGTACCGCGGGTTACAAAGGTAATTTGCAAGACGGTGAATATCCATCGCAAGAATTTTTTGCGGCATTGAATCCAGACTTCGAAAGTTTTGAGCAAAAGATTGCTCACGATATTGGGCAGCTCGGTGATGCCGCAGGCACCCTCACCGATGAGGCTGCAAATTGGACTGGACTTCCTGCCGGCATTGCGGTGGCTGTCGGTAATGTCGATGCGCACGTCACCGCTCCAGCAGCCAAGGCAACTGAACCAGGGCAGATGGTAGCGATCATGGGCACCTCAACCTGTCACGTGATGAATGGAAATGTGCTGCGTGAAGTGCCCGGCATGTGTGGAGTGGTAGACGGTGGCATAATTTCTGGTTACTTCGGATACGAGGCCGGTCAGTCTGGTGTCGGAGATATCTTCGCCTGGTATGTAAACAATCAGGTACCGGGAAGTTACTTCGAGCAAGCCAAAGCGGCTGGAAAATCAGTACACGAGCACCTGACCGATTTGGCCGCACAGCAAAAAGTTGGCGAGCACGGACTCGTGGCACTCGACTGGCACTCCGGAAATCGCTCGGTCTTGGTCGATCACGAACTATCAGGGTTGGTGATTGGAGCCACATTAACCACTAAGCCGGAAGATGTTTATCGAGCGCTACTCGAGTCAACCGCATTCGGTGCCCGCAAGATCGTCGAGACTTTCAACGCCGCAGGCGTGCCGGTAACCGAGTTCATCGTCGCCGGAGGATTGCTCAAGAACAAATTCTTGATGCAGCTCTATAGCGATATCTTGAAGCTTCCAATCAGCACAATTGATTCCGCTCAGGGGCCCGCGCTCGGTTCGGCGATTCACGCTGCCGTGGCAGCTGGAGCCTATGACTCGGTTGGCGCAGCGGCAGAGTCTATG
>JBJTNZ010000149.1:0-2622 GCA_046074345.1 Micrococcales bacterium | reverse complement strand
GTTCGGCGCATCTTCAGCAGACTTCTGAGCCTTTACTGGCTTTGGTGCCTTTGGCTTCTTGCTTTTTTCTGGCTGGGTGTTTAGCTCTGACATAGCCACAAGTCTACAAGTTAGGCTTTATTTCTAATGACAAAAATCTTGGTGCTCGACAATTACGACAGCTTTGTCTACACCCTCAACGGCTATCTACAGCAACTTGGGGCGCAGACAGAGGTGCTTCGCAATGACGTGGTCTCCGAAGCCGAGCTCCCTGAATTGCTAGCCAAGTACGACGCAGTATTGATCAGCCCGGGCCCAGGTACTCCATTCGATGCAGGTCTGAGCATTCCAACCGTCAAGCAGGCACTCATTACCGGGCAACCAGTCTTTGGAGTTTGCCTTGGTCATCAGGCGATTGCCGAGGCTATGGGAGCCACAGTTACCAGCGCCGAGGAATTAATGCACGGCAAGACTTCTTTTGTGCACCACGATGACTCACTGGTCTTCAAGAATGTGCCTCAACCATTCACCGCGACTCGCTATCACTCACTCGCTGTCGTTGATGGCACTGTGCCAGAGGAATTACAAGTTACCGCTCGCACCGAGGGCGGAATCATCATGGCTCTGCAGCACAAGAGCAAACCAATTTATGGAGTGCAGTTTCACCCGGAGAGTGTCTTGACCGAAGGCGGATACCAGATGCTCGGCAACTGGTTGGAAAGCATCGGACTCAAAGGTGCGGCAGAAAAAGCCAAGGGCCTTAGCCCAATGGTTAAGTTCTAGTTACAAGCCACGTAAAGTGTGATCGCAGACTTTTGATTTGCGAGCCCGGCAGGAATCGATTGTTCAAGTACGGTCGAACCTAATGTGCCGGAACAAGTCGTCTTTGTAGTTACCACTGGAGAAAGCCCAACAGCTGGTGCTGTCAATGCGTTGCGTGCATCGTTTACCGAAAGGTTGCGAACATCGGGGACCATTACTTTTCCATTTGAAATTACAAGATTCACAACTGCGCCAGGAATTACCGATGAACCAACCATTGGGTCGGTTGCGGTCACCTGACCGGCAACCACCGTCGCAGAGTTTTCTTGAGTGATAGTGCCCAAGGCTAACTTCACATCGATTAGTGCCTGACGCGCCTGTGCTTCGGTCATGCCCTTAAGTTCAGGCATCAAAACAGAAGCTGCACCGGAAGAAACCTTAACCGTGATGCTGGTGTTCTCCGGAACTTTGGTGCCGGCGACAGGGTCGGTGCTAATGATCTGATCGAGCGGAATGGTTTCGCTTGGCTCGTAAACCTTGAGTACCAAGAGGTTCTCTTGGGTTAGGGCGTTGTACCCATCGGCATAGGTCTTACCAACAACGTCGACCACTGCGATGCCGCCACTGCCAGGGGTGATGTTGAGATTTAGGTTGCCGAAAATACCGAGGAAGGCGATAAGGCCGACGATTACTACCGCTACGGCTGTGCCAACACCCCAGAGAACTCCGCCGGATGGGCGTCCGCTGCGGACGCTGCCGATGCTAGAGGTCACCGGTGCGCTGAGATCTACTCCGAGCGCAGCGAATGGGTTGGTGTTTGGCATTGAATCATCGAAGCTCGGCTGAATTTCTGCGGGTTCGATTACCTGAGTTGGAAGCGGCTCGACTCGAATCGGATGCTCGACAACTTCGTTTTCTTCCGTGGCTGGTCCGTTTAGGAGCTCGGCAAAAACGGTGGCTGGTCCGGCATCGTGTGAGTCAGCGTCGTCTAGCGACCACGATGTGGTTTGAACAACATTCTCAACTTTTGGCTCTGACTTTTCAGGTGTGGCAGAAAGGGTGATTGGTGAACCGTTTGCCGCTGCGATTAGATGTTCGCGGAAGTCTTCTGCGCTTTGGAATCTTTCGTTGCGATCTTTAGCGAGTCCGTGCAAAACAACCTGGTCAAGCTCTGCGCTGATGTTTGAGTTGAACTGTGACGGCGGAGTAACTGCTTCACTTACATGTTGGTAAGCAACTGATACTGCTGTGTCACCTTTGAATGGTGGTCGACCGGTAAGCATCTCATAAAGAATTACGCCGGTGGAGTATAGGTCGGTGCGAGAATCTACAGTCTCACCCTTGGCTTGCTCCGGTGAAAAATATTGAGCAGTGCCCATGATGCCAACCGTGTTGGCCATGGTTGCAGAAGATTCAGAAACTGCACGTGCGATACCGAAGTCCATAACCTTGACTTGATCATTTTCGGTGATCATGACGTTTGCAGATTTAATGTCGCGGTGGATTACGCCGGCTTTGTGTGAAAACTCGAGCGCAGTCAAAATACCTGAAGCAAAGTTCACTGCTTCTTCGATTGACAGTCGACGTTCATGCAAAATTTCGCGAAGCAGTTTGCCCTTTACGAATTCCATGATGATGAATGGGTGCTTGATTTGGTTCCCATTGGCATCGGTGTCGATGTCTTCACCGGCGTCGTAAACGCGAACGATAGTTGGGTGAGAAATGCGAGCAGATGCCTGTGCTTCATTGCGGAAGCGGTCTTCGAATGAAGGGTCGTTGGCTAGGTCTGGCTTGAGTAGTTTGATTGCGACAGTGCGGCCATGGCGGGTGTCGGTGCCTTCGTAAACCTCGGCCATTCCCCCGCGGCCGATAAGGCTGCCA
>JBJTNZ010000148.1:0-4324 GCA_046074345.1 Micrococcales bacterium | reverse complement strand
TGTTGCTGGGTCCCCCGACGACTTTTCATTTGGGTGCAAAAGGCTAGCTAGAAACCCCCGTTTTTTGCCCGGCACAGAATCACTAGATTGCTTAGCCACTTCTACCTCTCGACATCCCCCGCTTCGCGAACGAATCGCTCGCACTGTTTCGGGCATTACTAAGACCCATGTCAAATTCGCAAAGCGACTGACTGGGTCTGAACGCCAATTATGACATGAATCTGGACTAAATAGCCCATTTCAAACTCATACCGACAACGTGTCTAACCAGTACTAATCGTGCCTTATTCCTTCAGCAGATAAATTCTGAGCCTTCCGCGTTCAACGAGATACATCGTTAGGCCAATTGCGACGACAAGAAACTGAACGCTCATCGCCCACCTAAAGCCAAGAGTTGAGTACAGTGGTGCATCGATTCCCGCCTTGCTCTGCGCTTCCTGCACCACATCGAGTATGAAACCCGCTGCAAACATGGCACTAAATGTGGCCAAGAAACCACCGATGTTAACCAAGCCATTTGTCGCTCCTAGCGAGGCTTTACTGACGAAGGATCGGGTGTAATCGAAAGCAATCATTGAGAATGGTGCGCTTGACGAGAGAACAACGATGAGGAACACGAGTATTGGAATCGGAACACTCTCTGGGCCAAAAATCGTCATAGACCAAGCCAAAACAATAGCAACTGAGCCAATAATTACTGCTCGGTCTCTCTGATGCGGATAACGAGAACAAACCGTGCTAACAAACGGCCCCACGATAAAGCCCATAATTACGAATGAGCCGATAATCAACGATGCGGCCTCGCGCGAAAAACCCTGCCCGTTTACTAGAAATGGGTAACCCCAGAGCAAGATAAAAACAGAGGTTGCCGATTGAAGAGTGAAGTGCGTCCAAAAAGCCATTCGCACAGCCGGATGCCGACTGTTCCTCAGTAAGTACTTAGCGACATTCCTCAGCGACTTAGCCTGCGTTTGATGCGCAGCACTATCCCGGTCATTTTTAACGACCACAATGCTAACCACAACCAAAAGCAACGTGACGATTGCTAATACTGAAAATGCCGAAGACCATCCCTGATCATGCAAAAGGGCTGAGAAGGGAATTGCCGAGACAGCCTGACCGAGTTGCCCAACATTGGTAAGCAGTTGCTGCCGCCTAGAGGCAGCAGCTCCCGAATACCAACCGTTCACAAGGCGAATCATCGATATGAAGACGAAAGCATCACCCATTCCGAGCAGCATACGCCCACCCACGGCCGGAGCAATCTGGTCGCTAAACGCAACGATTCCCTGACCAAGACTCATAGCCAGCGAGCCAAAAACCAGTAAAAGTCGGGCGCCGAACCTGTCCAGCAGCAACCCAACTGGAACCTGCATGGCAGCGTAAACAGCGAGCTGTGCCACTGCCAGGGTAGAAAGCTGTGCAGCAGTGACATCAAATCGTTCGCTAGCCTCGAGTGTTGCCACACCCAAACTACTTCGATTTGTAACGGCAATCAGGTATGCAAATGCGCCGGCTGCCATCACCCATGGTCCACGCGCAAAACTCACGCGTCAATCCTGTCAGTTAGATCACACATATGCTGGTCGTATGCCAAGAAAACTTGCAATAGTGACTGGCGGTACAGCTGGGCTAGGCCTGGAGACCTCCAAAGAGCTCGCGAAACTCGGCTATGACCTAGTTATCACTGGACGTAGCTCAACGAAAGCGGTGGAGGCACGAGCGTCGATTATCAGTCAGGCCCCCGCTGCTGAGGTTATTTGGTATCAACTCGACCAATCTGACTTGAATGAAATCGTTGATTTTTGCGATTGGATCGGGGAACGCAAGTGGAACCTGTTAGTCAATAATGCTGGGGCCAAAATCGAGAGGCCTCATAAACTCACGCGGCAGGGTTTCGAATGGCATATCGGCGTTAATCACCTTTCACACTTATTTCTTACCCAATTACTCGTCAGCAAAGCTCAACCGGCAGCCAGGGTAGTATTCGTGTCTTCGATAGTGGCAGCGGGAGCAAGGTTCGAAACCGACATTGACTACTCGATCTGCACACCTTCGGTTGCCTACCGCGATTCGAAGCTTGGAAATTTGGTCAGCGCTATAAAAATAGGTGAGCTGCTGTCCGAGAATGGTTCAGATATCACTGTTACCGCAGCTCACCCGGGATTCGCAAAGGCATCGTCCTACGGAACAAGATTCACCCGGTTTGCTGAAGCGATTCTCGCCCAATCGGCGTCACGGGGTGCGCAAACGATTGTTGCTGCTTGCTTTGCGCCGGCGGGGAGCTACATCGCACCTCGGTTGCTACAGCTTTGGGGTCGCCCTGCAGAAGTAAGCCACCCTAGAGTTGCGATTGACGAGCTGAAATCAGAACGCATTTGGCAGTTTGCGCTAGAAGACCTGCGTAAGTACAGAGCCACGCTTACCGGGCACTAGTTCTCGTCGGCAGAGTTACGCCGGCGGTTGGCAAGGTACTCTTCCAACTCTTCCGCAAGTTCGTCCGCGGATGGAATCTTTGGAGCAGGACGCATTATTGGCGCCCGAACAATTCCGGATGCATCGGAACCGTAACCCGCCTCCAACGTTGCAATAAGTTTCGCGAGATCTTCGTTTTTCTCCACTTGCTCGTCAATCTTCGACAGAACAACCACACCCTGTTCGCGAAGTGAATCAGTGGGAAATACCAGACCCGTAGCCGCTGAGACCTGCTCGAAAGCTGCTACTGCGGCCTGGGGGAAATCAGTATCCGAGAGATAGTGAGGCACGAGCATTACTAAACCAGCCATCGGCAAATCAGAGGTCGACAACCTGTACTCGATTAGGTGCAGAACATTACCCGGAACTTGGGTCTGCGGTTTCCATTCAGACACTCGCGAAATTATGTCGCTTCGATTGCCCGAGACCGTAACTCCGACAGGCTTTGTGTGCGGGGCTGGAAAAGGAATCGCATGAACCCAAGTGAAATCCTTAACCTCGAGATCTTCGACTAATTGCTCGACCGCTGACGCAAATGCCTCCCACTTAAAGTCAGGCTCGTACCCATGAAGGTAGAGAAATGGCTCATTCGCTTCATCGTGCATTAAATAAAGACCCAGCACTGCCGGCTCATAGTCTGCGATGTGATCTCGCTCAAAAAACATGACCGGACGTCGTGATCTGTAGTCAAGCAGCTCATCATTTTCGAAACGCAGAACCAGTTCATGAGACAAGGATGAAAACATCTGATCAGCCATCTGGGTGAGCACATGTCCTGAATCGGTGAAACCAGAAAAGCCCGCAACCAGGCTGAGCCCACCTGGAATAGTCTCAGGCTCTACAACATAGGTGTAAAGGTCGTATGGCTGAGTCATGCCACCAATCCTAACTATGAGCCGATTACCATGAGGTCTATGACTGATTTCAAGATTCAAGTGACTACAAAAATTCCTTCAGCCAGCAGCGGGGATGTTTTCGTGATTGGTGCGAAAGTTGTTGCGAACTCGATTGAACTTCTGCACTCGCCTATTGCGATTGGAAATTTGGCCGATCAGAACCTTGAAGCTTTGGGTATCACCGGTCAAGCAGACGAATTGAAAATCTACCCAGGGCCACAGGGGTCGGCCATAGCCGTAGCTGGCATGGATCTGGATGGCGAATCTAAGGATAAGTTCCGTTACCTGGGCGGGGTTATCGGCCGGAATTGCTTTGGATTCAAGCGTGTCATTATCGCGCTACCCGATTTGAATCAGGACGACGCCTTGGCACTAGTCGAGGGCTTCTCTTTGGGTTACTACGCCTACTCTGCTTATAAATCGGCTCCAAAAAAGAGTCTTAGTGTCGCTAACCTCATCCTCATCACAAAGGTGAAGCTTCCGCCTGCCTCGCTTCGGAACATCGATTATGTCGTGAAGGCCGTTCATGACAGTCGCAACTTGGTGAATCAACCGGCCAATGACCTCTACCCTGCTTCATTTGAGAAGCACGCGAAGGCGAGAGTCAGGAGTCTGCCCATTTCAATTAGGGTTTGGGATGAATCAGCTCTTCTGAAGGCTGGATTTGGTGGCATTTCGGCGGTTGGCGCGGGCTCTTCCCGCCCTCCACGTTTGATCAAGATTTCCTATTCACCTAGAGGAGCAAAAAAGCATCTCGCGCTTGTGGGTAAGGGAATTACCTTTGACACTGGCGGACTAAGCCTGAAGCCTGCCGAGTCGATGGTTGGAATGAAGTACGACATGACCGGCGCAGCAACCGTATTGCAGTCTGTAATTGCTGCATCACAGCTGGGTGTAAAGACCAAAGTTACGGGTTGGATTTGCCTTGCCGAAAACATGCCGTCTGGAACAGC
>JBJTNZ010000147.1:0-10352 GCA_046074345.1 Micrococcales bacterium | reverse complement strand
AGCCGGTGAAGTAGAACGGTTCGTTGTTAATCAGGAACTTGTTTCCTTCGACCTTTACCGTGCGCACTCCGACATTGATTTCGTATTCGTCACAGGTAGCTCCAGCAACAGATGCCTCAACTTTTAGCTTGTAAAGGTAAGCGTTCCCTGGTTGCCACAACTTGACGTTTGCAATCGACAAGTTGCCAATTGCACCTTCGCCGGTCGCGACAACTTTTCCGTCTTGGTCAATAAGCGAAACTTTGACATCTGCAGATTTAGTGGTTGCAACTTCGTAAGCGACAGTTCCGGTGGTTCCCTCAAAGTCGGTGATAACAGTGACATCATAAATTGAGACTGTTGGAACACTGCACAGCCAAATGCTGCGGTGAAGTCCACCGTAATTGTAGAAGTCGTGCAGGTAAGTCTGCTGCTTCACACCGTCGTCCTTAGTGACAACGCGTCCAGGTGGAATAGTTTCGTTAGTCAACACGTTACTTACCGCGATGGTTAGCGTGAACTCTTCACCCGGTGACACTAAATCTGTAATGTCTGTTTGGAAAGGCATGTAGCCACCGACGTGGCGAACTACTTCTTTTCCGTTTACGAAAATCACACCTTCGTGAGTCGCACTATCTGCACGAACAAGAACGCGATCACTTCCCCAACCACGTGGAACACGAACTACGCGCTGATAAAAAACCCAGCCACTGTGTTCGCGAATCTTTGTGTCAGTGAAAATATCGTTGTAGCTCGCCGGTACAGGTGCCTGCAATTCGGTAGCCAAAGGTTTGCTCGCCCAATTGTTGGCAAACCCTTCGTCGTTGAAATCGACCTTGAACTGCCACAATCCATCGAGATTGATCAGTTCGCGAGTTGCACTCACCTGTGGTCTTAGCATTCTTTCCTTCTTTCTTGGCAAACGATTGCCATTTAGCTAAAAAATAAAACTGCCTTGGTTACTTGGTTTACAAATTCATGGTTTTGGGCCAGCTCCGTATCCAGCAGCCCAATTAACCCGGCTACTGAATTTAGATTTAGGCGAATCGCATCCGCCTGGCTGTCTTGGTAAGCGCCAGCCCGCAGGAAGGCGATCCAACTACCCAAAATAAGTGCCTCAACCTTTGCGCCAGAAGCCAGTTCGGCTTTGGCTAAGGGAGCAATTCGCACTGCAAGCTTCGTGGCACCGTCTATAGCAATCTGCTGTAACTGATGCGCGATACGTGGATTTTCGAAGCGTTCAATCAAAGCCTTGCGATATTTGTCTAGGTCGAGCTCTTTAGCCGGCAAGTGTTTCACCGCGTCTGACCAAAACTCGTCCACCCAACCGCGGCAAGAAGAATCACCGATTGCTTCAGCGACCGTCTTGTGTCCTCGCAAAATTCCGGCGTAGGCGAGCAGGCTGTGTGCACCATTTAGTAGCCAGAGCTTTCGTTTCTCAAAGGCATCAATGTCAGTTACAAACTTCGCTCCGGCATTTTCCCAGGCTGGTCGACCAGCAGGGAATTCTCCGCAGAGCACCCAATCCTTGAATGGTTCGGTCACAGTTACCGAATTGTCGTCCCAACCGGTTTGCCCACTAACTTCTGAATAATCCTCTGGAGTGGTTTTCGGGGTAATGCGATCAATTGATGTTGAAACAAATGAAACATTCTTTTCAAGCCAGATTCGTGCATCGGAATCATATGTGGAAAAAACATCCGAAATTGCGTTCTTAAGAACTTCACCATTGTTTGGAATGTTGTCGCAAGAGACTAGCGCAATCGGCGCACCGGAAATTCGGCGTCGCATTTCTAATGCAAATGCCAATCGCGAAATGGCAGGCGTTGGTAAGTCATCGCTAATTCCATAGCCAGCTTCGGTAATGGTGATTGTGACTACCGCAATTTCTGGTTTTGCCATTGTTTTAGTGAAATCTGTGGCGTTGTTTCCATCAACTGCGCGTACTACGCGGTCGATAATTTCGAACTCGTCACCCGCTGCGCTACGTTCAACAAGAGTGTACAAACCATCCTGCTCAATAAGTTCTTCTGCGATCTTTGGAGTTCGTCCGGTGAAGGCCACTACTCCCCACTCATTGTCGACATCTACCTTTTGGGTGTACCAGAGTTGGTGCGCCTTGGCGAACGCACCAATTCCAATGTGCACAATGCGTTCTGGGGCAAGTGGCACAGGGTGATTGGTGCGATTTAGTTTCATAGTTTGAATGCCTTACGTGGAACCGCATCCACAAGGTCAACTGCAATTTGTTTAGCTTGTGCCTCGGTGATTCGTCCTGCAGATACCAAACGAGCCAGATACATCGAATCGACGCGACGGGCCATTTCGTGACGCACCGGGATTGAGAGGAAAGCGCGGGTGTCATCGATGAACCCCGAGCCCCGGTAGAAGCCCGAAATCTCAGTTGTCTTTTCTCGGAATCGCAGAGCCGAATCAGGTGCGTCAAAGAACCACCAAGGAGCGCCAACTCGAACGGCTGGGTAGAAGCCGGCTAGAGGTGCAATCTCACGGTTCCACACATTCTCATCAAGGCAAAACAGGATCAGAGTTAGGTTCTTGTGGTTTCCGTATGCGTTTAAAAGAGCATGCAAGTTGTTGGTGAATTCAGTCGCAACTGGAACATCGTGTCCGGTATCGGCTCCGAATTCGTCAAGTGTTTCAACACTGTGATTGCGGAACACCCCTGCGTGCAAAGTCATCACCAAACCGTCTTCGCAACTCATGCGTGCCATTTCAGTTAGCATGAACCCGGCGAATTCGCGCATGTCATCTTTCGTCGCATTTCCTGCAAGCGCGGCATCAAAAATCTCAGTAGCTGCAGATATAGACAGTTGTGTGGTGTACGGTTCGTAGACGCCGTGATCTGCGGAAACTGCGCCGTTGGCTTTGAAATATTCTCGGCGATTTTTCAGAGCTGCGATGAAATTGTCGTAAGTAGTTCCAGACAGTCCTGCGGAAGAAATTAGTTTTGCAACATTAGCGCTCCAATTTTTTGTCCGTGGATCTAAATAGATATCCGGGCGAAAAGTTGGAACCACCTTTCCAGAAAAAGTTACATCGCTTTTGAGCTGTTGATGAAATTCAAGTGAGTCAGTTGGATCATCTGTGGTTGCTAGAAACTCAATATTGAACTTCTCAAACAGTGCGCGCGGGAGAAAATCTGGTTCGAGTAAAAAGCTCGCGATTTTGTCATAAAGCAAATCAGCATTTTCAGCGCTCGGCGACTCAGAAATGCCAAAGAGTTGCTCAAAGGTTGCCGCTAGCCAGTATCCCGAATTAGTTCCAGCGAAAAGATTCCAGTTCTCACAGAAGATTCGCCAAGCCTTGCGTGCGACTAAGTCGCTAAGTTCGCCTTTACCTAGCTCGCTGAGCGAATATCCTTCGGCATGCAGCAAACGGGTCACATAGTGATCGAAATAAATGAACAATTCTGCTGGGTTACTAAACGGCTTGTTCTCGGCCAACAAACGCGGATCTACGTGACCGTGCGGCGAGATAATCGGGAGCTTGGAGACCGATTCGAACAGCTCGCTGGCCAGGCCAATTTCGGCTTCTGTGCCAGTAAACAAGCGGTTCTTCGTCAGGTTCATAGTCATATTTGAGCACTTTCTGGGTTTTTTGTCAACCGGTTGCCAAAGTGGTTCGCCGAACGTAATCTCATCGTTATTTTCATGATTTAGGCCTTGGCCTTTGCTGTTGAGTCACGCACTAGCAGTGACGTTTCCAGCTTCGATCGGTGCAATGGAATTTTCTTGTCAGGTTCTTTATCGAGTAGATCGAGCAGCATGGTGATGGCATCTTTACCAAGTTCTTCGAGTGGTAATTGAATTGTCGATAACGCTGGGGTGGTGAAATCGCTGGCGAAGATATTGTCGAAACCGATGATGCTTAAGTCCTTTGGCACATTAATACCGCGACGAATTGATTCTCTTAGTAGCCCGATGGCCATCACATCGTTGTAAGTGATTACTGCCGTAACTCCAGCGGCAATCACTCGATCGACAGCTGCTTGTCCGCCCTTGAGATCAGGAGTGTTGGGTCCAATTTCGACAATTGATAATCCTTCGGCAACCGCTGCTTTCATCAATAGCTCCCAACGGTGCTTGCTCATCCAAGATGATATTGGACCGTTCAGATATGCGATTCGCTTGTGTCCGAGATTCTTTAAGTGCTGCACTGCCTGCTCGGCTCCAGGTTGGAAGTTAGGTACAACATCGTGAACCCCCTTCACCGCTTGGTTCACCAAAACAGTCGGCTTGATCTCGTTAATTCGTTGAATGTCAGAATCTGGCAAGCGAGTTGTAATCAGCATGACCGCATCCACAGTAGGCAAGATTCTCTGAATGATAGTTTCTTCGTCCGAACTAGATTCTTGAGATTCCGCGATGACTAATACGTACCCGTGTTCCGCGGCGATTGATTCTGCACCTCGGATTACTCCGAAAAACACCGGGTTAGTGATATCTGCCATCATCAACGCAATCATCTTGGTACGACCAGTTGGTAATGCGCGCGCAAAAGGATTTACCACGTAGTTGAGTTCTTTGGCTGCTGCGCGAATCTTGGCTTCAGTTTTTGCACTAATTCGGCCAGGAGTTGTCAATGCTCGTGAAACAGTCGATGGATTTACTCCAGCTAGTTCCGCAATGTCATAAATGGTTGCGGCACCCGCGGTCGGCTTCTTATTGGCCGGGGTCTTAGGTGGCAACTTTTCTCCTTGTTTGGAAACTTTTGGCAACTTTTGGAAACTGTTTCCAAAGTCTAACTGCTACGCGGTTATTGCTTGAGCGGCCATCATTTTGCGACGTTCCTCGCGGCGCTGCGCCTGACGATCTGGGTCTGGTACCGGAGATGCCATAAGCAAACGCTGGGTATACGGGTGCACCGGCTTCACAGTTACCTGTGATGCTGGTCCGTTTTCCACGATTTCACCCTTGTACATCACCGCAACGTTGTGACTTATGTGACGCACCACATCTAGGTCGTGCGAAACGAATAAGTATGAGATTCCGGTGTCCTTCTGAATCTGGAGAAACAGGTCAAGAATGCGAGCCTGGGTGGTGAGGTCGAGAGCCGACACCGGCTCGTCACAAACAATTAGCTTTGGCGAAAGCGCAAGTGCTCGAGCGATAGCAACGCGCTGACGTTGCCCACCGGAGAACTCCCTTGGCAACCTCTGTAACGAATCTGAAGGCAAGCCAACCTGATCCAATAACTCTGAAATTCGAGTCCGAGACTTAGCAGTATCCATGCCTTGAATCTGCAACGGCTCAGCGAGAATCTGCCCAATCTCCATCGAAGGATTCAATGAAGTGTATGGGTCCTGAAATACCACCTGAATGTCGCGACTCAAAACGCGTCGCTCTTTTCGAGATGCGTGAGAAATTTCTTTGCCTTCGAATCTGATTGATCCGGAAGTCACCGGAGCAAGCCCGAGAATTGCTCGACCAAGAGTGGTTTTACCCGAACCTGATTCACCAACAAGTCCTAGCGTCTTTCCGGATTCCACCTCGATACTTACTGAATGCAATGCCTTGAATCCAGCTTTGCCAAACCCCTTTGCGGGATAAGTGACATCGAGATTTTCAACTGTAAGTAACTTGTCAGCCATGATTAGTCCCTCGCATTTCCGGTGAGTACCGACATTGGTTCTTTGCCTTCTAGCATCGAACCAAGTAGTAACTGTGTGTACTTTTCTTTTGGAGAACGAAGTAAGCCTCGAACATCGCCAGACTCGACTACTCGCCCGTGCTGCATCACAACAACGCGATCGGCAAGGTCTGCGATGACTCCAAAGTTGTGAGTCACCAGTAGCAACCCCATGCCCAATCTCTTCTGCAAATCGCGTAGCAAGTCGAGCACTTCAGCCTGGATGGTCACATCCAATGCGGTGGTTGGCTCGTCGGCAATCAACAGATCTGGTTCGCAGGAGATAGCACCGGCAATCAGCACTCGCTGAGCCATACCACCCGAGATTTCGTGCGGGTATGAGTTGAATACGCGCTTCGGGTTTTGAATGCCCACCAGGTCCAGCAGCTTGAAGACTCGCTCCTTAGCCTCGGCCTTGGTAACACCTAGAGTGCGAACAATTGGGCGAACCAACTGGTAGCCAACGGTGAAGTTAGGGTCCAGGTTGCTCATCGGTTCCTGTGGAATGTAGGCGATGCGCTTGCCGCGGAACTGAGCCATCGACTTCTGTGAAATCGCACCAGAGTCTCCAGCAACTATGTCGTTGCCATCAAAAAGTATGTGACCCGAGTTGATCTGAGCATTACTAGGCAGGAGACCAAGTATCGAGAATGCGGTCTGAGATTTACCTGATCCCGATTCGCCGACGATACCAAGCACCTCGCCCTTGTCCAAATAGAAGGAAACATCGGATACCACTGTCTTGATGCCGCCGTCACCCTGTGGGTAACCAACCGATAAATGAGAAACAGAAAGAAGGTGATCGGTGTTTTCTGCTTTCACAACGACGCGTGAATTGGCAACGGCTTTCGCTTTCTTGCCTTTGAGAACAATCTTCTGAGCATCTTCAAGACTGTCGCGTATTGCGTTTCCGAATAGCGCAAAGGCACCAATCGTAAGTGAGATGACGAGTGAAGGCCAAAGCACCAAGATTGGCGCGATGAAGATATTGCGGAAGCCATCATTGATCATGCTTCCCCAGCTGATCAGTGTGGTGTCACCCAAGCCGAGGAATTCCAAACCTGACTGAATTGAAATTGCGATACCCGAAATCATTGCCGACTGAATAATGATTGGCGCGCGCACCACGGTGAAGATGTGCTTTCCAATAATGCGCAAGTCACTCAATCCAGAAACGCGAGCAGCATCGACATAGAGTTCGTTGCGCACGCCCATCACAGCGGTGCGCGTAAGCCTAAAGAAGCCCGGAGCGATAATCACACCGAATACGGTCATAATCAAATAAATTGAAGGGCCGAGAGCTGTGCGAACCGCGAGAAGAACAATCATGGCTGGCAGAGCCATAATCATGTTTGAGAACCAAGAGGCGATGGCATCAAACTTGCCAGCGTAATAACCGGCGAGCAATCCAGATGGCACACCAATCACGATGGCCACAATCACCACTATGGCCGCGGCGATCAGAGTCGACTGAGCACCAAAGATTAGACGGCTGAGCACATCGCGCCCGGCTGAGTCGGTGCCCAACAGGTGGGCCGAATCCGGACCGGTCATAATGCTGGCCGGGTCGGTTAGCAGTGGGTCCATCGGTGCAATCACCGGTGCCATTACTGCAACCAGCACGATGAGCAGAATGTAGCTCATGGTGACTACGCCCAGCGGGTTTCTAATTAGTCGAGCGAAGAGGCCTCGACGATTCACTTGTTGCGACATTACTTAACACGCACCTTAGGGTTTAGCCAGCCATTGATTAGGTCAACTATTAGGTTGACCACAATGACAACGACGACAGTGAAAACTACAACGCCCATAACCACTGGGGTATCGCCGGATCCGGTTGCGGTAACCGCATACTGACCCATACCTGGCAGGGCAAAAATACTTTCGATGATGACAGAACCACCAAGCATTCCGACAAACTGCAAGCTCAAGACCGTCAAGCCTGAAGGAGCCGCGGCGCGCAAAACATGCTTGAACAAAATTTCATTTTCGGCAATACCGCGGCTGCGAAGAGTGCGCACCCAATCGCGCTCATAAACATTCTTGATTGCCGAACGAATCTGCTGAGCTGACGATGCAACAGTTGCAATCACCAAAGCAAAGGTTGGCAAGATAATTGACAGCAACCAACCCATAGGGTCTTCAGTAAACGGCACCCAGCCGGTGGCCGGAAGTAAGGTGAAAGTAATAGCAAAAATTGTCACCGAGATAACGGCAATCACAAAACCTGGAATCGCAAAACCAGTAATTGCCAACAGCTGGACTAGGCGGTCTATCCAACCACCCTTGATTGCCGCTGCCATTCCCAGGATTACTGCGAGTATCGCCGAAATTAGAATTGCGATACCAACCACAGTCACAGTGACCGGGAGCCGATTCGCCAAGGCATCGATAATTTTTTCGTTGTTAAACCACGAGGTGCCGAAATCGCCTCGCACTGCAGCTCCGAGCCAATCAAGGTAGCGAGTGAAAAATGGAAGATCTAAGCCAAGTTCGTGGTTCTTAGCCGCAACGTCAGCAGCTGTTGCTGAGTCACCAAGTAGTCGATAGGCGACACCATCGACTGTGAAAAAGACTAAGAAGTATGCAAGTGAAGTAATTACAAAAAGAAGTAACACTCCCGAGAGAAGTCGCTTGCCGATAAAGCCAAACATCTCGATGCCTTTCGTTGAGGGGGAGACTCACGCGGACTGAGAGACAGGAGAACTAACTCCCAGTCCGCGTGAATCCGGTTACTTACCGGTTGGTGCGTAGTTGTATAGGTAAGGCACTGCGTTCTGTGCCTGGATGATGGTCTTCACGCGGTTCGAAGAGCCCATGTAGTGAAGCACTCGGTAGAACGGCACGTGCCATGCTTCCTCAACTGCGATCTGGTTCATAAGTGCAGTCTGAGTCTTCACCTGGTTCGCGGTTCCAGACTGGGTAAGTACTGCCCAAGCGCGCTTCATAGCTGGGCTCTGGTACTTGAGGTTGTTCCAACCACCATCTGCAGCCAATGCTGTTTCCGCGGTAACCAAGTCGGTTCCCTGGAAAATCTGCATGATGATTGCTTCGAACTTTCCAGCCTTAGCGTTTGGATACCAGTTGGTGTCTTGCACCCAGTTGACCTTCACATTGATTGCCTTGAGGTAACCCTCGACCAATGCGTTGAGGTTCGGTTCTGCCCAGTTGTTCAAGTTCAAAGTGAACCCGTCGCCGTAGCCAGCAGAAGCCATAAGTGATTTGGCCTTCGCAACGTCGTACTTGTAGTAAGTGTCGTAAGACTTCTTGTAAGCGGTTCCAGCTGGAGAGAAGATCTGCGAAGTCGGCTGAGCATTTACTTCAACCGCCTTGGCAAGAGCTACGCGGTCAATCGCATAGTTCAATGCCTGACGAACTTCGACCTTGCCAAGTGCTGGGTTCTTGTTTCCAGCGCGGTCAAACAAAACCAAGCCCTTGTAGTCAACTGCACGACCGTCAGAATAAATTGTCTTTCCCTTTGACTTTGCTGCTGCAACAGTGCCTGCGGTTAGGTAGGCAACATCAACCTGTCCACCTAGAAGTGCATTCAAACGTGCAGTGTTGTCGCTCAAGAACTTAATGGTGATTTTTGAGAATTTCTGCTTTGACTTGTCCCAGTAACCAGAATTTGCTTTGAACACGTATTGTGAACCAACTGAAGCAGATTCAAGAGTGTATGGGCCTGAGCCTACGGGCTTGGTCTTCAAACCTGCGGTCTTCAAAACCGCTGGGCTGGCCATGAAACTACCGGTCGTTGCCAACCAGTAAACGATTTCAGGGTTTGGAGAAGACATAGTCAACTTAATTGTGTCCGCATCAACCACAGCAACAGAAGTGCCAGAAAGTTTCGCGGTGTAAGGACCGACGCCAGCAATATAAGCATCGAGGTTCGCCTTGGCGGCGGCAGCATCGAAGGTAGCACCATCGGTGAATTTAACGCCCTTGCGTAAATCAATAGTCATTGACTTTGAATCGTCGGCAACCTGCCACTTGGTAGCCAAGTTTGGCTTGTAGCTACCGTCTGGTGATCGAAGAATTAGGTTGTCGTAGACAGCCTGGTAAAACGGGATGAAGTGCCCGATGTTGGCACCAATTGGATCCCAGGTAGTTGGCTCGGCCACTGAACCGATGACCAACTCAGCCTTGTTTGCTGCCTCCGCTGGCGCTACACCAGTCAGGCCAACAGCAGACAGAGCCAGTGCAGCTACTGCTGCTGCAAAGCGCTTTGGATGCTTCATTTTTCGTCCTTATGTCTAAATGGTTTTTGGTCCTGGTTGGTTTTCCAGTTAGACATGATGGTAGGGGATTTGGCAACCGGTTGACAACTTTTACTGATAACAAGTTTGTAACGCACCTGTAACCCTTTATTTACGAGGATTTCAAATTGGCAACCGCGTGCCGAAATACCCCGATTTAGGCAGAAAGCATGTCGTGACGCACAATAATTGCGTCACGAGCTGGGCCAACACCAATGGCCGAAATACGTGCTCCGCTTAGTTCCTCTAGTTTCAAGACGTAGTCCTGAGCCGTCTGAGGTAGATCAGAGAACTTGCGGCAGCCGGTGATGTCCTCGGTCCAGCCAGGGAAGTTTTCGTAGATAGGCTTCGCGTGGTGGAAATCGCTCTGGCTTACAGGCACTTCTTCGTGGCGCACGCCGTCGACGTCGTAGGCCACACAAACAGGGATCTCGGGGAGGCCGGTAAGAACGTCGAGCTTGGTGAGCA
>JBJTNZ010000146.1:0-7953 GCA_046074345.1 Micrococcales bacterium | reverse complement strand
GGCATCTACTGCGTAGCAAAATTCAAAACAGTTGCAAATGACTATGCGTTTACTCCTCCTACTGGAATCACCAAACTTGATTACCTAGTCGTTGGCGGCGGTGGTGGAGGTGCTTCTGGTGGCGGTGGAGCTGGTGGCTTCCTCGCTGCGAACGACTTCACCGTTGCGGCGGCAACTCCAATTGCAATCGCGGTTGGTGGAGGAGGTGCCGGTGGAACTGGCGGAAACTTCGGTGGAGCCACCACGAGCTCCAATGGAGATAATTCAAGCTTTGGTTCGATTATCGCAACTGGTGGCGGTGGCGGTGGTGCACAAGGATATGTCACCTCACTTACCGGAGCCTCTGGTGGTGGTTCAAGATTTGACTGTACAAACAGTGGCTGTGGAAATGGTCGCGCAGGTTTAGGTATTGCTGGGCAAGGTAATAATGGCGGTTACTCCACTTACAACAGCTACGGTGCTGGTGGAGGTGGAGGTGGAGCCGGCGGTGCTGGCTTCAACACCGTGCGCACCTATGTTGGTGCCAACGGAGGTATCGGGCTTCAATCGGACATTACTGGAACGCCAACCTATTACGCCGGCGGCGGTGGCGGTGGTATCAACAACAACCACAATCAGTACGTAGCTTTTGATGGAATAAACTCCGTCACATTTAACGGCAATACCCCAACCACCACAGGCGGTGGCCAGGGTGGTCTCGGTGGCGGTGGGCGCGGAAGCTCATTTGGTTTTAGCGGAGGAACAAGAGGTCAGTATGCAAACGCGACCGCTGGAGAAGCCAACACCGGTGGCGGTGGTACCGACCCAGAAGATATCGGTGCTGGCGCTGGTGGTTCCGGTGTTGTAATTGTTCGTTGGGTTTCGAATGTAAACCTCAAGACGGTTACCTTCAAGTCAAATCTTCCAACTGGATCCACGACTACGACTCAGACAGTAGCTGCTGGTGTTGCAGCAAATCTGAACATCAATACCTTTACCCGCAATGGTTACGTATTCATGGGCTGGAATACTGCTGCTGACGGCACCGGAACAAGTTACATTGACGAAGGTTCGATCACTACAAGCACCGACGCAACTCTCTATGCGAAGTGGGAAGCCGGAGTTACCCACACGGTGACATTCGATGCAAACACTGGTACCGGAACTATGAGCACTCAAACGGCGGGTACTTCAACAACTCTGAACCCGAATACTTTTAGCAAAGCAAGTGCAACCTTTGATGGTTGGAATACTCGTGCAGATGGCACCGGATTTGCATATCCAGAGGGAGCAATATATTCCTTCGATTCTGACATCACCATGTTTGCTCAGTGGCGTGCAGTTGTTGCAACTTATCGAGTTACGTTTTATGGAAATGGTGCAGACAGTGGAACGACTGCATCACAGTCGGCATCCACTTCTACCGCTCTGAACCTAAACGGATTCGTGCGTGCCGGATATAACTTCCTGGGTTGGAATTCCACCTACAACGCTGGAACTGCGCAGTATCTTGACGGCCAAGCATACGCTTTCAACGCAGATGCAAGCCTCTATGCAATTTGGGTAGCTCAGGCATCCAACAACATCACTTTTGATAAGAACGATGTGAACGCAACTGGCACCACTGCGACTCAAACTGCAAGTAGTAGCACCCAATTGAGCGCAAACGGATTCACGAATAGCGGATATACCTTCAGGGGCTGGAACACCGCAGCAAACGGATCGGGCACGTCATACAGAGCCAATTACGTTTATAGCTTCGCGACGGGGTTGACTCTTTAAGCACAGTGGGGTCAAAACTATTCAGTCACCTACAACTCAAATGTTGCTGACAGTGGTTCGGCGCCAGGCTCACAGTCGAGCTATGTTGGTTCTCCTGGTGTGAACCTAGCCTTGAACTCTGGCCGCCTGGTCAAGAACGGATACCGACTAGCTGGCTGGAACACCAATAACCTCGGCACCGGTACTCCTTATGCTCTCGGAGCTAGCAGTGTCACCTTCAGCGGTGCCACCGTTCTCTACGCCCAGTGGACCCCGGCTGTTTACTCGGTACTTTATTCGGGGAATGGCGCTACCGCCGGAAGCGAGCCACCTGCTCAAACCTTTACATTTGGCACCACAGTTTCTGTTGCCGACAACTCGGGACACTTAGAGCGCTCAGGATATACATTCGAGGGCTGGAACACCGCTCCTGATGGAAGTGGAACCACGCTGAATGCTGCTGCAACTAACGTGACCTTGACTAGCGACACTGTGTTGTTTGCCCGTTGGTTGGCCGTTGCGACAGTAAGCGCTCCAGTTGTCTACGAAGCTCCAGCAACCCCGACACCAACGCCTACCGTGACGGCAGTGCCTTCGCCGACGCCAACACCGACAGTGCCAACATCGGCCACGGCTTTCTTCAGTTTTAGCGGAACATCAGTCACATTGACAAAAGCAATGCAAAACAAATTGAGGACCATGGTTGCATCTAAAACGAGCTTCAACAAAGTTGTAATTTTAGGATTTACAACAGGGTCGATTTCATTGAAATCAAATTTGAAGCTTGCAAAGACTCGAGCTGCAAACGTTCGTGCTTTCCTCAATTCAATTGGATTCAAGGGCACTATTTCAGCCAATGCAGGAAAGCAAACATCAAACCCAGCAACGCGAAGCAGTACTGTTTCGATCACTTTTAGCAAAACCCCGTAAAAGGAAGTGAGTCCATGCGTTTCATAATTTTCGTAATCGATGACCGCACTGCCTCTGGCACTAGTGATGAGATGGCGGAAATCGATGCGTTCAACGAAAAGTTGGAAGCCAACGGCAACTGGATTTACGCCGCAGGAATTGGAAGACCAACGGCTGCGAAATTAATCGACAATCGCAACGGTCTAGGCCAGGTAGTTGCCGGATCGGTGTTCAACGCCGAGGATAACTACACCGGTTTCTGGTTGATAAAGGCAGAGAGTCGTGAAGAAGCGTTAGCGCTAGCAGCCGAGGGTTCAAAGGCATGCAACCGCAGAGTGGAACTTCGTCCGTTCTTGTAATTCGCTAAATCGTGCCTTCATCAAGGCCAGTTAGCACTTGCTTTGCACGAATTCTTAATTCAGGTAGATCCTTTAGTCGATTTAGGCCAAAAACTTGTTGACTCATTCTGTGATTCTTGACGAATAAATCACGATGACGATCTAGAAAATCCCAATACAAAGTTGTGAACGGACAGGCATCTTCGCCGATTCGTTTTTTTGGATCATAAACGCATTCCTTGCAGTGTTGCGTCATGCGATCCAGGTATGCACCGCCTGCTGCATAAGGTTTAGTCATAAGCACACCGCCGTCAGCGTGCACTGCCATTCCAATAACGTTCGGCACCATCACCCAGTCGGTTGCATCAATGAATTGTTCTCGCATCCAATCTAAAAATTCTTGAGGATTTGTCCCAGTGGTTAGCGCGAGATTGCTTAGGACCATCAGACGCGGAATATGATGAGTCCATGAGCGTTCCTCTACGTCCTCGAGAATTGACCTAACGCAATTCATTTTTGTTTTAGTCGAATCACTAAAAAGCGGCAAGAGTTTGCGATTCGCTTCGAGATGGTTTCCGTTTCGATAGTCTTCACCCAGAAACCAATACATGCCGTTTATGTATTCACGCCAGCCAATCACCTGACGCACGAATGCCTCAACTGATTCAATGGGAGCGTTGCCAAGTTTGTATTCGGATAAAACTTCATCCACTACTTCTTCTGGTGTGAGCAGGCCATTGTTCAGGTACGGACTTATCAAAGAGTGGTGCAGCGCCCAATTATCTTTTGCGATGGCATCTTCGTATGGGCCAAATGCAGCCAAGTGATTTTCGATGAAGTTTTTCAACTGGCGGAGTGCGCCAGCTCTGGTGGTGGCCCAAGTGGTCGTTGGTCCGTAGTCGAGCTCTGAAGCCACCTCACAATCAATCAGATCGCGATCGTGCTGCAGATATTCGGGCCATTCGTAATTCTTGGGTGGCGGTAAGCGGTTGTCTGCGTCATAGTTCCAACGCCCGCCTTCTGGCTCCCCATTTGCCACCAGTATTCCCAGACGATTGCGTTGGGCGCGATAGAAATTCTCCATGACATAGGACTTTTGCTTCTCTGCCCAGAGCGCGAAGAGCCTTCTACTGGTGAGAAAGAAGTCATTTTCAATAAAGGCGGCTCCGTAATTCAGCAGCTGAGCAGATTGCTTATAAGAAGAGGGTTCAGCGCAAAAAATAGGCAAATTTCCAAATTCAAGCCTCGCCCGGTCAAGTCCGTCCGGGGTTGTGCCAGCTTGAATGTAGCGAACTGTGAACCCTTCGGTCTCTAGTTCAGTCGCAAAATGCCTGGCTGACGAGAGCAGGAAGAATAGTCGCTCCTTATGCCAAGGCCGCCCCTCGAGCATTCTTTTGCTTTCGACAAAAATCACAGCATCCGTTTTTGGGTTTGCGTTCTTAAGCGCACCCTTGTGGCGATTTAGGTGATCGTGAGCTACGTAAATGAGATTTTGAATCATGCGGTCTTACACTTCTTCGAGCAGTACTTTACGTTGTGCCAATCCTTGGCCCACTTTTTTCTCCACTCAAATTTCAAACCGCAACGTTCACAAGTGCGTGGCTCGAAGCCATTCTTGGTTTTTGGAATTTTTCCCATTAGTGCATAAACAAAACTGGGAGCATCGAAAGTACAAGCAAAATTGCTGAAGTGATATTAAAGATTCTGCGACGAGTTGGTTGACTCAACCAATTCCGAAGTAGCTGACCAGAGACCGCCCAAATGAGCGCACCTGCAAATGTTGCAATTAGAAAAACCGCGCAAATACCAAGAGCCACAAATACGCCAGCCTCCACCGGCACAAATGTTGCCATGTAACTGGCCAACACAATCCACGCCTTTGGGTTCACAAACTGAAACGAAGTCGATCGCCAAAAGCCGATGTACTTGGCTTCGGCAGATTCGGATTTTGAAGTGCTTCGAATAATCAAGTAAGCCAAGTAGAGGATGTAGGCGAAACCTATGTATTTGAGCACTTGGTAAATCACTGGAAATGTTGTGAACACAACTCCAAGCCCAAGACCAATGGCAAGCATCATGCCGCAAAGCCCAGCCATGATGCCCATTAGGTAGGGCAAAGATTTTTTGAGACCGAAATTCACGCCGGATGACAATAAGAAAGTGTTGTTTGGGCCTGGCGTGACAGAAGTTACAAAACTGAATAGCGCAGCAGAAAGTAACAAGCTCAAAGTCATGGCTATGAGTCTAGACAGTGAGAGACTTGACCAATGACGAACAAGCAACAGCCATGGTTGGCAACATTCATCGTCTTGGCTACCACTTGGGGATTGTCGTTCTTCTTTATCGCCGTGAGTCTTGAATCCTTTACTGCCGTTGGCGTTGCAGTACTACGAAATGTGCTCGGTGCCTTGGCCCTGGTTATCTGGTCACTGGTGACCAAGCAGAAGTTCGTACGCGAAAAGAGCATCTGGCTCAAAATGCTGTTGCTTGGAATGTTGCTGAATGCCTTTCCGGGCTTGATGTTTGCACTCGCCGAACAGCTCTTAGACAGCTCGCTAGCCGGCATTCTCAATGCGACCACGCCGCTATTTAGCGTGCTTTTCATCACGCTGGTTTTCCGCAGTGAATCAATCACGAGGAGCCAGGTTGTCGGTCTGCTTCTAGGCTTCATCGGGGTTTTAGTTTTGTTCGGAAACTTGTCATTCACTGGTTCAAATGTTCCACTAGGTATTGCCCTGATCTTGATGGCGACTCTCGGTTACGGATTCTCTTTTCCTTACATGCGCCGCTACCTCGCGAATACGGGATACAGTTCAACATCACTTGCTACTGCTCAGTTAGTTGCCAGCGTGGTCTTGTTGTCACCACTCGCAATTACGCAGCCACTGTTGCACTCAGCACTTACTTCGAATACCGCAATTTGTATTTTCGTTTTAGGTGCTCTCGGCACCGGCTTTGCCTACGTTTGGAATTTTCGAGTAACCAGCATTGTCGGAAGTGCAATCGCAAGTACTGTAACTTACCTCTCACCTGTCGTTGCAGTAATCGCAGGCTGGGCAATTCTTAATGAGGCAATTCAGCTCAGCACACTTTTAGGTGCGGCAATCATTTTGTTTTCTGCTGCAATAGTGCAGAAGAGAATCAAGCCAGAAACTTGGTTTAAGAAAAACTAACGAACAGAGTTAACGAACTCAAGCGCGGCTTCGACTCCAGCAAAAATTTCGCCGCCGGTGTACTTGTCGAATTCAATCACAGGAATTGCATGCGGAGCCGCTGCAATAATCTCGGCAATCGGAAGTTCACCCTGACCAGCTGGTACTTGCTCATCAACATTTCCGTTGCGCTTGCCATCCTTGATGTGCAGAGCCACTACTCTCGAGCCATTCTTTTTTAGGAACTCAGGGGCACTCACGCCACCTGCTTCACACCAATAGGTATCAAGTTCGATAACCACGTCTTCATTTAGATGGTCGATCAAGAATTGCAAAGCGATCTCGCCGTCGACTCGCGCCCTCAACTCAAAGGCATGATTGTGGTAGCCGACCTTGATGCCGTACTGCTTACCCTGCTCGGCAAGCTGGTTCAGCCCCTCGGCAATCTTGAGTACCTCATCGCGGTCTTCCCACATTGGTGGCACTGCGTTCATATCGGTCCAGCCTGGAGCGTGCATTGGGTCGATCAGGTAGCTGACGCCAAGCTTCTGTGCCGTCTCAAAGTACTGGGTGGCGTCTTTGCCGATTACCTGCATGTGCACGGTCGGAGCCACCAGGTTGTTGGCCTTCATCGCGGCGACTAGGTCATCGATGAAGGTTCCAGCCTTTAGGTCACCGTGTGCAAAAGGCTCTACCTGAGTAAAGCCGAGCTCAGCTAGCTTGGCGAGGGCAGCATTCATGTCTGCTGTGAATGGCTCGCGGATTGACCAAAGTTGGATTGAAGGGGCTGGTTTAGACATAGTCCAAATCTAGTGCGGAACGCCGAGGTCTTTCTTGTTTCCTTGCAAATCGGTGTAAATGAATGAGTTGTAAGCAACCAGTATGTTCTTGAAAAGGTCATCTTCGACCTTGTACATAATTAGTCCGTCGAATTCAAAGGTCTCACCTTTTCTCACTGGACCGAAAAGTGAATCCACTTTGTCGTGGAATGCGGTGAATAACGTGTACATCTTTATAGCAATCTGATCGTTATCGCTCATGAAGTTTGTAACAAACAATTCTTCACTGAAGTCTGGCCAAATCAAATCACGATAGTGATGCTTCATTCCTTCAACACCATCGAATTCGAGCATGCCGTTTTGCATGTGCATTTGCGGATGCAGATAGTCCTCGAACGCAGTTAGATCGCGTGCATTAAAACGGCGAATGTAATCGTCGAACTTAGTTTTTGGATAGGCCATTGGTTACTTATTCAAATATTTGCGAATCATCTCAACAATAAAGCCATGCTCTTCTCCGTGCGCTCCGGACAACGCAAATGCTCCGATGATTGCGGAGCTGTTTACCAATCGGATTGGAAATCCACCGCCGTGCTTTGTTGTGGTGAATGGATCAATCCAAGGTGTCTCATAGAAATCGCGTCCCATGTATTGGTGATAAAGACCAACGCGCTCAGTGCTTTCACAGAATTCATAAACAGTGCGAGTTTTGCGGTCGAGCCACAATTCCTGACCGGCTTTGGTGCCATTCATCGAGAACTGGAATAAAATCTGCTCACCCATGGAGATGCGAAGTGCAAGGTGATACCCACGCTTCTCGGCCTCGGGAATAATCAGATGACCAAGCTCCCAAGCTGTTGTCGAATCGAAGCTCTGGAACCTAAGTTCGTCCTCTTGGGCCGAAACCACATTTACCTGATCTATTAGTGCCTGCTTCTCTGAAGGTGAAAGAGTGCTCATATCTGAAAACTACTCTTTGGGATCGCTGATTGACTATCTCAGTGTTCAATCATTGCTATCGGTGTCCGCCCTTAC
>JBJTNZ010000145.1:0-36337 GCA_046074345.1 Micrococcales bacterium | reverse complement strand
AGACGGCTACATCAATGAACTTTCCAAGCAAGTGGTTGGCGGCCTCGGTGAAGCTGTGGGTATCAACTACGTTTCTGCAGCCGACAAGGCTGCACTAATTCAGCGCCTCGGTGAAGTTGACGATCAGGATTACTTCGAACGCGGAATTGAATACGCGATTGAGAAAGATGCCGCCAGATTCAAGGCGGTCGACATCAGCGATCTTTACGCTGTTGAGGTTGACTTCGCCGAAGACCTAGAGAGAGCAAACGAGCTCTTTTAGGCGTGCGGCCTCTCGGCTCCAAAAACTCCTCTGGGTCATTCGACTTCACGGCAAACATCACCAGCATCGCCCAGCCGAGTTCGAGCAGCATGCGACTCTCGGTGAGGTTCTGCGCCAGAATTCCGAAGAAAGCAAGCATCGGCCAAAGATACAGCGGGTTGGTGTGACGCACGCCCAACCGCCAAAGTTTGACGAAGGTGAGCACAATCAGGGCAAGCAGCAGAAGTAGCCCGATAGCGCCAAGCTGCAGCCAGGTATCGAGGTAGGCATTGTGGGCCTGGTAGTAGGGCACGTTTTTGATCACTACGAGCCCGTCGTATGGCTTCACGCCAGGCACCCAGTATGAGATCCAACCCCAACCTTGCACCGGACGCTCCCAGATTAGACCGAGCACCAACTTCCAAATCTTGCTTCTACCTGTCATGTCAGGGCTCTTGCCAAAGGCAGCAAAAACTTCTGCGCGGAAAATCAAAACCACAACCGCGATGACTCCGGCAACAGCCCAGACCCATCGGTAAGTTCTGTGACGAAGGTCGCGATCTTTTCCTTCGACCGAAATTGCAACAACCGCCGCCACGGCAACGGCCATGACCGCGAAACCGACTCCAGCTGATTTTGCCAACCAGAATGCGGCTGCTGCACCGATGAAACTAATTGCGCTCAACCAGCGAAGTCGGCCGCGCACCACATATTCGATTGCAAAAACGATGAGACCTAACATCGCGATGTAGGCGAGCAAGTTTGAGTTACCCACGATTCCCTGAATTCGATCGCCATCAAATAGGTGTCCGCGGGTCCAGTAGTAAGCGCTCGCCGGTGGCTTGTCGCCTTTGTAGTTTTTGAAAATTGGGGGAATCGGCCCGCGCACAATTGCCGCAGCAACAAATTCGAAAATAAATGAAGTCGCGAGAATAAATCGAATGACGTTGGCGAATACTTTCAGCAGGTGACGCCAGCTAAAGCTGCCAGCCAAGAAGAGGCCAAAGAGCGTCGTGGCTAATTGGGCAAAAACTGCTAGCGCGGTGAAGGCCGGATAAAAGGAGTAGGTGGTGCTTAGTGCCATGAGTCCGAGTAGAGCGATGAGCGGCCAAGGCATTTGCTTGAACACTCGTTTTGGTTCGTCGCGGAAAAATAGCACCGCGGTGATGCTCAGTAGTACTCCGAGCAAAATTCCCCAACCAAGCCAGCCAATTGAGTAGCGCACGGCATCGCCAGCGCCGACGGCGAATACGCCAGCGTAGGCAAGGTAAGTTTTAGCGCGATAGCCAGGTTCGCGAGTATTCATAATTACTCGGATTGGTTGCGTCAGCGCGTTCATGGAAAATCCAGTCTATTCAGTAGCCTTAAAGCAACCCGCGGGATGGAGCGCCTTGATTCGTAAGATCACCAACCAGGCACTGCCTTATGCCTGGGGTTCCAAGACCCTTATCTCGGATTATCTGGGCTATACCGAGACCGGCGGGCCAATGGCCGAAATCTGGTTTGGTACCCACCCGGGTTCGATGGCATACGCCGAGGATTCCGCTGTCGGGCTGCTCGAACTGCGCAATGGTCGCCCACTAAGTTTCTTGATGAAGTTCCTGGCCGCCGATCGGGCACTCTCAATTCAGGCGCATCCGAATTTGGCTCAGGCGGCGGCGGGTTTCGCTGCTGGAAATCAGAATTACAAAGACGCCAACCATAAGCCTGAGGCAATCGTCGCGGTTTCCGAATTCGAGGCGCTGTGTGGTTTCAAATCTGACCAGCAGATTCGGGAGTTGCTCGAAGATATTTTGAGTTACCCAATCACTCCAGAACTGCGCGCGGCTGCGGAACACTGGATGCAATTACTCGAGCAGGGGTTGAAACGACTGTTTTCACATCTGCTCCACTCGCGCAACAACTTCCTTGAACTGGGTTTGTCGCTGGCCGCGCTCGCGGACTTCGATGGCCGATTCGAGCTGGCGGCACGACTGAACGAACAGCACCCCGGCGACCCAGGTGTCGCTGTAGCACTACTGATGAATTATGTGCGATTGCAACCGGGGCAATCACTCGCACTTCCAGCCGGCAATATCCACGCCTACCTATCCGGCCTCGGTGTCGAAGTGATGGCGGCTTCAGACAATGTGCTTCGCGGAGGACTGACGGAAAAACACATTGACGTCGAAGAGTTAGAAAGCGTGGTCGATTTTGAATCGCGCGGAATTCAACTGGTCGAGCAAAAAGATATTGCTGCCGGCCTCACTGAGTTTGCGATTCCATTTGAAGAGTTTGTGCTTTACCGAATCGAACCGAGCGGCGATCGTGTGCATGCAGATCTGCAAATCTCTGGCGATGCCATTGCCGTCTGCATCGGTGGGGAAGTCGCGGTGAGCAACAGTAAGGACCAGCGCGAAGTTTTGACCAGGGGCGAGGCGGTATTCATTGGTAATTCCGCTAGATTGCTGAGCTTCAGCGGTGCCGGTACGGTCTATCTGGCCGTCGGCCGCGACTAACTGCGAGCCGCCCAGGCACTTTCAATTATTTCAGCCAGGCCGTTCTTCGCCTTCCAGCCCAGTACCCGATTGATACGCGAAACGTCTGCGCAGAGAAATGGTGGATCGCCAGCGCGCTTTGGTTGCACTTCAATTTCGAAATCAACTCCGGAAACTCTTCTAATTTCGTCAATTACTTCGAACACGCTCGACCCGGTGCCCGTGCCGACATTGAAGGTCGAAAATTCGCGCTGCGGTTTCTCGGTGTAATCGAGAGCTGCGATGTGTGCCTCTGCAAGATCCAGCACGTGCACGTAATCGCGAACGCAACTGCCGTCGTTGGTCGGGTAGTCATCGCCGAAGACCACTGGCTTTTCTCCAGCGGCTAGTTTTGCAAAAACAATTGGAACTAGGTTCATCACCGCGGTGTCTGCAAGATCCGGCCAACCCGCGCCAGCCACGTTGAAGTAACGAAGGTTTACTCCGCGAAGCCCCCAAGCGCGAGCGGCATTCGCCACCATCCATTCGCCGATCAATTTGGTTTGACCATATGGATTGATTGGGCTGCAAACAGTGTCTTCGTTTACAGCTGGAACATCCGGCATTCCATAGGTGGCAGCGCTACTACTAAATACGAGTTTCTCTACGCCGCTTAAGTGCATTGCCTCTAGCAGATTGGCCATGCCCCCGATGTTTTGCTGAAAATACCATTCCGGTTTGAGCACCGATTCGCCCACCTGCTTGCGGGCGGCAAAGTGGATGACAGCGGAAACCGAATCTCCGCGCAGAATTTCTACCAGACGATCCTTGGCCTCCGGGGCCGCCAGGTCTAGCTCAATGAGCTTGGCGTCGCCAAGTCGAGCCTGATTACCGGAGGAGAGGTTGTCGATCACGGTGACCCGTTTACCCTGCTGCTGGAGCAGACGCACCACGTGGGAGCCGATATAGCCCGCCCCGCCGGTCACCAAAATAGTCATGTCCTGAGTTTAAGGCTAAGCAAAGCCTTGAAACTTGGCAGTTCTCAACTTGACAAGGGGTGAATAACACCGATGTAATTACAAGCAGGAAGTTTCAAGGGTGTCTGTTTCCAGGCGCTCAGGATGGGGAATTGAGTTATGGACAGTCGCAGTCACGTACCAGAGAACTGGTTTGTTGATCCACTGCAGCTTGGCGTTGCTCGTGCATACAACGACTTCGACGAAGACCCACTTTCTTGGCAGGCAGATGCAATCTGCGCACAGACCGACCCAGAGGCTTTCTTCCCAGAAAAGGGCGGTTCTACTCGAGAAGCTAAAAAGATTTGCAGTGGTTGCGATGTCAAGGCTCAGTGCCTTGAGTACGCACTAAAGAACGACGAGCGTTTTGGGATCTGGGGCGGACTCTCGGAACGCGAACGTCGCAAGCTAAAAAAGCGCGCGTAATTTTCGGCGGAAGCCGATCACCTGATGAAAACTTTCGTCACCGCAATAATCGTTAGTCATAATTCTTCAGACTTTCTTGATCAAACTATCGCGGCGACAAAATTTCAAAATATCGACCAACTAATCATTATTGAAACTGGCGACGCAGAAAATCCGAATGCGATCACCGCACCTGGTGCATCTCTTCCTGAGGCAATCGCACTAGCTGAGCGCAATGCTGCGCCGCAAGCGGACTGGTTATGGATTTTGCACGATGACAGTGCACCGATGTCCAATGCGCTCAAAGAACTTTTGAATGTCGTCGAGCTCTCACCCTCGGTTGCAGTGGTTGGTCCAAAACTCATGGACTGGAACAATCGCAAACTCATCGCACAACAGGGGCTCACACTCACCCGGAGCGGTGCACTTTTTAGTTTGGTTAGCGATGAGCTGGATCAATCACAGCATGACGGGGCAGACGATGTGCTCGCCGTCGGCACCGCCGGCATGTTGGTGAAGCGAAGTGTCTGGCAGTCGCTCGGTGGCCTTACCGATGGCATCCCTCCACTTGCCGCCGATGTGGATTTCTCAATTCGCGCTCGACTGGCCGGACATCGCGTGGTCGTGGCACCGCAGTCAAAGGTGGCGCATGCCGCACTCGCGCTGCACGGCAAGCGTAATCGCTCCTGGCTCCGCGTTGAACCAAAGTCTGCGCTACGTCGAGCCGAGCTGCAGTTGCGACTCAGCTACGCTTCGCTTGCAACCGCGCTACTGTTTTGGTTTTTCCTACCGTTACTCACGCTTGGCCGCCTGGTTTGGCGAGTCTGGTCGAAGCGCCCGGACCGCCTGATCGGTGACCTCGCAGCCGGCGCCTGGGCCTATTTCACTATTGGGGCAAGGCTTCGGCACCGTCGCAAGGTGAGTGTTGCCGGGCGACGAGCACTGCGCGCGCTCTATGCCACCAAGCAACAGGTGCGCGATGAGAAACGCCAGAACGCCGAGCAGGAAGAAATCGAGGCTCGACTCGAAGCACACGCACAGCTCGCAGAACGCGATTCGACTTCGCCAAATACCGAACAACTTTTGCTTGGAGTTGGCGCGACATCAAAATCTTTCGTTGCAGCCGGCGGACTTTGGTTCGTCATTCTGCTCTCGGCTTTGTCGGTTGCCTGGCTACCCGTCGGCGAGGCAATCAATGGTGGCGGTGCGCTGCCGCTAAGTGAGAATTGGTTTGAATTATTCAAACGTGCGGGAGCGAGCTGGCAAGAGCTAGGTAATGGTTTTGCAATTCCTGCGGATCCATTCAACTGGGTACTGCTTGCAATCGGGAGCGTTACATTTTGGTCACCATCGGTTGCACTCACCGCACTAGTTTTTCTTGCCAAGCCAATTGCATTCTTCGGTAGCTTCAAAGCGTTCTCGCTTTTCACCAAGAAGAGTTGGATTAGAAATGTCGCAGCGCTGAGTTACGCACTATTGCCGACCGTCACCGAAGCGCAAACTCAGTTGCGCATTCCAGCTTTGATCGCGCAGCTGGTGCTGCCACTCTTGGTTTTCTGTATCGCCAAGGTTGCACTATTTGGTGTGGAGTTATCGGTGCGATCCCGTCAGCAAATTTGGACCTGGGTCGGTTTGAGTGGATTACTATTCGCCGTCGAGATTGCAGCAGCACCAAACACAGCAGCTGTGCTGTTGTTGGCTTTGGTCTTTGTCTTGATCGCTCGCATCAAGCGATTCGGATACTTGGTGTGGATCGCGCTTCCAACTTCGGCAATCTTTGGTCCGCTATTTATTTATGACCTGTTGACTCACCCGCTTGCCGTGTTTGCTGACCCTGGTGTGCCTCAAGGGACGTCAAACAGCAGTGGCTGGCAGTTGCTGCTTGGAGCAACCGCTAACCCACTTGGTCTCTGGTATCTGACCCTGTTTGTTGGAGTGCTGCTACTGCTGGCTTTGCTTGCCCTGTTGACAGCAAGACGAGCTGTCGCGCTGCTGAGCCTCGGGCTGGGTCTGGCGGCACTGCTTTCTGCCAGATTGGTCACCGGTCTGCAATTCCCGGCTATTGGCGCTACTGACGGCAGCGAGTATGTAAGCGGAGATCCACGCGCACTCCTCGCGCTTTGGGGGTTGGCCACTATTGCTGCCGCTTCAATTGCCCTGGAATCAATCCGTCGCCGTCGGGCGCTACAGGTTGTGGCGACCGCCTTGGTCACTCTCTGCCTGCTTCCGCTCGCTGCGCTCACCGCGGTCGCGGCGCCAGAGGCTAAGTGGGGAAGTGCCAGAGTCATGCCAGCCCTGATTGCCGCTCAGGCGACATCCGGAGTTGACGTGCAGGTGCTTGTGATTAATAGCGCGAAGTCGGGATTGACCGCAGCGGTGATACCGGCCAACGGTATTCAACTCGAAGACAACAGCACGGCATACCGATACGCAGTTGCAAAGCAATCTGACTACACAGTTTCGGTGGGGCAACTAACTGCAGATTTGATTTCCGGAGGAAGCGATCACGTTTCCTCTGCATTCGCAAGTGAAAATATCGGTTACGTGCTTGTGCCAAAATCTGCGCAGATTGAATCGATAGATGTTGCGACGTCACTTGATGCGGTCACCGAATTGGAGTCTGCAGGTGAAACAGAATTTGGAAAGATTTGGCGCGTGCGCGATTTTAAAGCCGAGGCTGTAATCACAGATGCTTCACCTTGGTCAATCACCAAGGGTCTGCAGCTTGCAGTTTTGGTTTCATTCATTCTGCTTGCAATTCCGACAAGCGGTCGAAAGCGCAGCGCGGGTACCGCTGAAATATTTGTTGATGCGGGTGATAGCAATGATTAAGCAAATCACTGCGCTGGTTGGTATCGCTGTGGCTGCAGCCGGAATCACTCTGCTGCCACTCGGAGATTTTCAAACCGGACTTGCACCTGTTGCAAAACCATTCGAAGTGCAGGCAAAGGCGTTGTCACTAATTTGCCCAGGTGCCGCGATGAACACAGGTGGAGCAAACGGCACTGCCGTGGGTGTATTCGATCGACTTGGTGCTGCCACGATTTCCAAGACCTCTACCGTGGGCATCACTGCGAGTGCGGTCGGTGGCGCTACCTTGCTGACTGCAGCTGGAGCCACCGAACAGGGTAGTAGCGCACTCAACGCCGGTCAGATCCAGAGCGCCGCATCCGCGCGCCTCAACGGCCTGTTGGGCGCCTCCTGTCAGGCACCTAGCGCCGAACATTGGTTGCTAGGCGGAGACACCAGTACCGGCCGTGAGACCCTGTTGCTGCTTAGTAACCCGAGTACCGTGCCGGCTACGGTAAACCTCGAGGTCTACGCAGAGGGTGGTCGCGTGCAAGCCTCCGGACTCAGCGGTATCGCGGTTTCGGCTGGTGAAACTCAGGTCGTGCCACTGTCATCTTTGATTCCAGAAACACGTGCATTTGCCGTGCAGGTGCAGAGTCGCGGTGCCTCGGTTGGTGCTTGGTTACAGCAGCGAACCGTGCGCGGTTTGCTTTATGCCGGCGCAGATTTTATTTCGCCGCTGACCGAATTTGGAAAGGCACTTTCGATTCCGGGAATCTTGGTGCGAGGTGCAAAAGATGCAGCTGCACTAATTGCCATAAACGATGACTACAAAGATCTAATTCCGGCTCTTCGCGTATTCAACCCAACGAATAAAGCCGCAACCTTTACCGCTCAAATATTTGGTGCGAATGACAAAACATTCGGCACGGTAATTCGAGATTCCGTACCAGCCAACAGCGTGAAAGATTTCAGCATCAACGGACTGGCCGACGGCGATTATGCGGCGTTTGTGACATCAGATCAAAACCTTTCTGCGGCAGTGCGCCTACCGCGTTCGGATAAAACTAAGAAACCGAATACCGATTTCACCTGGTTGCAATCGGCACAGCTTGTTACCGGTTCTCAGCAAATCACCGTTCCGAATGCTGGCATCAGTAAGTTGAGTTTCACAAATTCGAACAACCAGTCAGCAGCCGTAACCGTAAATGGCGTGGTTGTAACTTTGAAGGCGCAGGGCACCACCGTGCTGAAGGTAGATGCCGGACCGGTGTCGATAAAGACCGATGGCAAAGTCGGCGCCAATTTGGTGGTCGATATTTCTGGTGCGATTACCAACCTCGCGTTGGTCGACTACCGCAACAGTGGCAGTCGCGTATCCGTGCGCGTTCGCTAGTCGTCGTCGGGCTGATTCTCTGGAATCAGGCTCCACGGGTCTCGATCAATCAACTCGCCGACCGCCGCAAAAACATACTGTTCTATGTGCATTCTCTCGTCGAGCGCATCCGGGCGGCGGGGGTGGCCGAGGCGTTCAATCGGCAGTCGATAAATGGTGATCTCGAAACGGTCCTTGTCGGCTTTCCAGCGGGCTACTTCCTCAGTGGAATCCTTGATTGCCGGGGCGTCGATGATTCGCCAGCGCAGGGAGGCGAGTTCGTCGGGCCAAGCCGACTTCAGATACTCGCAGGTGCCAGACACCAGTTGCCCGAAGGTGGCCAAGCGGTTATCGCCGGTGGTTCCGGTGACTATGTCTCTGCGGAGTCCGCGCCCGTGGCGGTCACGGTAGTTGCCACGAGAAGAGGTCATAGCCCTCATTGTATTCTTGACAGGATGAACGCCAGGCTCTGCAGCAAGGCCACCTGTAGTGGGGTAGCCGTAGCCACCCTCACTTATTCCCACGAGGATCGCACCGCCGTACTCGGTCAGCTGACTCCAGTTTTTGAGCCACATGCCTATGACCTTTGCGAGAAGCACTCCAAGACTATGAGTCCGCCGATTGGCTGGAAGCTAATCCGTCACGTTTCTGTGCCGCAGAGTGAGACCTCGGGCGAAATCAAAGAAAGCAAATCAATGCCGCTAAATGAAGTTGTCAAGAGTTACGACGTGCGCGGATTGGTTGGTAAGCAGCTCACCGCCGACATGGTTGCCGCGCTCGCGGCGGCATTCGTTGATGAGGTTGGTGCGGCCGGAAGCGATGTCGTAGTCGGTCATGACATGCGCGATTCGTCACCTGAATTCGCAGACGCATTTGCGCTCGGTGCTCAGGCGCGTGGAGCCAACGTAGTTTCCATCGGGCTTTGCTCGACCGATGAGTCCTACTTCGCAAGCGGTGCGCTCGATGCACCGGCGGCAATGTTCACGGCAAGCCACAACCCGGCGAGTTACAACGGAATAAAGTTTTCTCGCGCAGGAGCTCGAGGCATAAGCATCGACACTGGTCTTGGAGCAATTCGAGATCGAGCACAGATTTATTTGGACAACGGAATCGACGAGGTGGATTCACCGGGAACTTTCCGCGAGCAACACATTTTGGTTGCCTATGCTTCTTACCTTCGTGAACTCGTCGACCTAAGTCGCATTCGCCCGCTCAAGGTGGTAGTCGACGCCGGCAATGGAATGGGCGGGCTCACTGTGCCAGCAGTATTGGGCACTGCAAGCGACCTCGAAAGACTTCCGCTTGAAATCATTCCGATGTATTTCGAACTCGACGGCACTTTTCCGAACCACGAGGCGAATCCGCTTGATCCGAAAAACCTGGTAGACCTGCAGCGAGCTGTGGTTGATCACGGTGCCGACATCGGTCTAGCCTTCGATGGCGATGCTGACCGTTGCTTCGTGGTGGATGAGCAGGGCAACCCGGTGACTCCATCTGCGGTGGCTGCCATTGTCGCCCGACGTGAAATCGCACGAGAGAAACGCACCAACCCTGGCGCACCAATTGCTGTGCTGCACAATTTGCTCACCTCAAACATCGTGCGTGAAGTCATTGAGACCGATGGTGCTCGCGCAGTGAAGACCAAGGTTGGTCACTCGCTAATCAAAGATCAGATGGCCGCCACTAACGCGATTTTTGGTGGCGAGCACAGCGCGCACTATTACTTCCGCGACTTCTGGGGAGCCGACAACGGCATGCTCGCCGCGATGCACGTGCTCGCCGAGTTTGGCGCGCAGGAAGCTCCGCTGAGCGAATTCGCCCGCCAATACAACCCGTATTTCTTGAGCGGCGAAATCAATTCGACCGTGGACGACGTGCCTGCGGCTAAGGCACGAGTGCTTGCGGCTTTCGACGGTCGCGCGAGCGTAGACGAGTTTGATGGATTAACCTTGAACTCACCACCGCAATCAAACTGGTGGTGGGTCAATGTTCGAGCATCGAACACCGAACCACTGTTGCGTCTCAACGTAGAGGCTGCCAACCAATCAACCATGCAGCAAATTCGCGATGAAGTACTCGCGCTAATCAGAGGTTAGTAATGGAATTCAAAGTTGCAGACTTGGCTTTAGCCGAAGCTGGTCGTCACCAAATTCGTCTCGCCGAAAACGAGATGCCTGGGCTAATGGCATTGCGCGCCGAATTCAGTGCGAGTCAGCCACTCAAGGGTGCTCGCATTGCCGGTTCGCTGCACATGACAGTGCAGACCGCAGTGCTGATCGAGACGCTCGTGGCTCTCGGTGCGCAGGTGCGCTGGGCATCGTGCAACATTTTCTCCACGCAAGACGAAGCTGCTGCGGCAGTGGTGGTCGGCAGCGGTACTGCACAAAATCCAACTGGCACTCCGGTGTTCGCCTGGAAGGGTGAGACCCTTACCGAGTACTGGTGGTGCACCGAAAAGATTTTTGACTGGAGCGAAGAGGGTTTCACCGGTCCAAACATGATTTTGGATGATGGCGGCGACGCCACACTCTTGGTGCACAAGGGTCGCGAATTTGAAATTGCCGGAGCAGTACCGGTAACTTCCGCTACGGACTCTGAAGAGTATGGAGTGATCCTCGAACTTCTTCGCAAGACCACCAAGGAAACTCCAACTCGTTTCACCGACATCGCCAAAGACATAATTGGCGTCACCGAGGAAACCACCACCGGTGTGCACCGACTATATGAATTCCACAAGCGCGGCGAACTTTTGTTCCCTGCGATCAACGTGAACGACTCTGTAACTAAGTCGAAGTTCGACAACAAGTACGGTATTCGACACTCACTGCCAGATGGACTAAACCGTGCGACCGATGTACTCATGGGTGGCAAGGTTGCATTCGTTGCCGGCTACGGAGATGTTGGTAAGGGTTCAGCCGAGGCACTTCGTGGCCAAGGTGCGCGGGTAATCGTGAGCGAGATTGATCCGATTTGTGCTTTGCAGGCAGCCATGGACGGTTACCAGGTTGCGACTCTCGAGTCTGTCATTGAAGACGTAGACATCTTTGTTACCGCCACCGGCAACACCGGCATTATTCGTCCTGAGCACCTGCTCAAGATGAAGCACCTGGCAGTGGTGGCCAACGTCGGTCACTTTGACGACGAAATTGACATGGCTGGAATTGCCAAGATTGCTGGCGTGGAAAAGGTCGAGATCAAGCCTCAGGTGCACGAGTGGCGCTTGCCTAATGGTCGCTCGGTGCTGATTCTCAGCGAGGGTCGACTAATGAATCTCGGTAACGCCACCGGACACCCAAGCTTCGTGATGAGCAACTCATTTAGCAACCAGGTGCTCGCTCAGATCGAGCTATTCAGGAAGCCAGAGCAGTTCCCGCTTGGCGTGCACATCCTGCCAAAGGCGCTAGACGAAAAAGTTGCATCTTTGCACCTCGCCGCATTGGGTGTTGAATTAACTAAGTTGACTGACGAGCAGGCCAAGTACATCGGTGTCTCACCGGATGGCCCGTTCAAGGTCGAGCACTACCGCTACTAGGAGCACCATGACCCACAAGATTCTCGTCATAGAAGATGAACAGGACATGCTCGACATGGTGGTCACTGTGCTGACTGCTGCTGGGCACACCGTCGAAACTTGCACCACTGGTGATGATGCGATGGATATTTTCCGTGAGAATAACCCAGATGTAGTGGTACTCGACTGGCAGTTGCCAGGTAAAGACGGTCTAGAGATTCTGCAAGAAATTGTTGCCGAGTCTCAGGTGCCGGTAATTATGGCTTCGGCAAAAACCAACGTAGAAGATGTAGACCGCGCACTTGATCTCGGCGCTGCCGACTACATCAAGAAGGCGTACGGCGGAAAAGAACTGCTCTCAAAAATCAAGAGTGTCTTGAACAGACCAGAGCGCACCGACAACACCTTCGTGCGCGTCGGTCCAATCGAAATCGACGTATCAGCTTACGAAGTGCGTCGTAATGGAGTGAAGATTCTTTTGACTCCACTCGAGTTCAATCTCTTGCTTACCATTGCCGAAGATCCAAAGCACACTTTCACTCGCGAAGAGCTCTTGAAGAAAGTTTGGTTACACAAGAACCTGAACGAACAGGCTGACTTCAAGGGCAAGATTGATACTCGCTTGGTCAACGTGCATATTCAGCGTCTGCGCTCGAAAATTGAAGAAAACCCTGACGATCCAAAGATTGTTGCAACAGTGCGCGGTCGAGGTTACAAAGCCGGTCAAGAGTAAATGCAATTCAGCCGCGCGATTGAGCGCGTGATTCGGTTGTTCCGACGTTCGCTTCAGGCGCGCGCGGTGGCCGGAACACTGGCGCTCAGTGCAATCGCACTGATTGTGCTCGGTGGTTTTCTTTCCTTCGGTATCGGAAACGGTCTTTACAACACTCGCGTGCAGCAGATTTTGACCGAATCTGAGCGCGCGGTCATCGACCTGCAAAACACTTTCTCCGCCTCGAGTGCCACCAACGAAGTGGCTATGCAGACCCTTTTGAACTCCTTGATTCCTAGGCTCGAGATCGATTCGGAAGACCAGTCCCGAATGGTGGCGCTGCTGCGCACGCCTGGCAAGACCAACTCCCAGGTGCTGGAGAGTCCCATCTCGGCAAATTTAGACACCAATGTCATCACTCAGAAGTTCAAAGAAAAAGTGCGTAAGTCTTCGAGCAAGCTGGCCTACCAGTCAATCGAGCTCACCCTGAATTCGACGAGTCGACCTGGGCTTTTGGTCGGAGCACCAATCGAAATTCCATTGGCCGGAACTTTTGAGCTTTATCTGGTTTACGACCTAGCTCGAGAACAGCAGACGCTAGACCTGGTACAAAACACTTTGCTACTCGGTGGTTTGGTGTTGATGGTCATTATTGGTCTGGTCAGCTATTACGTGACCTCCCGAATAGTTCGACCGGTTCGCGTAGCAGCTCAGGTGAGTGAGCAGATCGCTGAAGGCGCACTTGATGAACGACTCCCAGAAAAGGGTGAAGACGTACTCGCGCAGTTGGCTCGTTCGTTCAATGCGATGGCACAGAGTTTGCAAAACCAGATCAATAAGTTTGCGTCCATTTCAAAAATGCAACAGCGATTCGTATCTGACGTTTCACACGAACTTCGTACACCTTTGACCACAATCAAACTTGCCAGCGAACTGCTTTACGAAAACCGTTCCGAGCTTTCGCCTCCGCTCAAGCGAAGCGCCGAGGCTATGAATAACCAGATTGACCGCTTTGAGGAGCTACTCGAAGATCTGCTCGAGATTTCACGATACGACGCTGGTGCGGTGGCCGGTGACTTTGAGAAACAAGATCTTGTAGTCACAGTGGAGCGCGCCGTGTCCGGATTGGCGCCGCTAGCCGAAAAGAAGCAGTGCGAAATTATTGTCGAAAAATCTGCTGAGGTAATCGAGGCCGAATACGATGCTCGCCGAGTGGAGCGATTGCTGCGCAATCTGCTTGCCAATGCCGTCGAACATGGCGAGGGTAAGCCGGTGTTCGTCTCGATTGGAGCCTCTACCAATGCGGTAGCGGTTAGCGTGACCGACTTAGGCGTTGGTATGACTCGCACCCAACTCGACCGCGTCTTCGACCGATTCTGGCGAGCAGACCCGGCCCGCAAGCGCACCACGGGCGGCACCGGTCTTGGCTTGGCGATTTCCCTTGAGGATGCCCACCTGCACAATGGTTGGCTCCAGGTTTGGTCAAAGCCCAACGAAGGCGCCTGCTTCCGACTGACCCTGCCACGCAGGCAAGGCGCAGTATTTTCACAGTCACCACTTCCGCTTCCACCTAAGAAAAAGAAGGTGACCGATGCGTAGGCTTCAGATTCTCGCCGTAGTTACCACTGCTCTCTTGGTACTTAGCGGCTGTGCCCAACTGCCTCGTTCTAGTGAGGTCAAGACCGGGCCAGACCTCAAGTCTGGATTGACCACCGACTACCTCTACTACTCACCGAGTGGACCGAGCGAAGGTGACGATCAAGCTCAGATCATCAACGGCTTCTTGAACGCCGCGACCGGTCCGCAGAACGACTATCAAATCGCCCGCGAATATTTGACGGCAGATTTCTCGAGCAAGTGGAGTCCAAACGACGAGGTCTTGATCCAAGAGTCTCGACCTGAGTTTTCATTGCAGACCGAAACTTCCGCAAGGTTGACCGTAAAAGCGGTTGCTCAAATTGACAGTGTTGGCTTGTGGACTTCGTATCCAGGTACGCAAATTCGAAACCTAGATTTCAAATTGGTCAAAGAAAATAATCAGTGGCGTATCAGCTCAGCACCAAACGCCACTGTTTTGGTGAAACCAGTTTTTGATGTTTTGTTTAAGAGTTACTCGCTGTACTTCTACGATGGGCAGAATAAATATCTGGTCCCTGATTTGCGATGGTTCTCTTCGAGAGTATCTACCGGTACTCGATTGGTAAATGCACTCTTGAAAGGTCCGAACCGCTGGCTTGCCGGTTCGGTTAATAACGCGTTTCCAGCAGGTACCAAACTTGCACTTGACGCAGTAACCGTGGAGAACGGCAGCGCTGTCGTAGACCTGAATGCAGCTGCGACCAAGGCCGATAAGCCGGCGCGCTCTCGTATGTTGAGCCAGTTAACCGCGACTCTCAATCAGCTGACCAATGTATTTTCAGTAAAGATTCAGATCGATCACAACCCACAGGACATCGTGCTGCAGAATTCTCAGCTACCTTATCCGAGTAACTATGTGCCAATGGTGCTTGATGCCGGCGGTATCCGACAGGTATCTCAAGACCCGCAGAAAGACAAGATTTCTGCCATCGCAAAACGCTTGAACGCCAAGGACTTCGGGTTTAGCCCAGACGGCGGATACCTAGCTTTGAGTTCAGCCAACGGTATCGATTTGGCGAGAGTCAACGTGCTCAGCAGCGAGGTGACCAAGATTGACTCTCGTGCCAACCAGCTTGCTCCGGTGATCGATAACCGTAGCCAGATTTGGAGTCTGCCACGCAAGGCCAGCGAGCCGATTCAGGTGCACGATGTCACCGGAAAAACGCTCTTCAGCTCGGCTGGCTGGTTGAGTCAGGGTGAGCACCTCGGTTTTGGCATTTCTCGAGAAGGTGCCAGACTCGCAATTCTCTTGAAGACAAAGAACGGCACGGCACTCTACGTAGCGGCGATAAAGCGTGATGCAACTGGGTATCCGATCGGCATTGATTCTCCACGTCGGGTGGACTTCGGAATTGGCACTCTAAAGTCGGTGTCTTGGTCTGGAGCAAACACTTTGGCCGCGATTGCCACGGGTACAACCAGCGGAGATGTTCCAACCAACATTCAGGTTGGCGGAGGCAGCAGTGAAATGACTGCGCTCACCGACATCGTCTCGATGGTTGCTCAGACCGATTCTTCATCGACCTTCGTACTCGATCGCAACGGCATTCTCTTCGAATACCGCGGAATGAGTTGGATTGCAGTTGAGACAGATGTTAAATCGGCACACTTCACTGGAAACTAATTTCTCCACAATTTATCTTCTGCAACAAATAGTCGGGTCATCACTTGCCAACATGTTTGCATGTCAATTGCCGCGCAACTAAGCACACTTCTTCTGCCATCGAAATGCGTGATTTGCAATCGACTGCCACATTCGATTTGCGATGAGTGTTGGCGAAGTCTGCCAATTTTTCTGCGATTGATAGATAAGTCAGGACTCCAAGGCTCTGCGGTAATTGAATACTCCGAAAAAACCGCCAATTTCTTGAACGCATTCAAAGAACGCGGACAACGAAAACTAGGGGAGTTACTTGCCGGTGAAATAGTTCAACTATTTCCCAGGCCAGCAGCCGACAGGCTTGTCGCCGCACCTAGCTCGGCGAAGAACTTCGCATCCCGCGGGTTTATCCCTGCCGAGGTTATCGCGCGCACTCTGGCTCGTGCCTGGCGCTTGCCGATTGAGCGCCTGTGGCTAGAGGAGCGGCACGGAGACCAATCGGAACTCGACCGAGATCATCGACTCAGCAACCTGGTTGGGGCAATGTCGGCAAAGCGTCCGCTATCCGGGCAGCGGGTATTGCTGGTCGATGACATAGTCACGACCGGGGCAACGCTCATTGAGATGGCACGAGCGGTTCGTGAGGCGGGTGGCACGGTGGTGGGTTTTGTAACGGTTGCTGAGACAATTCCCAAAACTCGCACAAAGCTCTGAAAAAAGGTCTAGTTTGTACTCACAGGCATCGACGCCTGAATGGAGGTCATGATGGAAATTCAGATTCAAGCCAAGAACCTCACCGTGTCAGATCGCTTCCGCGATTACGTGGCGGAACGCTCCCACAAGGTTGAGCAGCTAGCGCACAAAGTGCAGACATTCAGCATCAAAGTAATTAGACATGACCATTCGAAAACCAGCGGACCCGAAGATCAGGTCGAACTCACCGTGCACGGAAGCGGGCACGTGGTTCGAGCCGAGGCCCACGCCGGCGATAAGTTTGCCGCCTTCGATATCGCCTTTGGCAAACTGACCGAACGTCTTCGTCGCGCAGCCGACAAGCGCAAGCCACACCACGGTCGTCACGGCTCAGTTGGTACCAGCGAACTCACCGCAGAAGATTTCTCCAGACTCGATGTGACTCCGGTGGACTCAGATGTGCTTGCCACCAAGCAGCATCACGAAGAGGTCAACGAGGAAGAACCGGAGTTCGGGCACAACCCGATTGTGATCCGCCGCAAGGAATTCCAGGACATCAAGATGTCAGTCGAGACGGCACTAGACCGCATGGAGCTGCTGGGGCACGATTTCTTCCTGTTCCACGATGATGCCACCGACAAGCCCAGCGTGGTTTACAAACGAAAAGGCTGGAATTACGGGGTAATTACCCTGTCCTAAACGGCCTCAGGGAACTCCCAGCCGGTCAATTAGACTTGCCTGAGTACTATTCCGACCCGTCTGGAGCTAATTTTGGCCAACATTATCGACAAGGTGCTGCGCGCCGGAGAGGGTCGCCTGCTGGCGAAACTCCGCAACTACGCCAACGCAGTCAACTCGCTCGAAGAGTCATTCAGTTCGCTCACTGATGAGGAACTCAAGAATGAGACCACAGTACTTCGCGAGCGCTTTGCCGCCGGCGAGACTCTAGACGACCTGCTCCCTGAGGCATTCGCGGCGGTTCGCGAAGCATCAAAGCGCACTCTCGGCATGCGTCACTTCGATGTGCAGCTCATGGGTGGAGCAGCACTTCACCTCGGCAACATTGCTGAAATGAAAACCGGTGAAGGTAAGACTTTGGTGGCAACTACCGCTGCCTACCTAAACGCAATTCCTGGTCGCGGTGTGCACATCGTTACCGTCAACGACTTCTTGGCGAGCTACCAGTCAGAACTAATGGGACGCGTATTCCGCGCTCTCGGCATGACCACAGGCTGCATCTTAGGTGGCCAGGATCCAGCACAGCGTCGTCAGGAATATCTAAACGACATTACTTATGGCACCAACAACGAATTTGGTTTCGACTATCTTCGCGACAACATGGCGTGGGACAAAGCCGATCTCGTTCAGCGCGGTCACTACTACGCGATTGTCGATGAGGTTGACTCGATCCTCATCGATGAGGCGCGTACACCGCTGATCATCTCTGGCCCGGCTGCCGGAGAAGCAAACCGTTGGTTCACCGAGTTCGCATCAATCGCTCAAAAACTTCAGCCAGTAATCGATTACGAAGTTGACGAGAAAAAGCGCACCGTCGGAATTCTTGAGCCAGGTATCGCCAAAGTCGAAGACTACCTAGGCATCAATAACCTTTACGAGTCTGCGAACACTCCACTTATTTCATTCTTGAACAATGCAATTCGCGCGAAGGCACTCTTCAAGCGCGACAAAGATTACGTGGTCATGAATGGCGAAGTACTAATCGTGGATGAGCACACCGGCCGTATCCTGCCTGGTCGTCGCTACAACGAGGGTGTACACCAGTCGATCGAAGCCAAGGAAGGCGTGGAGGTCAAGGCCGAAAACCAGACCCTCGCGACCATCACCCTGCAGAACTACTTCCGCCTCTACAAGAAGCTATCCGGTATGACCGGTACCGCCGAGACCGAGGCTGCCGAATTCATGAGCACCTACAAGCTAGGCGTAGTGCCGATTCCGACCAATAAGCCAATGGTTCGCATCGACCAGCCAGACCTGATCTACAAGAACGAAGAGATCAAGTTCGCCATGGTGGTCGAAGACATCGCAGCCCGCCACGAGAAGGGTCAGCCGGTCTTGGTCGGTACCACCTCGGTGGAGAAGAGCGAATACCTGAGCAAACTCCTCGCCAAGCGCGGAGTTCGTCACGAAGTTTTGAACGCCAAGAACCATGCGCGCGAAGCTGTGATTGTGGCCCAGGCTGGTCGTCTCGGTGCTGTCACCGTTGCTACCAACATGGCCGGACGAGGTACCGACGTAATGCTCGGTGGTAACGCCGAGTTCCTAACCGTTGAGGCGATCAACAAGCGCGGACTGCACGCCGATGAAAATCCGGAGGAGTACGAAGCAGCTTGGGCAACAGAGTTTGAAGCGACCAAGGCAAAAGCTGCAGAGGAAGCCGAGAAGGTTCTAGCAGTCGGCGGGCTTTACGTGCTCGGTACCGAGCGTCACGAATCACGTCGCATCGACAACCAGTTGCGTGGTCGTGCCGGTCGTCAGGGTGACCAAGGTGAATCACGTTTCTACCTTTCACTCACCGACGATCTAATGCGACTCTTCAACTCGGGCGCAGCGGCATCATTGATGAATCGTCCTGGTGTGCCAGATGACACAGCAATTGAATCGAAGTTGGTTAGCCGCGCGATTCAGTCGGCACAGTCACAGGTCGAAGCGCGTAACGCAGAAATTCGTAAGAACGTTTTGAAGTACGACGACGTCATGTCTCGTCAGCGCGATGCAATTTACAACGACCGCCGTCACATTCTTGAAGGTGATGACATTAAGGCACGCGTCGAGTCATTCTTGGCCGAGGTCATTGAAGACGTTGTCAATCAGCACATCGTTGAAGGCTCTGGCAAGGATTGGGATCTCGAGTCACTTTGGAGCGACCTCAAGACTATTTACCCAATTGGGCTAGAAATTTCTGAGGTGCTTGCAGAAGCGGGCAACCGCAACAAGCTAACCCGTGCGTGGTTGGCTCGCGAAATCGTTTCAGATGCCAAGATCGCTTACGAAAAGCGTGAGCTCGAAATTGGCGAGGCTGCAATGCGTGAGCTAGAGCGTCGCGTGGTGATGTCGGTAATCGACCGCAAGTGGCGCGACCACCTCTACGAGATGGACTACCTAAAGGAAGGCATCGGCCTTCGTGCCATGGCTCAGCGCGACCCACTGGTCGAGTACCAGCGTGAAGGCTACGGAATGTTCCAACAGATGATGGGTGCAATCCGCGAAGAGTCAATCGGCTTCCTGTTCAACCTCGAAGTGCAGGTGCAGGCGGCCGAGCAGGTCAAGCCAGACACCAAGCAGCTCACCTACACCTCGCCAAGCGAAGATGGTGTGGCTGAGGTTCACGAGGGCAGCAGCAATGCACCTGGTAAGCCAGCTGACGAAGGCAACGACGGAGCCGGCAGCGCGTTCTTCCGTCGCTAAATAACGCTCACCGCCGTTGCTCGCCAACGGTGGTTGATGCCCTCCAGGCGAATGGTTACGGCTCTGGTTCTGGTGGGTGATTGCACTAGGACTACCGATTCGATCACGCCATCCTTTGGTTCTTTGCGCTGAAACCCGCCTACGCTCAGCATTGGCGCCCTAAGCGGCAAGCCATCTCGCATTCGACTTTGCGCCACATTGATAGCCCGATCGCGCAGGCGCTGGTACACGTCGTCGCTGAGCACCGCGGCAAGCTGGCTAATGTTTCGCACTCCTGCAATCACCTCGACTACGGCCGGGGCCAACATCTTCAGCAGCGAATCTGGGTTTTCCAATTCTTCTGTCTTGCTGTACTGCTCACCAAAGAAATCCGCTTCTTCCAACGGGTTTTTCACTAACCGAGGTTTGCCCGATGGTGCTGTGCGCGGTGTGCGTTTTGGTTTCTTGTCTTTGCCCTGTTCCGAATCAGCGCTCCTGGCAGACATTTTCCCCTTCTTCCCCCAATTCCATTTGGCTTGGTTCTCTGAAAGTAATACCAAAGCCGCGCGTTGGTCTAGAAAAACTTTTTTCTGTGGATAACTCAAAATCTTTTGTCTGCAGCCTGCGAATAATGACCCTATGGAATTACAAGATTTGTTCGATGACTTGGAAAGTAAATTCGTCGGCAAGCGATACGAATGGGATCAGCAAGTCAACTGCATCAAACTGCAAACCATCGATCTGCAATTCGTGGATTTACTAACGCCAATCATCGGCGTAGACTTCGTCGCCGGTTTGGACAATCAACACGCAGACTGGCTGTGTTTCTCAAATCAGATAGTGGCCAACTGCACTCCTCGGAATCTTGACGACTCAGAATTGCCGCTGCTGCGTCAGCAGGAAATCACCATGGTTGATTTTGTGAAGACTCTGAATCGTCCGGTAAGGGTAGCCGTCAAATTCTTGAATCTAACCGAAGCTTCCTTTAATTTGCTCGAGGCCGACGAGCGATATCTAATCGCCGAATCCGGGCAAATCATTCCGCTGCAATCCATCTATCAACTACGAGTGTTAGGAACAAATTCATGGCCATAAGAACCATCCGCCTCGACTCCCGCCGCCGCACCTTGATCTTGGCAATAGGCCTGCTGCTAGCTGCCATCTTGGTGGCTGGAGCCTTGCTGCAGCAAACCAGCAACACCAAGGTCTACCTGGTCGCCAACCGCGACCTGCCCGCCGGCACAGCCATCACTGCTCAGGACTTCCGCGAGGTCCAGCTAAGCCTCGGTGCCGAGGCTGGCGCTTATCTGAGCCAGTTGCAACCCGGCAAAGTCTTGGCCAGCTCAATCATCAGCGGGGAACTGGTTCCGCGTAGAGCGATTCTCGCCATGATTGCCCCAACCACCAAGCCAGTGCGTGTCACACCGAGTGATCCACTGAGTGCCCGCATTCGAATCGGTAGCCTTGTGCAACTTTGGTACGCACCCAAAGCCGTGGGCGTAGCCACTACTGCCAATGCGATTCAATTACTTGGCGATGCCGAAGTGCTAGCAATTCATAGGGGAGAACTCTCGATGGGTCGACAAATTGATGATGTAGAAATCGCAGTGCCCACGGAATCGCTTTCGTCGGTGATCACAGCAATTGCAAGCGCCGGATACGTAAGTGTCGTTTCCGAAAGCTAAGGTCATTACGGTCTGGTCACCTCAGGGCGCTCCCGGCCGCACGACCATCGCGGCATCGTTGGCAGCTGAACTCGCCAAGGCCGGCAATCGCACATTGATCATTGATGCCGACAGCTATGCGCCAAGCATCGAATTTCAATTCGGCATCGAACAAAATCATGCCGGCATTGCCGCAGTCGCGAGAGCAGCTATTCAGGATCGACTCAACCATGAGATCTTCAACAAACTCGCACTCGATTTTAATTTTGGAAAAATTGAACTCAAAATAATCACCGGCCTTTCGATGCCAGACCGCTGGCAAGAAGTTGGTTTTGATGGTATCAATGGAATTCTCGAATACGCGAGACAGCATTTTGATTGCATCGTCATCGACGTGGCAGCGCCAATCGAATTACAGGTCATGCACGAAAAGTCATTAGTGCAGCGCAACTCAATGACGATTGCCGCCCTCAAGGCCGCCACTCACGTGATTGCAATATGCGGAGCAGAGGCGGCAGCGGTCAACCGATTCGTCTGGGACTACCAGCAACTCAAGTCGCTAGAGCTACCAGGTGATTTACTGGTGCTGGTCAATCAACTCCGCACAGCCACTCTGGGCCGCTCAGCCGCTAAACAAATCGCCGAGACCGTATCGCGGCTCACCGGCTGCCAGATTGCCGAGTTCATTGACTTCGATCAAGCCGCAGCAGATCGCGCCAAACTCGATGGAGTGCCCCTGGCCTTGGCTGGACGCAATTCTGCCGCTCGAACTGGGCTAGGCAAATTCGTGCTAACTAAACTGGGTTAAGTGTCGACACTCAAAGAATTGATGAAGAAGCAGGGCCAGACGGTCAATGCCGACATCGAGTGGCTTCACCTCCTCACCGCAGAGTGGCAACTAATTGCCGACCTTTCCTTTGCCGACCTCGTGCTCTGGGTGCGTGGCCAAGACGGCAGCTACCTGGCCATGGCCAATGCCCGACCATCAAGTGCCTCGACCATGCTTTACCGTGACATCACCGGTGATGAAGCCCGCAAGCAATGGTTACCCGGACTCAACCACAGTTTTGAGACCGGCGAAGTGTTCTTCACAGCACTCGAAGTTTTCGATGGAAACAAGGCCCGATTCGAGGTCATCCCGGTCAGACGCCGCACCTCTGCAAAGAGCGACGCCGTCGAAGCCACTCCAATCGCATTCATCACTCGCCACACTGCCATTGACGTCACAGTCACGCCAAATCGCATCAGCATCAACTACATGCAAGCCGCCAATGATCTTCTCGGTATGGTCTCCAGCGGGCAGTTCCCAGACTTCAACACTCCTACCGGCCCGAAGCGCGGTGCTCCGCGAGCATCCGACGGCTTGATTCGTCTCGACGATCAGGGCAAGGTGACATTCGCTAGTCCGAATGGAATCTCGGTGCTCAGCCGAATCGGGGTCAAGGGCGAACTCGAAGGCAAACTCCTCATCGAGGAAGTCTCGGCAGCGCTCAAGAACTCGAGCCACGTCGACGAAAGCCTGAGCCTCGTCCTCACCGGCCGCGCAGCCTGGCGCACCGATGTCGAAGCTGGTCAGGGCACCATCTCGATGCGAGCAATCCCATTCCAGGAAAACGGCGTTCGCGAAGGAGCCATCGTGCTCTGTCGCGATGTCACCGAACTTCGTCGCCAGGAGCGGGAGCTAATCACCAAGGATGCCACCATCCGCGAGATTCATCACCGTGTGAAGAACAACCTGCAAACCGTAGCTAGCCTGCTCCGCATTCAGGCACGAAGGTCAACCAGCGAAGAAGTGCGCGAAGAACTCGACCAGGCGATGCGACGAGTCAGCGCAATCGCTTTGGTGCACGACACACTCTCCGAAGGTGTCAACCAAGATCTGAACTTCGACGAGGTTTTCGATCGAGTCCTACTTCTCACCTCAGAGGTTGCGGCTTCGCACAACACCAGCGTCAAAACTCTTATCGACGGAAAGTTCGGTCAGTTGCGATCGGAGATTGCCACACCTCTCGCAGTGGCCCTGACTGAAATTGTGCACAATGCAGTTGAGCACGGATTAGCTAATCGAAGTGGAGTGGTTCACGTAAATGCAGAACGCAAACCGAAGAAACTCGACATCACAGTCAGCGACAATGGCACCGGACTCAAAGACGGCACAGTCGGAAGCGGTCTAGGCACTCAAATCATCAAAACCCTAATCGAGGGTGAACTTCGTGGCAGCATCTCTTGGCAAAACATTTCCGAGGGTGGCACTCGCGTTTTAATCTCACTGCCTCTTTAAAGCAAAAAACCACCCGAAGGTGGCTTTTCAAAAAAGCTATTAGCTAGCGCGACGAGCACGAGCATATTTGCGCTTAAGCGACTTACGCTCGTCTTCAGAAAGACCGCCCCAGACGCCGGTGTCCTGGTTTTCTTTGATCGCATATTCGAGGCACTGAGTCGCAACTCCGCACTCGCGACAGATAGTTTTTGCCGCTTCAATCTGGTCTACTGCAGGGCCTGTGTTGCCGATTGGAAAGAAGAGTTCTGGGTCTTCTGTTAGGCAACGTGATTCGTTGAGCCACTGCATATCCATGTGATGTTATTCCTTTGAAAAACGTTGATTTTTCGGGCCTTTTAGCCCCATTGCTGCTTGGGCTTAGGCTGGTATTCCCTCTGAAAATAGTTCCACACAGAGACCCGTTTGGCAATACCCAAAGTGAGTAAAAATGACCTTAAAACAACGCTATAAAGCCCTTGTTTGGCAACTCAAAATCGCCATAATGTTGCTCACTCTCGAAGCTTCAATTATGGCTTTAGTCTCTCTTTCCGCGATTCCAAACCTTTTTCTCACGCTGAAAGATCTACCAACATTCATTGCCATCTTTGCAATTTTCGTTGGTGCAACGGCAGGTCTTTTCTTTGTTGCGCGACAACTAGTTTTCAAAAAACGCTGGGCTAGATCAGCTGCATTCTTTTGGCAATTGATTCAACTCGCAGTCGCGTGGAATTCATTCACGGGGGAGTTTGCCAATTTCTATATCGGTGGCTATTTGGTACTATCCAGCCTGGCAACGATTTATTTCTTATTCACCAAGCCGGTGATTGAAGAGACACAGGAAAAAGTCGACAAAGAATAACTAGGCAATACCAAGTTGCTTCTTCAGCGAAGCCACGTGACCGGTTGCCTTCACGTTGTATAGCGCAAGTTCAATCTTGCCCTTCTCGTCGATGACAAAAGTCGAACGAATCACACCGACATACTCGCGTCCATAAAGCTTCTTTTTGCCATAGGCGCCATAGGTCTTGTGCACCTCAAGGTCTTCGTCTGAGAGCAGCGGGAAATTCAAATCCTGGTTGGTCTGGAATTTCTTCAACTTCGCCACCGGGTCTGGTGAAATTCCCAAGACCAAATAACCAGCCTTCTTGAGTGGGTTTAGATTGTCGTTGAAGTCGCAGGCTTCCTTGGTGCAGCCAGGCGTAGAGGCGGCAGGGTAGAAGTACAGAATTACTTTCTGGCCCTTGTAATCGGCCAACTTGACCTTCTTGCCGTCCTGATCCAAAACGGTAAAAACGGGTGCCTTGTCGCCAATTTCGAGGTTCGCCATACCCCCAGCCTAACCGCCGTCTCGACTGGCAACCAGCCCGCCAAACCTGCTATTCTTGAGAAGTTGTGCTGCAAAGCCAACCTGCGCCTCTAGCTCAATCGGCAGAGCAACTGACTCTTAATCAGTGGGTTCCGGGTTCAAGTCCCGGGGGGCGCACGAAAACCCAGTTCCTTCTCACGAGGCCTGGGTTTTTCTTTTTCGAACAAATTTAGTTGAGCGCTCAACTATCCATCAACTAGAGTCGAGACATGTCAAATCTGGACAAGTACCTGGCTGTGCGCGATCTCGTAAATTCGACCGAAAAACGAGCACTGGTTTACGGCGCCAGCTTTAGCGAGTTCGTGATACTCCGCGCTATCGAAGCTGAGGGTACCAATGGCATTCGCCGAGTCGACTTGGCCGAGCGCGTATCGCTCTCGGTTTCAGGGATCACTCGTGCGTTAGCTCCGCTTGAAAAGCTTGGCTACATCGAGCACCAGGAAGAAGAGTTGGATGCGCGTGTCCGCAAAGTTTCCCTCACGAAGTCTGGCTATTCGCTCTTTAAAGACATTGAAAAAGATGTTGCACGTCTGATGGAAATCATCGACTCTGATTTGCAGAACTTGTCTCGAACGCTAAAGAACTAGTAAGAATAGGCTTTTACCATGACTTCTCTTGACCGCATCCTCTATGGCGCCGCGTACTACAACGAGTATCACGAGGCCAAGATCACGGATGAAAACGGCATTGAGATAGCGGCTCGCACCGACGAGGACTTCCGTTTGATGAAGGAAGCTGGGCTCTCGGTAATTCGTGTGGCCGAGTCGGTTTGGCAGAAGTGGGAGCCACAGCAGGGTGTTTACGACCTCGAGTGGTTACAGCCAATCCTTGATCGCGCGGCTGCCAATGGGATTTCGGTAATTATCGGTACGCCCACATACGCGGTGCCTCGTTGGGTTTACCTAAATCACCCAGAAGTTGTGGCTCATCGCCACACTGGAGTTCCAGTGCCATACGGCCACCGTCAGAATGTCGACTACTCATCACCTAAGTTCCGAGAACTTTGTGAGCCGCTGATTCGCAAGATGGCTGAGCGTTACGGCCCGCATCCAACTGTGATTGGTTGGCAGGTCGACAACGAACCTGGTGCAGAAATTTTGCATAACGATGGAGTTTTCGAATCGTTCAAGAAGGCGCTTGAGGCTGAGTACGGCACAGTTGAAAAACTTAATCAAGCCTGGGGTTTGACCTATTGGTCACACGCATTGGCAAATTTTGACGAATTGTGGCGTCCGGATGGAAACACAAACCCGAGTTATGTTTTGGCTTGGCGTCAGCACCAGGCGAGAATCACCAATGAGTTTTTGCAATGGCAGCGTGAAATCGTTCGCTCGATTATTCCTGCATCGCAGTTCATCACCACCTGTGTGGCACTGAGTCGCCCAGGTATGGACAACTTCACCATCGGTGAATCTTTGGACGTGACTTCGGTCAATGTTTATTACGCATCGCAAGATGGATTAGCTCATCCCACTCATGTGCCATCGCCTGGCGAGGACCTTGCCAAGCCATTCTGGGTGCCACTGCACGGAGCCTCAGCCCTCAACATGATCTGCGATACCGCGCGCGGAATCAAGCAGAGTAACTTCTTGGTGACCGAGACCAATGGCAACTCAGAGTCGCAGGGTCCGGCAATGGCGGCCTTCCCACACTTCCCAGGGCAGTTCAAGCAGGCTGCGATCAACATGGTTTCTCGCGGCGCTGAGATGGTGGAGTACTGGCACTGGCACACGCTGCCATATGGAATTGAGAACCACTGGGGTGGGGTGCTCCCACAGAGTTTGGTGCCTGGCCGCACCTACGAAAGCTTTGTGGATACCGCGAAGGCGATGGAAGTATTATCAGGTCTTGGCAAGCTAAAGCCGGCTGCTGAGGTGGCTCTGGTGCTATCCACAGCCTCACGCTGGGCCTTTGAATTCCAGGGGCCGCTGCGCGGCGGCAACGGCTGGGCAGACCCGCTCAGCTACGACAAGACTGCTCAATCGGCCTATGAAATCGCCTATTCGAACGGCCTTGGTGTGCAGATTTACGGCGACAATCAGCTGCCGCTGGATGGGTCGATTGACGAGTTTGTGGCCAAGCATCCGATCATGATTGTGCACAGTCTCTACATTGCTTCAGATGAAGTCTTGGCATTTGCTCGACGATACGCTGAGGCTGGCGGCAATCTGACGCTGACTCCTCGTACCGGTTTTGCGAAACCAAATAACGTGATCCGAGTCGAAACTCAGCCTGCGGGTTTTGTCGACGTGGTTGGAAACTACAACGAGTTTTCACAACTCACCAAGCCATGCTCGGTGGTCACCTCAAACGGCAAACATGTCGGCAGCGGATACGGCTGGTTGGATGAATCGAATCCGATTGACGGTGCAGAAGTTGCACTGCGATTGGATCACCCATTCTTCGGAGAGTTCGCGGCATTGACCAAGGTCAAACTCGTTAAGGGAACAGTTCGTTATCTTGCCGTCTACCCTGATGCCGAATTATCAAAGTACATCGGTGCCGAGTTGGCGCGCGAAATTGGATTTGCTTCGCAGATTACGTCTTCGAGTGAAAGTGTCATTGTCAACCGAGCGCAACTCGCCGATGGCCGCAATGCGTATTTTGTTTTCAACTGGAGCTGGCAGCCAGCGCAGTTGAACCTTGGAAGAGAATTCACCGCCGTGATAGACGAAACCCCAGGGGAGATCTCCGCCTGGGGTGTGTCTGTGTTTACTGACTAATTAGTTGATGGTCAACTTTGTGTTGGCCTCAAGCTTGCCCACGCTCGAACCGGCGTGTAGCTCGAAGGTTCCGGTTTCGTAGTTCCAACCATTTTCGTAGTTGGCGAATTCGCGGCCACGAATCTTGACTTCTACCGACTTGGTTTCACCGGCTCCTGCGTGAACCTCGGCGAAGCCAACCAACCAGCGCACTGGGCGATCGATTGTTGTGTCGTTGCGAGAGGCGTATATCTGCACCACATGCTTGCCCGAGCGACTTCCGGTGTTGGTTACGGTGACCTTAGCTGTGAAGTCCTGTGCCGGCGCTGTGCTGGCTGGGGCTTCGATGCCGTCGATGGTCCAAGTGGTGTAGCCGAGGCCGTAGCCGAACTCGTAGGCAGGCTTCACGCCGCTCTTGAGCCAGGCTCGGTAGCCGATGTGGATGCCTTCCTCGTACTGCACGTAGTTGCCAGGCTGCGAGGCGTCGCAGTTGGTGACTGGCACATCCTCGAACTTGTCGGCCCAGGTGGTCGGTAGTCGGCCACCAGGCTCTGCTGCGCCGGTGAGCATGTCCACCAGAGCGTTACCCATTTCCTGCCCGCCAAAGTAGGTGAGTAGAACTGCACGTACTTTGTTGCGCCAAGGTAGCAGTACAGGCGAACCAGCATTCACTACAACGATGGTGTTTGGGTTAACTGCAACAACTGCTTCCACCAGTTCGTTTTGGCGACCAGGAAGGTCCAGGTTCTTGCGGTCTAGCCCTTCTGATTCCACCTTTGAGTTGGTGCCGACCACAACGATTGCCAGGTCAGAGTTCTTTGCGTTCTCGACTGCATTCGCGATGTTTAAATCGCCAAGCGCTGCATCGGCTTCGATTCCAAAGATGAAGTTCTGAGCAACCGCTTGAAGGCCCGTGCGGTTTTTCCAGTCAACTGTGATTTCCACATTCACTGGAACGTCTGCCTCGAATTTGAACTTCTTGGAGACGAAAGGAGGGTCCATCAGCGGAGCAAAAGGATCGTCTGTCTCCACTGGGCGGTGATCATCGATGAATAGTTCACCATTCATTTCGATCTTGGTCGGTTGTACTGTGCCGTAACCAAAAAGTTCTTCGCTAGTTTCGGTCGGAGTGTAAACAGTAGAAAGCTTTAGAGTTGCGGTGGTTGGAATTGGTACGTCCATCGCTCCAAGCCAAAGCAAGTTTGAACCCAAACGCTCTTCGACGTAGATGACTTCGCCGGCTTCGTCGAGGAACTCGACGTGCACGCCAGGCAAATTGGTTGCCGGGTTTAGTAGTTGCTTCTGTGGAAGTTCTGCGACACCCACCTGAACGACTGCGCCGATCGAGTAACTGAGATCGCTGCCTACTGCGGCCTTTAGCGCATCAAGCGGAGTGATCACGGTCTTCGGCATTACGGTTGCCGAACCACCACCCTGGGTGCGGGCGGCTGATGCGTTATGGCCGATTAGGGCCACCTTGCCAGCTGAATTGAGGTCGAGTGGCAGGATGCCATCATTCTCAAGCAGCACTGCTCCTTCGGTGGCTGCGCGTCGAGCAAAGGCCACACCCTCGGCCGCAATGTCGTTGTGACGAGGTGGGTTAGCAGGTGTCACGCCATCTTCACCGACTGCACCAACGCGCTGGGCTAGCACTAGGAGGCGCACGACCTTGCGGTCGATAGTGGCCTCGTCGATCTCGCCACTGCGCACGGCGGCCACGAGAGCATCGCCCCATGGACCAACCGGGCCAGGCATGACGAGATCTTGTTCAGCCTTGGCTGAGGTGAGGGTGCGTACTGCAGTCCAGTCGGAGATGACAACGCCGTCGAAGTTCCACTTGCTGCGCAGTGGATCCTGCAGCAGTTCGTGCTCGGTAGCGGTGGTTCCGTTGATCTGGTTATAAGACGACATGATGGTCCAAGCGCCACCGTGAACTACTGCATCCTCAAACGGACGAAGGTAAAGCTCGTTCAGAGTTCGCTCGTCTACGCGAACGTCCACTGTGTAACGGTCAGTCTCAAAATCGTTTGCTACGTAGTGCTTTGGGCAGGCACCCTTGCCAAGTGATTGCATTCCCTTGGTGTAACTCGCGGCAAGAGCACCGGTTAGCATCGCATCTTCACTCAAGCATTCGAAGTGACGTCCACCTAGAGGAGTGCGGTGCAAGTTGATAGTAGGGCCGAGTACGACGTCTACGCCTTTGCGCTTCGCTTCCTTCGCAAGAATCTCGCCGTATTCCTTAGCCAGCTGCACGCTCCAACTCGAACCCAGTGCAGTGCCGGATGGAAGGTTTAGCGAGTTGTCTCGCTCATCCCAGAATTCACCGCGCACACCCGCTGGCCCATCTGAAAGCAACATTTGGCGCAGGCCAATGTTGTCGTTCTTGACTGTGTTCCAGAAGTCGTGGCCGGTGAGGAATGCAACTTTTTCTTCGAGTGAAAGTTTCGCGGTTAGTTCAACCGCCTTGTCGTATGACATAGTGGTGCTTTCTTTTTGAACTGAATTAAATTAGGCCAGCGGCGAGCATTTTGCGTCGCTCTTCACGACGCTTGGTCTGCTCGATTGGATCTGGCACAGGAGCCGCCATCATCAAACGCTTGGTGTAAGGGTGGTTTGGCTTGGTCGAAACCTGCTCGCCATCGCCCCACTCCACGATCTCGCCCTGGTACATCACTGCAATGCGGTGACTGAGGTGGTGAACCACCGCGAGGTCGTGCGAGATGAATAGGTAAGCCACGCCTGTGCGTTCCTGAATCTCAAGGAACAGGTCGAGCACGCGTGCCTGGGTGCTTAGGTCTAGAGCTGAAACCGGTTCGTCACAGACGATGAGCTTCGGGTCTAGTGCCAGGGCACGGGCAATCGCGATGCGCTGACGCTGTCCACCAGAGAACTCGCGAGGACGACGGTCGGCTGCGTCCGAAGGCAGGTTCACTGCGTCAAGCAGTTCGCGCACGCGCTTCGAAGCGGCTTCCTTGGTCCAGTCGCGAACCATAAGTGGCTCTGCCAAGATCTGCTCGATTGACATCGACGGGTTCAAGGATGAGTAAGGGTCCTGGAACACCACCTGGATGTCGCGGGCTAGGTCGCGGCGCTCGTCGCGTGATGCGTGCGAGATCTCGTGACCGTTTAGCTTGATCGAACCAGCGGTGACCGGAGCTAGCCCGAGCACTGCACGACCGAGAGTGGTCTTACCTGAACCAGATTCGCCAACTAGACCGACACACTCACCAGGACGAATGTCGAGTGACACTCCCTTGAGAGCTTTGAAGTCCTTTTTGCGACCCTTGCCCTTGTAGGTAACTTCTACGTTTTCAATATTCAACAAAGACATGATTAGTTGCCCTTCGGTGCTACGTACTTACCGCGTCCTGGTCCGCCATCGAGAATCGAGGCGAGCAGTTGCTGAGTGTATGGGTGCTTAGCGCTCTTGAAGATCTCAACAACTCCACCAGCTTCTACGATGCGACCGTTTTGCATTACGTTGATGTAGTCACAAAGGTCGGCAACCACACCAAAGTTGTGAGTCACGAGAAGCAATGCAGTGTTGGTTTCTTTCTGCAAGTCGCGGAGAAGATCAAGTACTTCGGCCTGCACGGTGACGTCCAACGCAGTGGTTGGCTCATCAGCGATGATCAGGTCTGGGTTACATGAAACTGCTCCAGCGATTAGTACGCGCTGAGCCTGGCCACCAGAAATTTCGTGAGGGTACTTCTTCATGGTGGTGGTCGGTGAAGGAATTCCCACGCGGTCTAGCAAACCAATCGCGCGCGAGGTTGCATCCTTCTTAGAGATGCCTAGCACTTTCATCATTGGCTCAACTAACTGAGTGCCAATAGTGAATGATGGGTCAAGGTTGCTCATCGGCTCCTGAGGAATGTAGCTAATCTTGCCGCCACGGATCTTGTCATAGACCTTCGAGGCTGCGTCGGTAAGTTCGACTCCTTCGAAGATGATCGATCCGGCAACTACGCGCCCGCCAGCAGGAAGTAGACCAAGCACCGAGAATGCGGTCTGGGTCTTACCCGAACCAGATTCTCCAATTAGCCCAACTACTTCACCGCGGTGGATTTTCAGGTCCACATCGTGCACGACCTGCTTGATTCCACCGGCACCATCTGGGTAACCAACCGCTAGGTTAGCTACCTCGAGGATGAGCTCTTTGCCCTTACGGCCGGAGTCTGGATGAATGATTGCATCATTGGCAGCAGCATCTGCTTCCTGCTGTGCCGCACTCTTACCGCCAGTTACCTTCTTACGACGAGGGCCGGTGCGCTCGAGTTCATCGCGAACGGTATTCGCAAAGATCACGAGAGAAATCGAAATTAAGGCGATAGTTGTGCTTGGCCAAGCCAATAGAGCTGGCTTTTCCCAAATCTTGGTGAAGGCGTCGTTTAGCATCGCACCCCACGAAGGAGTAGAGCGGTCACCTAGACCCAAGAATTCGATACCAGACTGAATCGCGATGGCGATTGAAGCCACAATTGCGGTCTGGATAATGATTGGCGCACGAACCACACCGAGAATGTGGCGACCGATAATGCGGATGTCAGTTAGACCTGCCACTCGTGCTGCGTCGACATACAGCTCATTTCGTACTCCACGCACTGTGGTGTAAACAAGTCGGAAGTAGGCCGGCGACATGAGTACACCGAAGATCATCATCGCGATCCACATTGATGGGCCAACCACAGTGATTGCAGCAAGTAGCACAACAAGACCCGGCAAGGCCATAACAATCGAGGTTGTCCATGATGCCACGCTGTCGAACCAACCACCGAAGTAACCGGCAATCAATCCAGTGATGACACCACAGGCTAGTGCCACGACTACTGCAACCGATGCAGTCATCAGGCTGAAGCGGGTCGAAAGCGCGAGGCGAGTTAGAACGTCTCGACCGGCGCTGTCAGTACCGAACCAGTGCGTTGCACTCGGGTCGGCAAGTGTTGAGTAAATGTCAGGTTCGTTCGGGTCGTACGGGCTGAAAATTGGCCCAAGAATACCGAACAAAATAAAAGCCGCAATTATGAAAACTGAAGCTGCACCAATTGGATTGGTGAGCACCTTGATAGCAAGGCTGTCACTAAGTTTCTTTTTTTGACTCATGACAAACGCACCTTAGGGTTTAGTGCTGCAGACAGCAGATCGACGATTAGGTTCATAACAATTACCAACATGGCGGTAACTACTACCAAGCCCATAATTGATGGGATGTCACTCAAAGCTGTTGAAGAAACCGCGAAAGGGCCAAGACCAGGAATTGCGAAGATTTGCTCGACCAAAATCGCGCCACCAATCATTCCTACGAATTGAACACCAATGATTGATAGGGCCGGTCCGGCAGCGTTGCGTAGTACGTGCTTGAAAACCACGCGACTAAATGAAAGTCCACGAGCTCGAAGGGTGCGAACGTAATCCATCTCCAATGCGTCCTTTACCGATCCACGCACCTGCTGAGCGGCTGCGGCAAGACCTGAGAACGACAGGGCTAGAACCGGCAAAGTGACAGAACGGAACCACTGATACGGATCTTCGGAAAATTGGGTGTAACCCACTGCGTTGAACCATGGAAGTTGAATTGCAAAAATAGCGGCTAGGAAGAATGCCACCAGGAAGCCTGGCACTGCAAAACCGAGGAGCCCGAAGAACTGAACAGCTCGGTCAATCCAGCCACCGTAGAGCGCGGCCAAGGTGCCGAGGATGATTGCAGCAACTGCGGCGATGATGGTGGTCAATGTGACAATTTGAAGCGTGATGGCCAGACGTGGAAACAGAATCGCTGAAACGCCCTCTGACAGTGACCACGAGGTACCGAGGTCGAGCTTGACAGCACCGCCCAACCAGCTGAAATATTGCTCAAAGAATGAGCGGTCTAGACCGAGTTCGTGATTCTTTTGAGCGATTTGCTCAGGAGTTGCCTCGAGGCCCAGAAGAAGTCGGGCTACGTTGCCCGAACCAATAAACATTAAGAAGTATGCAAGGAAACTAACTGCAAACAACATGAGAAAACCGTTTGCAACTCTCTTGACTATGAATTTGAGCATTTGGATCCAATAACGCTAAGTAAAACTAAAAAATCTTTTTAGAAAAGAGGGCTGGGACCAGCGGCCCCAGCCCTCTTCTACAACTAGTAACGAATTACTTGATGTTGTATAGGAACGGAATGATGTTTCCGGTCTGAGGTGCCTTCACGGTAACGCCCTTGTAGACGAAGTTCGCCTGCTTTGCGTACCAGACACAGAACCATGCATCAGTGGTTAGTTCCTTGTTTAGTGCCTTCAAGATTGGCGCGCGCTTGTCAGCGGTTGCAGCCTTGTAGTCGGCGATCAACTGAGTGACCTTTGCGTTGGTGTAACCCTCCTGGTTGAAGGTTGCGTTCTTGGTCAACATGAAGTTGATCAAGGTCCAAGGCTCACCTGAACGCTCGAACTGCATTAGGTATGCGTCGTACTTGTTGCCAAGGATGTTTGAGATGAAAGTACCGCCAGATTCAGCAGTTTCCTTAACCTTCACACCGATCTTGCCAAGCTGTGCGTTGATGATCGAGTAGACAGCCTCGCCGAAGTAAGGAGCGAAGGTTGGCATGGTGATGGTGCAACCCTTAGCAAACTTGCTAGCAGCCATTAGCTTCTTAGCAGCAGTTACGTCGTACTTGTATAGAGCGTCAAGTGACTTGTCGTAACCAGCGTTGTAAGTAGGGATGTACTGAACGGTTGGTGCACCGTTGCCACCCTCAAGGCTCTTGACCAATGCTGCACGATCGAAGACCATGTTGATTGCCTGACGGACCTTGACATCTGAGATACATGATGACTTCTTCGCGCGTGCGTCGAAGTAGATACCCTTTGCGTCTACGTATGACTTTGATGAGCTCAAGCCAGTGCCGACCAAAGTCTTTGCAGCCGATGGGTCAGCAACGTTTCCAGCCTGGACTGCGCCTGAGCGTAGTGCGTTGATCAACGCGGTCTGGTCTTCGTAGATGTAGATGGTTAGTGAGTCATACGCGCGGTTTGCCTTGTCCCAGTAGTTAGGGTTTGCATCGTAAACGTACTTTGAACCTGCAACAGTCGCAGCAGTGTCAAGGATGTATGGTCCTGTACCTACTGGAACGGTAGCGGTTGACTTTGGTGAACCGATGGTACCTGCAGTGTTTGCTAGGTAGTGAAGGAACGCTGGGTCAGACTGTGAAAGCTTGATTACAACGGTGTCGGTACCCTGAGCAGTTGCTGAAGCCATTGAGTCAAGGTAGTTAGCGGTTGGACCGTTTCCTGCCTTAAACGCCTTTAGCGATGCAACAACGTCAGATGCGTCCAAAGTGCTGCCGTCGGTGAACTTGACGCCCGAGCGGATCTTTAGGGTTAGCACGGTTTGTGCGTTGTTGTATGCCCAACTGGTGGCTAGGTGAGGGACGATGGTTCCGTTCTCAGTTTCGCGCATTAGCTGGTCATATGATGCCTGGAAGAACCAAACGCGGTTTCCGGCTTCAGCCTGGGTGTAGCTGAGGGTAGTTGGCTTAGCAATAGCGCCAAGCTTTAGGGAAGTGCCAGCTGCTTCTGAAGCAGTAACAGTTCCTAGAGCAAGCACTGCAGTTGCAAGAACTGCGGCAAACGCCTTAACGAACTTCATAATTTCTCCTGTTGGTGATTGCCGCAGAATCGGGTCCGACTTGCGGTTATTTAAAAAATAGTGGTAAAAACTAAATGAACATTTAGTTTTTTGGCTTCGATACCGAAATGTTATCGTTCACATAGTTATTCAAAACCCAGTAACCAGAAGGGCAGGAGGGGTGCCATGGCTAGACCCAAAGGGGATGCGGCTTCAAATGCCGCTAGGCGCCAAGACATCCTAAAAGCAGCCTTCGATGTCTTCTCGATGGTTGGCTACACCTCTGGATCGCTCAGTCAAATTGCCGAAATCGTCGGTATGACCGAAGCCGGAATCCTGCATCACTTCAAGACCAAGGCCAATCTATTAACCGCGGTTTTGGAATATCGTGACGCACTCACCAGAGACCAATTCGGAGTAGCCAAAGATTCCGGCATTGACTTCGTTAAGAGCTGGTTGAGTCTAATTGACTACAATGTTTCAATTCCGGGAATGATCGAACTCTTCTGTGTAATTTCGGCTGAAGCTACAAAAGAGAATCACCCAGCACACGCATTTTTCAAAAACCGCTACTCCGAAACCATCGAGTTGGCAAAAGCTGCGATGGCAGATTTGCAAAAAAATGGACATGTCTATCAGGACCTTAATCCGGAAGATCTTGGCCGAGCTTTAGTCGCACTTTCCGATGGGCTTCAAGTGCAGTGGTTGCTTGATCGCAAGTGGGACATGATTGAAGAGCACAAGGCTTTTTTCCGGCGCATTTTGAAAAATAACGCACACGAACTTGTAGGCCTTTAGGTCCCTTAAGAGACTATTTTTCGTCTCGAGCATGTAGCGATATTTTCGCGTACATGTCTTCGAACATTAGGCGGTTGTCGATAATCGTAAACACACGCATCGG
>JBJTNZ010000144.1:0-3405 GCA_046074345.1 Micrococcales bacterium | reverse complement strand
AGCTGATGCCATGGCATTGGTGTCGGCATTACGCGAAGCCGAATAAAGTTGAGTCATGGAGATTTCGCCAATCAAAATCAGCATTAAGGGGCTCAGTGTTTACGCCCACCACGGTGTCTTTGATTTTGAGAAGGCATACGGTCAGGAATTACTAATCGATGCTGAAGTGACTGTCGCAGCCACATCCTCAGATGACATCGCCAATACCCTCAGCTACGCAGACTTGGCCGATGCACTGGTTAACAACGCCAAGCAAAACCCGGTTGACCTGCTCGAGACTCTGGCTCAGCGCTTGCTTGAGCTGACCTTCAGCTTCCAGGCTGTCAGTAAGGCCAAAATCACGGTACATAAGCCAAACGCTCCGCTGACCCACAAGTTTGAGGATGTCAGCGTGACGGTCAAGGGCAAACGCTAATGAAAAATGCGGTGCACTCGGTGCTAGCCATCGGCGGCAACTTGGGCGACCGCCAGGCCAACATCAAGGCCGCCGTCGACAAGATCGGTGAATTAAAAAAGGTCAAGGTTCGCGCAGTCTCTCCACTGGTGGAATCATTTGCCGTCACTGCCGCCGGCGTCGATGAGAGTAAACCGAATTACATAAACGCAGTGGTCAAAGTTGACACAGCATTGAAGCCGAAAAAACTTCTCAAGAAGTTGCGCAAGGTCGAAGCGGAACTCGGAAGAGTGCGACTTGAGCGTTGGGGTTCGCGCACTATGGATATCGACATCATCACTTACGGTGAAGAAATAATTTCGAAAAAAACTTTGACAGTGCCACACCCACGCGCCTATCAACGTGCCTTTGTTTTGGTGCCATGGAATTTGATCGACGATAAAGCAGTATTACCCGGTCATGGAAAAGTTTCAGAGTTGGTAAAACCTGTTGCGCATGATGTATGGGTAGTTTCATGAAACCGACAAAAATTCTAAGTTTGATTGTTGCCATCATCGTGGCGGCTGCACTTACCTTCGTGCTCGTGAAGGCTCTAATCGCAAATGGTGGTTCGGTGCCGGTAGCCCCGAATAATTTATTGTTTTCGATACCTTCGATTGCAGTCATCGAACTAATTGCTGCTATTCCAGTTTTTCGTTATCGCCGTGAACTTTCTAAATTTGCCACCAGTGGTAAAAGACCAAAACGCATTGATCCGTTTTACGCCGTGAGAATTCTTGCACTGGCAAAAGCGACAGCAATTTCTGGATCGCTATTCGCGGGATTCGCACTGAGTCTGGTAATCCTGCAGGCCACACTTCCGGTGATCCCAGATTCAATTTGGCTAAACGCGATCGCATTGATTGAATCAATCGTCCTGATTGTGGTTGCGTTGCTTATCGAACGTGCCTGCAAGCTGCCGGAAGATGGGGACAGTACCGAGGTCAAAGCCTCCTCACGCCCAGGCCCAGAGGTAACCCCGGCATGACCGCCAGGCTAAACATTGGCATCGTTGGCGACGGCCCGGTCGGCAAGGCCTTCAACCAGGCGCTTGGGGCTGCGGGTCACGAGATGATTCAACGCAAATCGATTCCAGACCTGCTCGAGTTTGCCGATTTGGTGATTTTCGCGATTCCGGACGATCAGCTGGAGCTGACCATCAGTGGCATTACCGAGGGCAAGCTCTGGAAGCCTGGGCAACTGGTGGCGCACACCTCAGGAAAGTTCGGCTACTCGATTCTGAACCCAGCTGCACAAGCTGGTGCAATTCCGCTTGCGATTCATCCCGCGATGAAATTCACTGGCACGAGTTCTGATACTGCACGCATTCGTGAGAGTTACTTCGCAGTTTCGGCTCCGGCGGTGGCACTGCCAATTGCGCAAGCGCTCGTGATTGAGATGGGCGCAGAGCCAATCACGATTACAGAGGAAAATCGAGCTCAGTATTTCGAGGCAATTTCGGTGGCATCTAGTTTCTCTTCGATGATTGTGAATCAGTCGATTGGTTTGCTTGAAGAAATCGGAATCGAACCGGCAGCCAGTGTGCTTGCTCCACTTATTCGCTCCTCTGTAGAAGTTGCGCTTTCGCAGGGACATCAACCAATCGATCCGACCGAACTCTTGGACAAGTAATGCAAATTATTTCTTCGGCTGAAGATTTGGCGAAAGCAGTTTCTAGCGCGCGCCAACATGGAAAGCGAATCGGATTCGTGCCAACCATGGGAGCACTGCATGATGGCCACATTTCTCTTGTCGAGATTGCTAAACAGGATGCTGATTTTGTAGTTGTTTCAATTTTTGTGAATCCCCTTCAATTTGCAGCGAATGAAGATTTCGATAAGTATCCACGCAGTCTTCAAGCTGATGCCGAGAAGCTTTGGGCAGTCGGTGTGGATGTTGTCTTCGCACCTTCAGTCAAAGATGTTTATCCAAATGGTGATGCAATTACTCAGCACGCTGGCCCGGTAGGTAAAACCTTCGAGGGAGTCGTGCGACCAGAACACTTTGATGGCATGCTCACGGTTGTGGCACGTCTTTTTGACTTGGTGCAACCTGACTGCGCAGTGTTCGGCAAGAAGGATGCGCAACAACTGTTCTTGATACAGCGAATGGTTCGCGAGTCGAACCACCGCTGGGGCGAGCTAAAGGTGATTGCTGCTCCAATCATCCGAGAGGCTAGCGGATTGGCGATGTCTAGCCGCAACCAATACCTAAGCGATACCGAACGAGTCATTGCAGCTGGAATCAACCTGGCACTCCAAGAAGCACAGACCCACGGTCTCGAAGCGGTGAAGGCCAAACTAGACCCTGCGATTAGACTGGACTACGTTGCCCTGGTCGACGCTGACACTTTCGAGGAAATCGATGAAAGTTTCAAAGGCCAGGCACTGCTTATATTTGCGGGCCGAGTGGGCAACACCCGACTGTTAGACAACCTGAGCATCACCATTTAGGGGCCACGGATGAGCGACGAACTCAACCCGCAAGACGAATTTGAACAAGACCTGCCTGAGCAGATTGCTGTTCGCCTTGCCAAGCGCGAGCGCCTTAATGAACTAGGCGATGCATACCCGGTCAGCCTGCCGATTACCCACACCATCGAAGAGGTCCGTGGCAAGTATCCGGACCTTGAAATCGATGTCGCCACCGGCGACAAGGTGGCCATTGCTGGCCGTGTAATGTTCCAGCGCAATACTGGAAAGCTTTGCTTCGGCACTTTGCAGTCAGGTTCGGGCGAGCGCATCCAGGCAATGCTCAGCCTCGACAAGGTTGGCGAAGAGCAGCTTGAAAGCTACAAGGAACTGGTCGACCTAGGTGACCACCTGTTCGTTGAGGGTGAAGTAATCACCTCGAAGCGCGGCGAACTCAGCATCATGGTCACCAGCTGGAAGATGGCCGCCAAGACCATTCGACCGCTGCCGAACCTTCACAACGAACTCGGCGAAGAGTTCCGTGTTCGTCACCGCTACATC
>JBJTNZ010000143.1:0-5328 GCA_046074345.1 Micrococcales bacterium | reverse complement strand
CAAGACCGACGCCTCAACCCGCGGCCAGGTCCTGGAAGCGGTAACCTTGTTCCGAGCGCGCGTTATCGACGTTGTTAGCGACGCAGTAATCATTGAGGTCACCGGCGACACCAACAAGTGCCAGGCACTTATCAAAGTCCTTGAACCATTCGGCATCAAAGAACTGGTTCAATCAGGCGTTTTGGCAATGGGTCGTGGCCCAAAGTCGATCACCGAAAAAGTTAACAAGTAAAACCTAAAAAAGAAACACTAAAAGAAAGTAGAACAGTGGCTGAAATCTTCTATGACAAGGATGCAGACCTTTCGATCATTCAGGGCCGCAAGGTAGCCATCATTGGTTACGGCTCTCAGGGTCACGCACACGCTCTAAATCTCAAGGACTCAGGCGTTGACGTTGTAGTTGGACTACAGCCAGGCTCAAAGTCAAAAGCAGCTGCTGAAGAGCAGGGCCTCAAGGTTGTAACCGTTGCCGAAGCCGCTAAGTGGGCTAACGTCATCATGATCTTGACTCCAGACCCAATCCAGCGTCACGTTTACGCTCAGGAAATCGAAGCAAACCTAGAGGCTGGCGACGCACTTGTCTTCGGTCACGGTTTCTCAATCCGCTATGGACTAATCACTCCTCCAAAGGATGTCGATGTATTCCTCGTTGCACCTAAGGGCCCAGGCCACCTAGTTCGCCGCGAATACATTTCAGGCAAGGGTGTACCAAACCTATTCGCAATCGAGCAGGACGCAACCGGTCACGCACAGTCACTAGCGCTCAGCTACTCACGTGCAATCGGTGGAACCCGTGCGGGCACCATCAAGACCACCTTCACCGAAGAGACCGAGACTGACCTATTCGGTGAGCAGGCAGTTCTCTGTGGTGGAGCATCACAGCTAATCCAGTACGGATTCGAAACCCTAACCGAAGCTGGTTACCAGCCAGAAGTTGCTTACTTCGAAGTTCTTCACGAGCTAAAGCTCATTGTTGACCTCATGTACGAGGGTGGAATCGCAAAGCAGCGTTGGTCAGTATCAACCACCGCTGAGTACGGCGACTACATCTCTGGTCCACGCGTCATCGGCCCAGACGTTAAAGCAAGAATGCGCGATGTCCTAACCGACATCCAGGACGGCACCTTCGCCAACCGCTTCATCGCTGACCAGGACGCAGGAGCTCCAGAGTTCCTAGCTCTCCGCGCTAAGGGCGAAGCTCACCCAATCGAGAAGGTTGGCCGCGAACTCCGCAAGCTATTCTCATGGCTCCGCCAGGCAGACACCGAGGCAGACTACGTAGAAGGCTCAGCCGGTCGCTAAAGATCTCAAACAAAAAGACCCCGTCAGAAATGGCGGGGTCTTTTGCATTGACTCCGCTAAGTATGATGCGTATCATAAAAGATACGCAAAGGAGTAGCCATGGCTGAGTACACAAGTACCTTCTACAAAGATCTTGAGAAAAAACTTAATGATCCTGAATTCGCCCGCGCTTACCACCGCGAAGGCATTCGAATCAAAATGATTGATGATCTAATCAACCTGCTCGATGACGCTCGTGTGCTAGACGGCATTTCAAAAGTGGACCTGGCCAGGTCAATGCAGCAGGAACCTGCGAACCTGCGACGTTTCTTCACTGCCAAAAAACGCAACCCAACTATGTCTTCCTTCATTGACATTGCTATGTCACTCGGCTACAAGGTCACTCTTGAGCCACTTTCAAACCAAGACAAGAAACTAGTAACTGCAAAACCTAAGCGAGCACTCGCGGGTTAGTTGCGAAGTACAGTTCACCAGCTTCTCGCACTAATTCATAATCCTCTGGCGCGATGACGGTACTGAACCTTTTCGAAAGCCCAGCAACTATAACAAGTAATGGATGCCCGATCCCACTGGCTTCATAGTCAATTCGACAAAACAATCGAAAATGAATTTTTCGGTAGTCTGCTCGTACTTCGTACCAACCGCGCATGTCACCACCCATGGCTTCCCAATTGCCGCCTCCAGAAAAGCGCTTTGGTCTATGTCTAATACTCATATTTTTCAACCAAGAAGGGCCGCCCCACCTCTAATCTGTGGAGAAATTCCAGGCGCTAAATACCAATCGGATGATAGGTTTTACCTACCAACAAAACAGGAACCGATGAAACTAGCCGACATTACCCTGCGCCAAAACCGCTGGATGCTCTGGGGCACCCTGGCGTCACTATCCGCATTCCAGGGTTTTGCCACCGACATCTATCTGCCCAGCTTCACCGCAGTGGCCAAGCAGTTCAACGTCACCACCTATGACGTGCAGCTAACTCTCTCGACTTTCATGTTTGGCATGGCCATCGGCCAACTCGTCTGGGGTTCAATCTCAGACCGACTTGGTCGCAAGCTTCCGGTCAACCTCGGCATGATCCTCTTCATCGCAAGCTCGATCGCCTGCGCCTTTGCGCCAAACCTCACATTCTTGATCATCGCCAGATTCTTCCAAGCCTTCGGTGGCTCAGCAGCCCTCACGAGCGTGCGAGCAATTGTGCGCGACCTCTACACCGGCGAAGAAATGGCTCGCACGATGTCTGCCATCATGTCGATTTTCATGGCAGCACCAATCTTGGCTCCATCACTAGGTGCACTAATCCTCAACTTCAGCAGTTGGAATTGGATCTTCATCGTGCTCGCGCTATTCGGAATAATTGCATTCCTCAACTTCTCACGTTTTCCAGAAACTCTGCCGATTGAAAACCGCAGACAAGGCAACTTCGCCCAAGCTTTCAAAGACTACGGCTCAATCCTCAAAACTCCAGACTTCATCTTCGCCGGCATGCAGTCATTGACCACCACCGCACTGCTGTTCACCTATGTCTCACTAATCCCAAGCGTGCTTATGGTTGAGTTCAATGCCACGCCAACCCAATTCAGCATCTTCTTCGGAGTCAACGCCCTAGCCATCATCGCCGGCTCTCAGATCAACCGAAAGATTCTCACCAAAATCAAAGTCGACAAGGCTCTGAGAAACCTCCTGATTTTCCAAGTGACCATGGTTGCAGTGCTCTTCGCATTCGCCCAAACAGCCCCAATAATCTGGGTAATCCTGCCAATCACAATGCTGATCGTCGGAGTCAACACCTCCATCGGCGGCAACAGTGCCACCCTCGCCATGGCTCCATTCCAAACCAAAGCCGCCCAAGCGTCAGCCCTAGTCGGCGTAATCCAAGGCATCGCCGGCGCCTCAGTCGCAGCCATAGCCGCAGTCATCCCAGGCGAACCCCTCCACAAGATGACCACCATGATGTTGACCATCGCGCTGATTGCAATCACCGTGCTCGCTATTCGCCAGAGAAGAATTAGACGCTTAGCGTAATCCCACAAATTGCCGGGAGACGAGGCGAGTAAAGACTTTTTCAAAGCATGGTCACAAATAATTTGTGCTGCTATGTTTCTAAAGCTCAGGCTTCACTACAAAATGAAGAATCTGTCAAAAAATGACTGTAGTTTTTCTAGAACTCGATTCTTGAGTGCTGCATGGTCGTTCGCTGGCGAAAACATGTTTTTGGCTGGTAGTACTTTGGTGAGGGCGGTTCCCGTTACTTGCAATTGACCTTCTCTGAACGCCTGCTCCATGTATAGGTGGGCGGCTGGAACGCTGAGACCTTCATCCTCGATGATCTGTTCCAGCTCGGCAGCCTTGCGTTCCGCAATAAAAGCAACCCAGCCTTCATCGACGTCGGTTCCAGCGTTTACAGAGTTCACAAATTGCTCGATCAAGTCTTTCTTGCTACGCAAGCTAAAGCTTGAATCAACCGCTCTATCCAAGGTGGCCTTGATTTCCTTGTCCTGGCTGGAGCTCTTTGATTCTTGAAGCTGCTTAACAAGCATGAGGATGTAGTCAACATTGATTTCTACCTGCTTGACGAGTTCAATCTCGAATACAACGTCACCGAGGATGGATTCTTTCTCGACCTGTGGACGGCGGGTGTAGAGTTCGATGTAAGTGCTTTGGTAATCCTGCAGCTGTGCTGGAGTGAGGATCTCGTCGCCGTTGAAATCATCGAAGGCAACAAGGATGTTTCTAAGCCTCAGAATCTTGTTAAAAAGTGCGATGAACTGTTTTTGCATATCCTCCGAGGCCGGAAGCTCACCCGGCAGAAACGTCGACCGCAGCTCTTGCGTAGCGTTCGCATACTCTTTGAAGTACTCGGCGTAGGGGCGAAGTAAAACAACGCCCCCAGCTTCCTTATTGCCGAAGAGTGAGATGGCATCTTTTGTTGCCTGTTCCAGGTCTCGGAAGCAGACCACGTTGCCGTAGGTTTTTACAGAATTCAGAATTCGGTTGGTTCGCGAGTATGCCTGAATCAGACCATGCTGGCGCAGGTTCTTATCCACCCAGAGTGTGTTCAGGGTTGTGGCGTCAAAGCCCGTAAGGAACATGTTGACAACTATGACCAGGTCAAGCTCTCGACTCTTGAGACGACCCGCAAGGTCCTTGTAGTAGCTCTGGAAGTTATCAGAGTTGGTGTCGTAGTTGGTGGCGAACATCTTGTTGTAGTCGGCTATAGCTGAATCCAGGAAGTCGCGGGATGTCTTATCCAGATCATCTGTTTCGAACTGTTCTTCAGCTAGAAGGCCATCTGGATCTTCCTCGTTTGCCGCATAGCTGTAGATCAGGGCGACTTTTAGTCGTTGTTCTGTATTTATTTTTTCTTGCAACTTCGCAAAAGCAACGTAGTAACGCTTGGCCGCATCTATGGACGCTGTAGCAAGAATCGAGTTGAAGCCTGAGAGACGCTTGTCTTTGAGCTTGTAAACCTCATTACGCCTGGTTTTCTGGTCGAAGTGTTCCAGAATGTACCCAGCGATTTGGTTGATGCGTTCAGGGGCCAGCAAGGCTTTTTCAGTATCGATCGAGCTGACTTGTTTATCCTGGATGGCCCCAGGTAGGTGGAAAGTATTTACGTAGTCAACTCGGAATGGAAGGACGTTCTTGTCGGTAATCGCATCGACGATCGTGTAGGTGTGTAGTTTGTCGCCAAAAGCCTGCTCAGTGGTCTTTAGGTCGGGTTTACCGCCGCCAGCTGAGTTTGCCGCAAAAATCGGGGTACCAGTGAAACCGAACAGGTTGTAGTTGGAGAATGCTTTGCGAATGGCTAGGTGCATGTCACCGAACTGTGACCGGTGGCATTCGTCGAAGATGATGACTACTCGCTGGTCATGTATGGCGTGCTTAGGGTGTTTGGTAACAAATGTTGAGAGCTTCTGGATTGTGGTGACGATGATCCGGGCGTTTGGATCTTCGAGGCGAAGTTTCAGCTGGGCTGTTGAGTTGCTGGAGAGTGCTGAGTCTTTCTCAAATCGCGAGTATTC
>JBJTNZ010000142.1:0-2201 GCA_046074345.1 Micrococcales bacterium | reverse complement strand
GTGTCCGATGCAAAGGCCGGTTGTGCCACCTGAGAATCGTCCGTCTGTTAATAGTAGAACATCCTTGCCTAAACCGGCACCATTGATTGCGCCGGTAATGGCCAGCATCTCGCGCACTCCTGGGCCACCCTTTGGTCCCTCGTAGCGAATGACCACCACGTCACCCTTTGAGATCTTGCCCTCGGTCAGGGCATCCATTGCCGCGCGCTCGCGTTCGAAAACGCGTGCAGTTCCGGTGAATTCTTCGAGGTCGAAACCTGCTGTCTTAACAACTGCTCCTTCAGGTGCGAGCGAGCCTTTCAAAATTGAAATTCCACCGGTCTTGTGAATTGGGTTTTGCAATTCACGGATGATTTTGCCGTCTGGATCTGGTGGATTAATTCCAGCCAAGTTTTCGGCAACGGTCTTTCCGGTGACGGTTAGTGCATCGCCGTGAATCAAACCTGCCTCTAGAAGAGCCTTCATGACAACCGGAACACCACCAACGCGGTCAACGTCGGTCATTACATATTGTCCGAATGGCTTTAGGTCACCAAGGTGTGGAACCTTGTCAGCGATTCGATTGAAGTCGTCTAGCGAAAGATCAACTTCTGCTTCGCGCGCGATTGCAAGCAGGTGCAGAACCGCGTTTGTCGAACCACCGAATGCCATGGTCACCGCGATCGCATTTTCAAATGCTTTCTTGGTCAAAATATCGCGCGCGGTGATTCCAAGCTTCAACAAATTTACAACCGCTTCACCCGAACGGTGAGCCCAAACATCGCGCCGACGATCTGCAGCCGGTGGCGCTGCCGAACCAGGAAGTGACATTCCGAGTGCTTCCGCTGCAGACGCCATTGTGTTTGCGGTGTACATTCCACCGCAGGCACCCTCACCCGGACAAATTGCGCGCTCGATGCGACCGAGATCTTCTTCGGACATCTTTCCGGCTTTGCAAGCACCAACCGCTTCAAACGCATCGATGATGGTGACTTGCTTCTCGGTTCCGTCTTCGAGCTTTACCCATCCAGGCATAATCGAACCTGCATATAAGAAGACTGATGAAAGATTTAGTCGCGCCGCCGCCATCAACATGCCAGGAAGTGACTTATCGCAACCGGCAAGTAGCACCGACCCGTCAAGGCGTTCTGCCTGCATGACAGTTTCAACCGAGTCGGCGATCACTTCGCGAGAAACCAAAGAAAAGTGCATGCCCTCGTGGCCCATCGAAATTCCGTCAGAAACCGAGATGGTGCCGAACTCAAGCGGATAACCGCCGGCAGCGTGCACGCCCTGCTTCGAGGCTTCGGCTAGACGATCAAGCGAAAGGTTGCAAGGAGTTACCTCACTCCACGAACTGGCCACACCAATTTGAGGCTTGACCCAGTCTTCGTCACCCATACCGACCGCGCGAAGCATTCCTCGAGAGGCGGCTTTCTCAATTCCATCGGTTACGTCGCGTGAGCGTGGCTTGATATCTACAGACATAAGGTCGATTCTACCTTCGCCTAAACGCCTATTGAAAGGCGAGGTAACCTAATTGCGTGCAGAAGCAAAGCGAGAAGACAACGGGTGCGAGCCTTGCTCAATACTCGCTGGCTGCTCAGAAGGCATCAGCCGAAATCATCCGTGCCTACTCAACTTCGTTTGGCTGGTCGTCGAACCTGCTGGGTCGAAAAGTGCGCGTTCACATTCGAAATATCTATGCGCTGGTTCGAGTGGCCGACGAGATCGTTGATGGTGCCGCAGCCGAAGCTCTTGGTGGTGCTCTCGGCGTTGACCCGCACTACCTCTTGGACCAGCTTGAACGTGAGACCTATCGCGCCATGGATGTTGGCTTCAGCGCGAATGTGGTCGTGCATTCTTTTGCCCAAACATCGCGCCTGGTTGGCATCGATCGAGAAATAGTTCGTCCATTTTTTAACTCCATGCGCATGGATTTGACGAAGCGAATCTATGACCTTAGAAGTTTTGACACCTATGTGTACGGTTCTGCCGAAGTCGTTGGGCTGATGTGTCTGCGAGCTTTTATTTTTGATCGCAATAAGTCTGAAGTTGAAATACAGAAACTGGTTACTGGCGCCAGGGCTCTTGGAGCAGCATTCCAAAAAATTAATTTCTTGCGCGACCTAGGTGCAGACTTTGAAAAACTTGGTCGTTCATATTTTCCGTCTGTGAAGGTTGATGAATTTACAGATGCAGAGCGCGATGAGTTAATTGCC
>JBJTNZ010000141.1:0-15475 GCA_046074345.1 Micrococcales bacterium | reverse complement strand
GTGTGTGGGCGGGTGCCAAGTGCAGGGATTCGGTCCAAACCGTTGTCTTCGGTTGATTCGATGATGCGAGCCATTACCTGCACGGTTTCAACTGGCCACTTACCCACCGAAGTTTCACCCGAAAGCATTACAGCATCTGCTCCATCGAGAATCGCGTTAGCTACGTCTGAAGCTTCAGCACGGGTAGGTCGTGAATTATCAATCATGGTTTCGAGCATCTGAGTGGCCACGATTACCGGCTTCGCCCAGCGTCGAGAAAGTTCAACCGCGCGCTTTTGTACTAGTGGTACCTCCTCAAGTGGAAGTTCCACACCGAGGTCGCCTCGGGCAACCATGATGCCATCGAATGCATCGATGATTTCCTCTAGCGCCTCTACGGCCTGCGGCTTTTCAATCTTTGCAATGACTGGAAGGTACTTACCCTCTTCGTTCATAATTTCGTGCACACGCACGATGTCTGATGCATTACGTACGAAAGATAGTGCGATCATGTCTACCCCGAGGCGAATTCCCCAGCGCAAGTCATCCTCATCCTTTTCAGAAAGAGCAGGCACGTTTACTGCAACTCCAGGAAGGTTGATTCCCTTGTTGTTTGAAACCGGTCCTGGCACCTCAACCACGGTTGTGACTGTGGTGTCGCTAACCTCGGTTGCTCGAAGGGTAACCTTGCCGTCGTCAATCAGTAGCAAGTCGCCCGGCTTCACATCGCCTGGTAGGCCCTTGAAGGTGGTTCCACAGATGTTAACGTCACCCTGAATTTCATCAGTTGTGATCTTGAAGGTTGCGCCCTTTTCTAGCATTACTGGTCCATCAGCAAAGCGACCAAGGCGAATCTTTGGGCCCTGTAGGTCAACGAAGATTCCAACGGCCTTACCAAGATCCGCAGCCGCCTTGCGAACGGTGCGGTAAATCTCCTCGTGGACGTCGTAGCTTCCGTGGCTTAGATTCATGCGAGCGACGTCAACTCCGGCCTCGATGATTGCTCGAATCTGTTCATAACTCGAAGTTGCCGGACCTAGTGTGGCAACAATCTTTGCGCGTCTCATCGGGTGCTTTCCTGTTCTAAAGTGACATTGCTTTGTCGGTTGGTTTTACTGGTGAAGGCAATTCGGTAACGCCTTCTAGATAGTGGTCTACTGCTGCTGCAACTGCTCTTCCTTCAGCGATAGCCCAAACAATCAAACTTTGTCCACGTCCGGCATCGCCGGCAACGAAGAATCCATCTTGGTTCGATGACCATGCTGAGTCACGCCCAACATTGCCGCGAGAATCGAAGTCTGTCTGCGCCTGAGCACTGAGGCTTTCCTCTTCTGCGCCGGTGAATCCAAGTGCCAAGAAGACCAGATCAGCAGGAATGATTCGCTCGGTACCGGCCTTTGGTAGGCGCTTACCGTCAACGAACTCTGTCTCTGCAACTTTGATTCCAGTGAGTTTGCCGTCTTCGCCAACAAATTCGACGGTAGAGGCTAGATACTGTCGCTCTCCGAATTCCTCGTGTGCGCTTGAAACTTCAAACAGATTCGGCATGGTTGGCCAAGGCTGCCCAGCCGTGCGCTCTGTAGCGGGTTGTTTACCGATTGCCAAAGTGGTTACCGAGGTAGCACCCTGACGAGTTGCAGTGCCAAGACAGTCAGCACCGGTGTCTCCTCCGCCGAGGATGATTACATTCTTTCCGGAAGCAACGATTTGATTCTCCAACGCTTCGCCAGCTACCACGCGGTTTGCTTGGACTAGATAGTCCATGGCAAAGTGCACGCCTGACAATTCACGACCAGGAATGTTTAGATCGCGAGGTTTGGTGGCACCAGTTGCAATTACGACTGCGTCATAGCGTGTTCGCAAGTCGTCCCAAGTGATGTCTGTGCCAATGGCAACTCCTGCGCGGAATCGAGTGCCCTCAGATTCCATCTGCGCGATTCGACGGTCAATGTGGTGCTTTTCCATTTTGAAATCCGGAATTCCGTAGCGGAGCAAACCACCGATTTTGTCATCGCGTTCGTATACGGCGACTGTGTGGCCAGCGCGGGTTAACTGTTGTGCCGCAGCTAGTCCCGCAGGTCCAGAACCAACCACTGCAACAGTTTTTCCAGTGAGACGTTCAGGTGCATGAGGCTTGACCCAGTCGTTGTCGAAGGCCTTGTCGATGATCGAAACTTCGATCTCTTTGATGGTCAAAGCAGGTTGGTTGATTCCTAGTACACAAGAAGATTCGCATGGCGCTGGGCATAGTCGTCCAGTGAATTCAGGGAAGTTATTGGTCGCGTGAAGGCGCTCGATCGCCTGTTCCCCTTGGTTGCGCCAGGTTAGGTCGTTCCACTCTGGAATTAGATTGCCAAGTGGGCAGCCCTGGTGACAAAACGGGATTCCACAATCCATGCAACGACTCGCCTGCTGCTGCAATACCGCAGGATCGCGCTTTTCATAAACTTCGTTCCAATCGCGGATACGAATCGATACCGGACGTCGCTCGGCAGTCTGTCGTTCAGTAACCTTCAGGAATCCTCTAGGGTCAGCCATTGGTTACCTCCAAAATTTCTTTCCAGACACTCTCATGATCCGGGTCGATTCCGTTCTGCTCGGCACGGGCACGAATGTTGAGAACCGCTGCATAGTCTGCTGGAAGTACTCGGACAAAGTTTCCAACCTCAACTGCAAAGTTGGCGAGAATTGCTTCGGCAACGGTTGAGCCAGTCTCGGCGAGGTGCTGTTCGAGTAGCGCCTTTAGACGAGCTTCATCGACAATTTCCAACTCACCAATGTTTAGCTCGCCAGCCTTAAGTGCTTCTGCATTTATGTGGTCGCCACGAAGTTTGTAAACGTAAGCGACTCCACCCGACATACCCGCTCCGAGGTTTCTACCAACAGAACCAAGAATGACAGCGCATCCACCGGTCATGTACTCGAGAGCGTGGTCTCCCACTCCCTCAACTACCGCGTTTACTCCTGAGTTTCGCACTAGGAAACGTTCTCCAACAATTCCGCGAAGCAACATGGTGCCGCTGGTTGCACCGTAACCAATAACGTTTCCGGCAATGATGTTTTCCTCGGCGGCAAAGATACTGCGCTGATCCGGTTTGACCACGATGGTTCCACCAGAAAGCCCCTTACCCACGTAGTCATTACTGTCACCCTCTAGGGTCAACTTGATTCCTCGAGGTACGAAAGCTCCGAAGGACTGTCCGGCAGAACCCTTTAGGCGGATGTCGATTGTGCCGTCTGGTAAACCTTCAGCACCAAATCGCTTGGTGAGTTCGTTGCCGAGCATGGTTCCGACTGCCTGATCGACATTAGTAATGTCCAACTCAATCAATGAGCGTTGAGCGTCGTTTAGCGATGCACCTGCGGCAGCAATTAGTTTGTGGTCGAAGTGCTTCTCGAGTTCGTGATCCTGCACGGTAATACGACGGCGTGAGGCATCGCGAGCCACGGGTGCCTGGGCCAAAATCGGTGACAGGTCAAGCCCATCGGCCTTCCAGTGGCTGATTGCACGGTTCACGTCGATAAGTTCGATGTGCCCAATCGCCTCGTCCATGGTGCGGAAACCCAGAGCCGCTAGGTACTCACGTACTTCTTCGGCTAGGAATTCGAAGAAATTGACCACGAATTCTGGCTTACCTGAGAAGCGTGACCGGAGTACTGGGTTTTGTGTAGCCACACCGACCGGGCAGGTGTCGAGGTGACACACGCGCATCATGATGCAACCCTCAACCACCAACGGTGCGGTCGCGAAGCCGAACTCCTCTGCACCTAGTAGTGCCGCAATAATTACGTCGCGTCCGGTCTTCATCTGACCATCTACCTGCACTGAAACTCGATCACGCAAATTGTTAATCAAGAGAGTCTGCTGTGCCTCGGCAAGCCCAAGCTCCCATGGGGTGCCGGCATGCTTCAAGGAGTTCAATGGAGACGCTCCGGTGCCACCATCGTGACCAGAGACCAAAATTACGTCGGCCTTTGCCTTAGCAACACCGGCAGCCACGGTACCGATTCCAACCTGTGAAACCAACTTCACGTGAACACGTGCCTCGCGGTTCGCTCGCTTCACATCAAAGATGAGTTGCTTTAGATCCTCAATCGAGTAGATGTCGTGATGCGGTGGTGGCGAGATTAACCCAACACCAGGAGTTGCGTGACGAGTACGTGCGATCCAAGGGTAAACCTTGCCCGGCGGGAGTTGCCCACCTTCACCTGGTTTTGCGCCCTGTGCCATCTTGATCTGAATGTCATCAGCGTGAGTCAGGTACATGCTGGTTACACCGAAACGACCAGATGCAACTTGCTTGATGGCGCTGCGACGTGTCGGGTCAAGCAAACGTTCGACGTCTTCTCCGCCCTCACCGGTGTTCGACTTTGCGCCGAGTTGGTTCATGGCGATGGCTAGAGTTTCGTGGGCCTCTTTGGAAATTGATCCATAAGACATGGCTCCGGTTGAGAATCGCTTCACAATCTCGGATACCGGCTCTACCTCATCCAGTGGAACAGCTGGACGCACTCCCTCACGCAACATAAACAGTCCACGAAGGGTCATGAGTCGCTCTGCTTGGTCATCGACCGACTTGGTGTACTCACGGAATATGTCGTAGCGATTGTTGCGAGTAGAGTGCTGAAGTTTGAAAACAGTCTCAGGGTTGAAAAGGTGTGGTGGGCCTTCTCGGCGCCACTGGTACTCTCCTCCGGTCTCGAGCGACTCGTGAGGGTTTGTTGCGATATCGATTGGATAGGCACTGTGGTGACGCGAGGCGATTTCGTCGTGAATTACTTCGATTCCGATTCCGCCAAGCTGACTCGTGGTACCAGTGAAGTATGTGTCAACCAATTCCTGGTTGAGTCCAATTGCCTCAAATACCTGTGCACCTGAATATGAAGCAACGGTAGAAATACCCATCTTTGACATAATCTTGAGCACTCCCTTGCCAAGACCGTAGATGAGGTTTTTCGACGCTTGCTCGATAGTGATGCCGGCAAGGGTTCCATTCTTAACCATGGTCTCAGCGGATTCCATAGCCAAGTACGGGTTTACCGCAGCCGCACCATAACCAATTAGCGCAGCAACGTGGTGTACCTCGCGCACATCCCCGGCTTCGACTACCAGTCCAACGTGAGTTCGTCGTCCAGATCGAATGAGGTGATGGTGAACGGCCGAGGTTAGTAGTAGTGAAGGAATTGGCGCCAATTCACGGTTGCTGTCACGGTCACTCAAAATCAAGTAAGTCGCACCGTTGTCGATAGCTGAATCAACTTCGTCGAAGATTTCACGAATACGCTCGGCAAGCGCTTCGTAACCATCGTCTACTCGGTAAAGACCACTTGCCGTGAATGAATGACCAGCTCCATCTTTCTTCACGTCGATGTGTTTGATCTTCGATAACTGATCATTGTTGATTACCGGGAAATCGAGAATTACCTGACGAGCATGTTCAGGTGTAGCGTTCAAGAGATTTGGCTCTGGACCAATACCCGTGCTCAGAGAGGTAACTACCTCTTCGCGAATTGAGTCAAGTGGCGGGTTGGTGACTTGCGCAAATTGTTGAACGAAGTAGTCGAATAGCAAACGTGGACGATCGCTGATTGCTGCGATTGGAGTGTCGCTACCCATTGCGCCTAATGGCTCAGCACCAGTTCGAGCCATTGGGGCGACCAAGATTCGAAGTTCTTCTTCTGTGTAACCAAAGGTACGCTGGCGCCGATTAACTGATGTTGCGGTGTGTGCGATGTGCTCACGTTCTGGCAGGTCAGAAAGATGAATTCGGTTGTCATCCAACCACTCACCCCATGGTTCAAGCGCAGCGATTTCCGCCTTGATTTCATCGTCGCCAATTAGTCGACCGTTGACTGTGTCAGCCAGGAACATCTTGCCAGGCTGCAGGCGACCCTTTCGAACGATCTTGCTTGGGTCGATGTTGGCTACGCCGATCTCGGAAGCCAGAACCACTAGTCCATCGTCGGTAACTAGGTAGCGACCAGGGCGCAGTCCGTTTCGGTCAAGCGTCGCGCCGACAAGTGAACCATCGGTGAATACCACGGCGGCAGGGCCATCCCAAGGTTCCATGAGCATGCTGTGGTACTCGTAGAAATTCTTTCGAATTGGATCTATGTCGCTCTGCTTTTCCCAAGCTTCTGGAATCATCATCATCATCGCGTGCGGCAGTGAACGGCCTGCCATGTAAAGCAGTTCAACTACTTCGTCGAATGAGGCTGAGTCTGAACCGTCAGGAGTGATGATTGGGCTGAGTTGCTTCAAGTCACCGAGCGCTTCAGAGGCAAGTCGAGCTTCACGCGCGCGCATCCAGTTACGGTTTCCCTTAACTGTGTTTATCTCACCATTGTGCGCAATCATGCGGAAAGGATGAGCTAGTGGCCACGAAGGAAAAGTATTGGTTGAGAAACGTGAGTGAACTAGCGCGAGAGTCGACTCAAATAATTGATCTGAAAGATCTGGATAGAAAGGCTCTAGCTGAAGGGTCGTGACCATTCCCTTATAGACAATCGTGCGTGATGAGAGTGAAGGGTGATAAATACCCAATATTCTTTCACTGCGCTTACGCAGACGGAAAAGGCGGCGTTCCAATTCGATTCCCGAGATGCCATCCGGTGAGGTGACGAAAACTTGTCTTACAGTAGGCATTGCTTCGCGAGCGAGGTCTCCGAGCACCTCTGGTCGCACTGGAACTTCGCGCCAGCCAATTACCGAAAGATTTTCCTCGGCTGCAATATTTTCAAATCCTGCTTGTGCGGAGTCGATTTCGTCTGCCGCAACAAAAACTAGACCCGCACCATATGTTCCTTTAGCCGGGAGGTCAAAAGAAACGACAGAACGCAAGAATGCATCAGGAATTTGAGTAAGAATTCCGGCACCATCTCCGGTGCCTGCATCTGAACCAACCGCACCGCGGTGTTCAAGATTGCGAAGTGCATTTAGTGCAGTTTCAACGATGTCGTGTCCTGCAGTACCTCGGAGGGTTGCCACCATTGCAAGACCGCAGGCGTCGCGATCGCGCGCTGGATCGTAAAGTCCAGTAGCTGCAGGTGCAGTGCTGAACTTTGCAAATGGCGATACTCCAGGCATGCCACACTCCAATCGGTTTCATCAGAGGGACAACATTGGCCCAAAAGCTCGTAGTACGAGAAATTTACAAAAGAAATGTCTGCGCTTTTGGCGCTAATTCATAGGCTACGGCTTTTCGCCACCTAGATTTACTGCTTTGAAGAGTCTAACTCATCCCCAGTATTTGTCTGGCTTTCAGCTAAATACAGGTCTGGGTCTGGGGTGATTACCTCCGGCTCACGGCCAGGCAGGTAGACGCTTGTTTCCGCTCCCGGGTGGCGTCGGCGTGACCAGTAAATAAGCGCGGCCCCGACGGCTAAGCCAATAATTGCCGACCATTGGTTGGTGCGAATCCCCAAGAACGCGTCGCTAGGGTCAATTCGAAGCCCCTCAATCCAGAACCTGCCGATCGAGTAAATGACCAGGTAAAGCCCAAAAGCCTGGCCCCAGCGCAGTTTTAGCCTATTTTCAATTACTAGCAACAGCGCTAATCCAAGTAGGTTCCAAATGATTTCATACAAGAACGTCGGGTGGAAAAGGGTTCCATCTGGTAGCCCTACCGGAAGTGCATCGTTTGGAGAGTCAATTTGTAGACCCCATGGGAGATCGGTAGGGGTACCAAAGAGTTCCTGGTTGAAATAGTTACCGAGTCGACCAAAGGCCTGCGCCAGGATTACCCCTGGGGCAATTGCGTCGGCGAAAGATAGGAAGCGAACTCCAGCCAGCCGTGCACCAATGTAGGCACCGACGACGCCCAGGATGATCGCGCCGTAAATCGCAAGACCACCCTCCCAAACGGCAAAGATCTTGCTCAGGTCTTTACCTTCTCCAAAGTAGAAGCTCGCATGGGTGAGCACGTGAAAAATACGACCGCCGACAATACCGAACGGAACGGCCCAGAGGGCAATATCGAGAATTACGCCTGCGTTTCCGCCGCGGGTTTTGAATCTTGCTGCGCCAATCCAAATGGCAATCGCAATTCCAAGAAGAATAAACAGCGCATAGAAATGAATGCGGACCGGTCCAATATCGAAATGCGAAATAGATGGGCTTGGAATGCTATTGAGAATATTCATTTTCTTTCCTGCTACTTGTTGGGATTCAATTCTTTGACTTTTTCAATGAGAGTAGACAATCCCCCGGTTGCAAATGCGCGAACAAACGCTGAGCCTACAATTGCACCATCGGCGTAATTGTTCACGTCTTTGACTTGCTCGGCGGTGGAGATACCGATTCCGACAGCCGTGTTTTGCTTGGTAGCGGTTTTTCTGACTGAAGCCACAACTTTCTTCGCTAAATCATCAACCGAATCGCGAGTTCCAGTGATGCCCATAGTTGAGACGCTGTAGACAAAACCTCTACTCAATTCGCATGCTCGTTGCATTCGAGAGTCGGATGAGGTTGGTGTGGCAAGGAAGACTCGATCTAGATCAAGACGATCGGAAATCTCTAGCCAGTCGGAAGCTTCGTCTGGGATTAGGTCTGGCGTAATTAGTCCAGCTCCACCGGCAGTCTTGAGCTCGCTGGCGAATTTCTCGACGCCGTATTGCATCACCGGATTCCAGTAAGTCATGACCAATACAGGAGTGTCAACTTCTGCGGTTACCCGAGCCACAGCTTCAAAAGTCTGCTTGAGTTTGAAGCCGTTTGCCAAAGCCTGTTCAGTTGCTTCTTGAATCACTAACCCGTCCATCACGGGGTCACTGTATGGAACGCCAAGTTCTAGAACGTCCACTCCGTTTTTACACATGGCAATCGCGGCAGTTATGGACTCTTCCAGTGTCGGGTAACCAATTGGAAAGTATCCAACCAATGTGGATTTTCCGGAATTTCGATTAGTTTCAAATCGCTGCGCAGTCTTACTCATTAGAGCAACCCAAAATACTTTGCCGCGGTTTCCATGTCTTTGTCGCCACGACCGCTTAGATTCACCAAAATGTTCGACCCCGGTTTCAAAGTCTTGCCAAGCTTGAGGGCGCCGGCGAGAGCGTGTGCCGATTCGATTGCAGGAATTATTCCTTCTGTTCTACTGAGTAAACGCAAAGCGTCCATCGCTTCCGCGTCGCTAATTCCCCAATAGTTGGCTCTGCCGAGGTCTTTAAGCCAAGCGTGTTCTGGACCAACCCCAGGGTAGTCAAGACCAGCTGAAATCGAATGGCTTTCAATGGTTTGTCCGTCTTCATCTTGCAACATGTAACTTTTTGCACCGTGCAAAACTCCCGGACGGCCATAGTTCAAGGTTGCTGCATGTCGATTAGTGTCCATACCTTCACCGGCAGCCTCGAAACCGTAAATGTCTACGCTCTTGTCGTCAAGAAATGCGTGGAACAAGCCGATGGCATTAGAGCCGCCACCGACGCACGCGGCTAGCGCATCCGGAAGAAAACCGAACTCCTCTAGCATTTGTGCTCGGGCCTCGATTCCGATGACACTGTGAAAGTCTCGAACCATCGTTGGGAAAGGATGTGGACCAGCAACAGTTCCAAGCAGGTAGTGCGTATTGTCTACGTTGGCAACCCAGTCACGCAGTGCTTCGTTTATAGCGTCTTTGAGTGTGCGACTACCGGTCTTAACTGGAATCACCTCGGCGCCCAGAAGTTTCATGCGAGCCACATTCAGAGCCTGACGCTCAGTGTCAACTTCACCCATGTAGACGACACATTCCAAGCCAAAAAGAGCGGCCGCAGTTGCGCTGGCAACTCCGTGTTGACCGGCGCCGGTTTCAGCGATGATTCTCGTCTTCCCCATACGTTTAGTGAGAAGAGCTTGACCAAGAACGTTGTTGATCTTGTGTGACCCTGTGTGATTAAGGTCCTCACGTTTCAAGAAAATTCTTACCGGACCTGCGTGCTCTGCGAAGCGCTTTACCTCGGTAATTATCGAAGGTCTACCGGTATAACTGCGGTGCAGTTCAGCTAGTTCACTTTGGAACTGAGGGTCAGCCTTTGCAGCCAGGTAGGTCTCTTCGAGCTGATCGAGTGCAGCGATAAGAGATTCGGGTACAAAACGACCACCGTAAGTCCCGAAGTATGGGCCAGCCTCGCCACGCAATGTTTGATCAGTCACGGGAATAAGTCTAAATTGCGGTGAACTCTTTGAGAAGTTCGGCCGGATTTCCAGTAACTAGGGCTTCACCAACCAAAACCACGTCGGCTCCAGCCTCGCGGTAGTGGCGAACGTCCGCTACGTTGCGCACCGCGCTTTCGGCAACCTTTATAGTCTCGTTAGGAATTAGGTCCCGAAGAGAACCAAAGAGATTACGGTCAGTTTCAAAAGTTGAGAGGTCTCTGGCATTCACCCCCAGTAAACGGGTATTGATATCGACAGCAAATTTGACTTCATCCGAGTTGTGAGTCTCGACAAAGGCGGTCATCCCCAATTCCTCAATTAAATTCTTAAGGCGGATTAGTCGCCTGCCCTCGAGCCCGGCAACGATTAGTAAAACGAGATCTGCACCAGCCGCGCGAGCCTCAAGCACCTGATATTCGTTAGCAATGAAGTCTTTGCGAAGCACAGGAATATTCACGCGTGCACGAACAGCACGTAAGTCTGTGAGACTCCCCTTGAATCGATGCTGCTCAGTCAACACTGAAATGGTCGACGCGCCGGATTGTGCATAGGTGAACGCGAGTTCGGCGGGATCAGCGATTTCAGCCAGATTACCTTTTGAAGGACTTGCTCGCTTTACCTCTGCAAGTACTTTTATGTGTTTAGCAGGTTTCAGGAAATCAATTGCATCGAGCGCTGGAGCAGTTTGAATTGCAAGCTTTTCGACGGCCGAAGTTGGAAGGTCACGCTGCCTTTGATCGGCATCAGCGATGGCCCCTGCGTAGAGCCCTTCGAGCACTAGTGCTTCGCGTCTTTGCCGTAACCGGCACGCTTTAGAACGAAACCGGCGATCAGGCCAGCGACAACCAATACTCCGCCGGAGATTAGCAATGCAGAGTTGGCAAACCAAGCGCCAAGCGTCGCTACTGCGAATGCAATCATGATTGCGATTACGGTGGTCCAAGCGGCGATAGTGTCTCCGTGGCCTGGGTCGTTTGCGTTTGCTGACATCTCAGCCTTTCTGTTGTGCTGCCCTAATTCTAATCGCGCTGTTGTTCCCAGAGGTCTATCGTGCTCGTGGCTTTTGCCGGTCTTTGCTTTGGGGCTGGGCGCTGCTCCTGTCGCTTCCAAGTGGCAGTTCTAAAGGTTAGATACACGCCCAGTGCGACTTGTAGCCCAGAAATCGCGAGCCATAACCAAGGAGTGAAAGTAACCGATACCTGCAGGCTATCTAGCCCATGGGTTTTGGCGATGCCGGTTAGGCGATCCAATTGATTATCTAGGCCAGAAACATTGCGCTCGAAAACCTGAACGCCAATCCAAACAGCCAACGCGCTTGTTGTAGCCGCACCAAATGCAATTACCAGGCGCTTGGCAAGTCCGCCGACAAGGAATGCAACCAAGGTGCAGGCTCCGGCTAGCAGAGTGACTGGCATCGCGAGAGCGTAACTTGCCATCGCATCGAAATCACCGAGATTTGTTGTTTTCCCATTTAGATCCATCGAAACACTGAACCAGGTTTGAGCGAGTAGCAAGAGATTTAGTAGCTGAATAGTGAAAACCAGTAGGTGAAGTCTTCGATTATTCATTTGCACTCGCGGCGAGAATGGCTCTTAGTGGAGCACTCGCTTTGGAAATAGTTTCTTGATATTCAGTCTCATTTACCGAGTCCAACACGATTCCAGCACCGGCTTGAACATAGGCCATGCCATCACGCATGAAGGCAGTTCGAATCGCGATTGCCAGATCAGCATTTCCGACAAAATCAAAGTAACCAACTACCCCAGCGTAAGTACCTCGGTTTGCCGGTTCCAATTCATCGATTATTTCTAGAGCTCTTGGTTTTGGTGCACCAGATAATGTACCGGCAGGAAAGGTTGCTCTAAACACGTCTACCGGTGATTGCCCCTGGCGGACCTTGCCTTCGACTGTGGAATTAAGGTGCATGATGTGGCTGAACTTTTGAATCTGCATAAATTCAGTTACCTGAACTGAATCTGGTTCACAAACTTTGAGTAAATCATTTCGGGCAAGATCAACCAGCATCAAATGCTCTGCTCGTTCTTTGTGATCCCGAATCAATCCCTCTGCAAGTTGCTGATCTTCAGTATCTGATTTTCCTCTAGGTCGTGAACCAGCAATCGGGTGCATATCTGCATGACCGTTTGTAACGGTTACCAAAGCCTCCGGTGACGAGCCCACCACTGCATATCTGCCTGACTCATCCTCAAAATTGAGAAGGTACATGTATGGACTCGGGTTTAACTCTCGAAGCTTTCGGTAAACCTCCAACGGACTTGCCGTTGTGGCGATGTCGAATCTTTGTGAGATTACTACCTGGAAAACATCACCAATACGAACAAAGCGCTTAGCCTTGTCGAGAGAGTCGAAGAATTCTTCCTTAGATGTTCTGTGATTTACTTCACCTGCCGACTTAGTCTGGCGTGAGGCGGCCGGAACATGCTGCCGCAGATCAGCCTTTAGAGTCGATATCTTGTCTAAGGCTTCATCGTATAGCGATTCAAGGTTGCTGCCCTCGTCGATAAACGCGTTGCTCAGTATCAGCAGCTGTTGTTCTTGATGGTCAACAATCACCATCTCGGAGCTCATGCTTAGGCTCAGCAGCGGAGCCTTGAAATCGGCCTTAGGTGCATTAGGTAAATTCTCGATCTCACGAATCAGATCCCACCCCATCAAGCCAACCAGTCCAGAGGTAAGTGGTGGTAATCCTTCCAGTTTTGGCGATTTCCAAGATGACCCAATTTGCTCAATCGCATCAAGAGCACCACTAACCAGTTGACCTGCATTTTGATTAGGGAAGGGTGATTTGCCTGATGTCGAAATCCAGTGGGATTGCCCGCTCGGATATTTCACAAGACTGCCGCGATTGTTCACACCAATGAACGAGTATCTTGACCAAACGCCTTGCTCAGCGGATTCCAATAGAAATGACCCAGGAATCTCGTCGGCAATTGTTTCGAAGACCGTGAGAGGCGTTTCTTCTCCTAGCGGAATAGCTTCAAAAATAGGGATTACGTTGAACTTGTTGGACAGTTCGCGAAATTCCTCAAAATTTAGGTTAGGCATCGGTTTCTGACTCACTTGATAGATACAAGGTTTGCACGTCAAAACAGGATTCACTTCCAGTGTGACAGGCTGGACCATTTTCAATGACCTTGATTAGCAAAGCATCTGAATCGCAGTCGGCTTCTATTGAAACTATTTGTTGAGTATTCCCTGAAGTTGCACCCTTGTGCCAAAATTCCGATCTCGAACGCGACCAAAAAACTGTTTCGCCTATTTCGATGCTTTGCGAAAGACTTTCGTGATTCATCCAGGCCATCATAAGCACTCGTCCAGTTTGGTTTGACTGTACGATTGCCGGAATTAGACCAGCCTCATTGAAGTTGAGGTGGGCGAAAGTGCTTTTATCTAGTGGCATTAGCGAATCTCGAATCCTGCTTGTTTAAGTTCCTGTTTAGCATCGGCGATGCTTACAGAACCCTCATGGAAAATACTCGCCGCGAGGATGGCGTTGGCGCCCGCTCTGGCTGCTTCTGGGAAGTCCTTGGCTTTGCCTGCTCCTCCCGATGCAATCACAGGTACCCGACTTATCTCTCGAATGGCTTCTAGCATTTCAACATCAAAGCCATTCCGAGTACCGTCGGCATCAATTGAATTTACTAGTAGTTCACCTGCGCCAAGATTTTGGCAATCCGCTACCCATTCCAAAGCATCCAGGTTTGTTTCCTGGCGCCCACCATGGGTAGTGACTACGTAGCCGCTCTTTGTCGTTGATGATCTTTTTAGATCCAGCGAGATTACTAAGACCTGGTTTCCGAAGCGGTCGGCAATCTGGGTCAGCAAATTCGGGTTAACGATTCCAGCCGAACCAACTGAGACTTTGTCAGCTCCAGCTGAAAGCAGGCGGGCAACGTCGTCAACCTCACGTATGCCACCGCCCACAGTAAGAGGAATAAAGAGCTTTTCAGCGCAGGCGGTTACTAGGTCATACATGGTTGATCGGTTGTCGACAGTAGCTTTTACATCCAAGAATGTGAGTTCGTCCGCGCCGTCCAAGTAGTATCGCGAGGCGAGCTCGATTGGATCTCCTGCATCCTTGAGGTTCAGGAAATTTACACCCTTAACGACTCGGCCTTCAGCCACATCTAGACAAGGGATAACTCGTACTGCCAGCGCCATTAAATTCTCGCAGCGTGAAGTGCGCTAACCAAAATGGCGCGTGCTCCGATTGCATAGAGTTCATCCATCACGTGGTTTACCTCGGCAGATTTAACAAGTGCGCGAACGGCAACCCAGTCGGTGTCGCGAAGCGGCGAAATGGTTGGGGACTCAATGCCAGGAGTAATTTTGGTAGCTTCTTCAATAATTGAAGTTGGGCAGTCATAATCAACAATTACATATTCGCGCGCGACAATTACTCCTTGTAGGCGTCGAAGTAGTTGCTCGTAGTCGACGTCGTGACTTGGAGCGACAATCAATTGTGCGGTGCTCTCGAGAATTGTTGGGCCGAAAATCTCAAGCCCTGCCTGTCGAAGGGTATTTCCGGTCGAGACAACATCTGCAACTGCATCAGCTACGCCAAGACGAACAGAAACTTCGACTGCACCGTCCAGTTGAACTAGTTCGGCTTTAATGCCTTGCTGATCTAAGAAGTCTTCGACCAAGTTAACGTAAGCGGTGGCGATTCTCTTGCCAGCTAACTGCTTGATGTTGCTGAATGCACCGACTGGTCCTGCAAAGCGAAAAGTCGATCCACCGAAATCGAGATTGGCTAGAGGCTTTGCCTTAGACCTGCTGTCCAGCAATAAATCCAAACCGGTGAATCCGAGGTCTAGGGAACCGGCACCAACGTAAGTGGCGATGTCTCGAGGTCGAAGGTAGAAAAACTCCACTTGGTTCTGGCTGTCAACTACGTGTAGATCTTTAGGGTCGCGTCGTACCGCGTATCCTGCTTCCTTCAGCATCATGATTGCGGTTTCAGACAGTATGCCCTTATTAGGCACTGCAACTTTAAGCATTTGAATTCTTTTCTGAGTTAGAGGTTCTTTTCGAGGTCTGAGAGGCTTATGCCCTTTGCAGTCATTAGCACCTGCAGATGGTATATCAACTGGGAGATTTCCTCTGCCGTGCGCTCGTTACCCTCATGCTCAGCGGCCATCCAGACTTCAGCCGCTTCTTCTACGATCTTCTTGCCAATGGTGTGAACGCCAGCATCGAGCCATTTGACTGTCTCTGAATCAGCTGGGCGCTGCACTGACTTCTCTTTGATTTCAACAAAGAGTTGTTCGAAGGTCTTCATTTGTCTAGATTACCTTGATACGCCAAGGATTTACAGGTGCAGGTGACGGTAACCTTCGA
>JBJTNZ010000140.1:0-2290 GCA_046074345.1 Micrococcales bacterium | reverse complement strand
TGTCTCTGGTCGCTCGCGAAACAGCAATCCAAAAATCAACGCCACGAGCAAAGCAAACCCAGCAATAACAAAAACTGAAACTCGCCAACCAGCACTATTAACCAAATTAGAAATCAGAGGCAAAAACACCAGCGAGCCGGTTGCATATGCGGCGGAAAATATTCCGGTCAGCAGGCTCCTGCCTTTTACAAACCAGCGCGAGGCAACCATCGCTCCACCAACCAGAGCCATGGCTCCAGTCGCCACTCCCACGACGACACCCCAGAGCAGGACAAGCTGCCAGGCCTCTGACATAAATACGGTGAGTCCGCTTCCCAATGCCACCAAGGCGAGGGCCATGGTGCCGACCTTTCGCACCGAATACCTGGCCATAAAGGTTGCCGCAAAAGGCGCGGTGAGGCCATAAAACAGCAGGTTTACCGACATTGCCAGCGATGTATCGGCGCGATTCCAACCAAACTCATTTTCCAAGGGTTGGAACCAAACAGAGGTGGTAGATCTGAACGCTGCCGCTCCGAGCAGCGCAAGAAATGTGGCAACCGCCACAGGAATTGCCCAGCTGAACTTAGATTGTTTCACTATCGAATTTCGCAGAACTCGTCTACCGCACCCTTGGGTCCGGCGACAATCATCCAGTCACCTTCGTCAATAACTGTGTCTGGGTTAGCGGCAGTATACGTAGCATCACCGTGGCTGGTCGCAACGACCACGATTCCGTGCTTTGCACGAAGACCTAACTGGGTCAGTGACTTACCAACAAAGCTCTTTGCCGCTGCAGTTTTTGCCATCACGAAATTTTGATCAATCTCTACGTAGTCGAGCTGGTCTCCACCAACCTGATGAGCGATACGGCGCCCCATATCGCTTTCCGGAAATACCACGTGGTGAACGCCGAGCTGCTTCAAGATACGACCGTGAGCATCGGTATCTGCTTTCGCCCAGATTTCCTTGATCCCGATATCTAAAAGCAGAGAAGAAGTAAGAATACTTGCTTCAACATTGGTTCCGATTGCCACGACTACTCGATCGAAATTCTTGATATCAATCTCAGCAAGTGCCTCTGGCGATGTGCTATCAGCCTGTACGGTCTGAGTAATTTGCGTCGAGAAAGTTTGCACCAGGTGCTCGTCAAAATCGATTCCGAGTACCTCGTGTCCGGTGGCCACCAACTCAAGAGAAAGTGATGAACCAAAACGTCCTAGTCCAATCACTGCAATTTGCTCTGTAGCTGCTGCTTTTGATTTAGCCAATTGTCGGCCTCTCCTTCGGGTACTGAATGAATCCCTTACCAATTCTCACAGCAAGTGAGCTGGCAACCAGGGTAGGACCAACACGGCCGATAAACATCAAGAACATGATCAGAATCTGGGCAGCAGCCGGCAAGTCAGCGGTGATGCCGGTGGATAAGCCCGTGGTACCCAGAGCAGAAGATGCCTCAAATAGCAGATTGTCAGTCTCGAAGTTGGTCAACAGCTGAAGGACCACTACCGAACCGATGAGCAGAGTCGCGTATAGGAACAGCAGCGTGATTGCCTGGCGGTGTACCGATCGAGGTAGGCGGCGCTTACCGATGTTAACGGCCCTCGTATTGCGGATCTCACTGAACACGATGAAAACCAGGACAGTCATAGTCGTGATCTTCAGACCGCCCGCAGTACCGCCACTGCCACCACCGATGAACATCAAGATGTCCATGCCCAGCCAGCTCTCGTGGGTCATCTGGCCGATATCGATGGCGTTGAACCCAGCACTGCGTGGCATGACCGATAGAACAAAAATGTTCAAGAGCTTCTGCCAGGCTGGCATTTCACCAATTGTCCCTTGGTTGTTCCATTCAAGAAAACCGAAGTAAAGCATTCCGAAAGCGATCAAAACGATAGTTCCGATTACTACGATTCGGCTGGTCAGCGACCAGTGCATCATGGTCGCAAAGCGGCGACGAGTGCGACGATCCTTAATGTTTTTATATATGTGTCGACCGACCTCAAGCAAGACTGGAAACCCAATCGAACCGAGCGCCACTTCAATACTGATCACTAACAGAATTATCGGGTCTGAACTAAATCGAATTAAACTGTCGCCGAAAAGCGCCATCCCAGCGTTGTTAAATGCCGAGACAGAGTGGAATATCCCGTACCAAAACGCGTCTTGAAACTTGTAGTGATACTCAAATAGGAACCTGAACATTAGAAAGATTGTTCCGATGGACTCGACCACGAAACCAACAAGAGCAATGCGCAAAAGCACGCTTTTGATATCGCCACTCGAAAGCGCGCGGTGTTCCTCTGAG
>JBJTNZ010000139.1:0-3633 GCA_046074345.1 Micrococcales bacterium | reverse complement strand
AGTTCCGTGGCTTCCTGCACCTCGGCAGGGCTCAGTTGCTTTTTGCGATACTTTGCCAAATCGATTTCGCCACCAACCAAAATGCGCACGGCCTTGGTTGGATTCGGGCGGAACTTTGCACCATAGGTTGGCAGGATCTCTTCGCTACCCCAGTGCGCGATTGCATAGACCGGCACGTTCGTTTCAAGAGCTAGTCGAACAGCACCGGTGCGTCCGCGCATTGGCCAAAGATCCGGGTCGCGTGTGAGTGTGCCCTCGGGAAAAATTGCAATGCAGTGACCAGCGGCAAGATATTCGTTTGCGGCGCGAAGTGGTCCGTCGTTGCGGTGAGTGCTACGGTAAACCGGAATCTGTCCGGCAGCGGTCAGGATTTTTCCGATTACCGGCACGCGAAACAAACTCTCCTTGGCAAGAAAGTGTGGGCCACGATTTAGGTAACGGTAAATGAAGTAAGCCACGGCAAGCGCATCGACGTTAGTGACATGGTTCGATACCAAAATGTATGAACCCTTTTTCGGAAGTTTCTCGATTCCTTCCACCTTGAGATGGAACATCGAGCGAACTAACGGAATCAAAATTGCTGCAGCCGAACGAACGCTAAGTGACTTTTCCTGCGCCTTAATCTTCGGCATCGGTAAAGCTTTTTTTGGTCCCTTCGACATGGCCGCAATTACTCCGAGTAGGTGAAGTCGGCGCCGAGGTCGGTGAGTTTCTGCAGGAAGTGCTCGTAGCCTCGAGAGATTAGCTGCACATTGGTGACGTTCGAGGTACCCTCGGCTGCCAGTGCTGCCACCATGTGGCTGAAGCCACCGCGGAGGTCAGGCACACGAATGTCTGCGCCCTTCAGGGCTGTAGGGCCGCTGATTACCGCACTGTGGTTGAAGTTGCGCTGCCCAAAACGGCACGGGCTTCCACCGAGGCACTCGCGGTAGATCTGGATACTTGCGCCCATCTCGACGAGTGCATCGGTGAAGCCGAAGCGCTGCTCGTAGACGGTCTCGTGCACGATGGATAGACCCTTGGCCTGAGTGAGTGCCACTACCAGCGGTTGCTGCCAGTCGGTCATGAAGCCTGGGTGCACATCAGTCTCGATTACCACCGGGTGCAAATCGCCACCAGGGTGATAGAAACGAATGCCATCATCTTCAATTTCAAAAGCTCCACCGACTTTGCGGAACACGTTTAGGAAAGTTGTCATTTCCTGCTGACGTGCGCCACCGACAAAAATGTCTCCGTTGGTGGCAAGTGCAGCAGCAGCCCATGATGCGGCTTCGTTGCGGTCGAAAAGTGCTCGGTGCGAATAGCCACCGAGTCGCTTCACACCCTCGATACGAATCACTCGATCGGTGTCGACAGAAATGATTGCACCCATCTTTTGCAAGATGGCAATCAAATCCATAATCTCTGGTTCGATTGCAGCGCCTGACAATTCAGTCATGCCTTCTGCGCGAGTAGCGGTGAGCAAGACCTGCTCGGTAGCTCCTACCGATGGATAAGGAAGGCTGATCTTCGCACCCTTGAGTCCCTTAGGTGCAGAAAGTCTGGTTCCATTTTCTAGTTCTTCAATTACTGCACCAAAGTTGCGCAACACTTCGAAGTGAAAGTCAATCGGACGGTCGCCGATGTGGCAGCCACCGAGTCCGGGGATGAATGCCTCACCAAGCTGGTGCAGCAGTGGACCACAGAACAAAATTGGAATTCGTGAAGAACCAGCGTGAGCGTCGATGTCGATCATGCGAGCGGACTTCACGTTAGTTGGGTCGAGGTGCATCACACCGTCTTCGCTGTGGGTGATGGTCACACCGTGGAGCTGAAGCAGACGAGAAACGATTTCCACATCACTGATAAACGGCACGTCTTTCAGCACGCTCGGACCATCGCCGAGTAGCGCGGCAACCATTGCCTTGGTGACTAGGTTTTTAGCGCCTTTTAGTTCTACTCGACCCACAAGTGGCTTACCGCCGCGGACGGTGATTTGACTCATTGATTAGCCCTTCGCCGGTAAAGTCTTTGGACGCCAAGCATCGCGCTTAGCCTCGAAGTCAGTGATGGCTTGCTCATCGCGAAGTGTCAGACCGATGTCGTCCAATCCCTCCATGATGCGCCAGCGGGTGTAGTCGTCAATCTGGAAGTGCACGACCAGGTCACCGACCGAAACGGTTTTGTTTTCGAGATCGACAGTTGCTGAGATGCCAGGCTGCGCTTCGATTGCGCTCCATAGCTTTTCGGTGTCTTCGTCGGTGATGATTCCAGTGACGAGACCCTGCTTACCTGAGTTACCTCGGAAGATATCTGCAAACTTGCTCGAGAAAACTGCCTTGAATCCGTAATCCATTAGCGCCCACACCGCGTGCTCGCGAGAAGATCCGGTGCCGAAATCTGGGCCGGCAATTAGCACCTGGCCGTTCTTGTAAGGCGCCTGGTTCAAAACAAAATCTTTGTCACTTCGCCATGATGCAAACAGTCCATCCTCGAAACCGCTCTTGGTAATGCGCTTCAGATAAACCGCAGGAATGATTTGGTCGGTGTCGACATTGCTGCGACGAAGTGGTACTGCGACACCAGATTCGACAATAAACTTTTCCATTTTTATGCTTCGCCGTTTCTAGAATCGAGGTCTGCTGGTGATGAAAGTGTGCCGCGAATTGCAGTGGCAGCCGCAACCAGAGGAGAAACAAGGTGAGTGCGAGCACCTTTGCCCTGGCGACCTTCGAAGTTTCGGTTTGAAGTAGACGCAGAGCGCTCCCCAGGTTGAAGTTGATCTGGGTTCATCCCAAGACACATCGAGCAACCGGCGAAACGCCACTCGGCTCCGAAGTCTTTGAAAATCTGATCGAGTCCTTCTTGTTCTGCCTGCGCGCGAATCTTTGCAGAACCAGGTACTACCAACATGCGTAAGCCATCTGCCTTTTTCTTACCCTTGAGCACGGCTGCGGCTGCACGCAAGTCTTCGATGCGCGAGTTGGTGCATGAACCGAGGAACACGGTGTCGACCTTGATGTCTTTGAGTTTGGTGCCTGGCTTTAGATCCATGTATTCAAGGGCACGCTCTGCAGCGGCGCGCTCGTTCGGGTCGCTGTAGTCGCTAGGCGAAGGTACTTCACCAAGCAAGCTGACACCCTGGCCAGGGTTGGTACCCCAGGTGACGAACGGGTCCAAAGTATCTGCGTCTAGGAAAACTTCGGTGTCGTACTTCGCACCTTCGTCGCTAGGCAAGGTCTTCCAGTACGCAACTGCAGCATCCCAGTCGGCGCCCTGCGGTGCGTGCGGGCGACCCTTCACGTATTCAAATGTGATGTCATCTGGTGCAACCATTCCGGCGCGAGCACCGGCCTCGATTGACATGTTGCAAATTGTCATTCGCGCATCCATTGATAGCGAACGAATGGCCGACCCACGGTATTCGAGCACGTAGCCCTGCCCACCACCTGTGCCGATTTTTGCAATCACGGCAAGGATGATGTCTTTCGCGGTGACTCCAGGTCGAAGCGTTCCTTCGACATTGATCGCCATGGTCTTGAACGGCTTCAACGAAAGTGTCTGAGTAGCAAGCACGTGCTCAACTTCACTTGTACCAATTCCGATACCGAGTGATCCAAAAGCGCCGTGAGTAGAAGTGTGTGAGTCGCCACA
>JBJTNZ010000138.1:0-2103 GCA_046074345.1 Micrococcales bacterium | reverse complement strand
AGAAGTTCCTAGTTGGCAAGGATGGCTCGGTGCAGCGCTTCCGCCCGACCACCAAGCCGGACGACCCTAAGGTAATCGCTGCTATCGAGGCAGCTCTCTAAAGTCCGTTTTCCTGCCGGAATACCGCCACAATCGCATTGGTGTGTCCGTGACCCATTTCGTGCTCGGTCTTTAGCACTCCAACCATCTCCATATGGGTCTTGGTCTTGTGCTTCTTTAGGATTTTCATCCAGTGATCAATCGGCTTGCCGTACTTCTTTTCGATCGACGGAAAATAACTCTTTGGTCCTTGCACTTTTTCAGCCATGGCAAAAACCTACTGCCAAACTCCGACTCGGCGCAATCGCGCAATCGCCGAGTCTTCGATGGGTGATTCGCTTCCGATGGCGATGCGCATGATGCGCAGAATGTTTGTGGTTTGAGATTTCACAAACCAAAGCGGCAGCGTCTTTTGATTTAGTAGTTCTTGATAATGCTTCGGCATTGTTGCTAGCGCTGCAAAAAAGAAGAGCCGATAAAACGGTTTCGCAAGTGTCGGTAGTGGTGGATTCTTCAACCACTTAATCACTTCTCTGGTGTCGTCGTTTACTACAAGTTGTTTGTCAAACTGCTGGAGCGTTTCGATTAGCTCCGCTTCACTAAGTGGCGCGGTTTCGAGCCCGAGTGGTTTTACCGATTCTGCCCAAAGTCGCACGTATTCATCAGCTCCGCCGGGTATTGGTCGCTTTGAGTAATTCTGATGTGCTCGCAGGAATGAATCCATGAATGCCACGTGCACCCAGAGTAGAAGATCTTTGTCTGCCGCCTGGTAGGTTTTCTTCTCACCGCTTGCAGTCTGGTATTCGCCTTGCACTCGAGTGTGAAGTTTGTTCACGCGATTTGCTTCAGCCTGATTTGCTTTGCTTGGGCCAAATGTTGTCACGGTGAGCCAGCGAATCGTGCCGGCCAATCTGCCGAGGGGATCTTGCTCATAGCGGGAGTGCTGTCGCACACCAGTGAGTGAGCCCGGGTGAAGTGCCTGCATCAGTAGCGCACGCACTCCGCCAACCAGTGTGGCGAAGTCGGCATGCACAATCCAAGGAGCTTGGTTTGGCAGGTAGAGTCCGGCCTCATCGCCCTCGGCTACTGCCCCGAGCCATGGCGGCTTTCCGGTCTCAGAGCCGGAAAGCAGGCGCACGAAGCGCTTAGCTAGGACTTTTTGAACGCGGTTGTTGGGCACAGATTGGGTAACCCCGCTCGTGCCTCGACTATTCCGCAATTACTTGGCGAGCAACTGCTTCACTCGAGGCACTACCTCGGTGGCATAAAGCTCGATGTTGCGAAGTAGTTTGCTCTGCGGAATCGGGCCGTTGGAATATTTGAGATCGAAGCGTTGTGCTCCGATTGATTCGATTGCGTATGCGATTTTCTTGGCAACTGTTTCTGGCGAACCCACATACATCGACCCGTGCAGCACCTCGCTCATGTAGTGACCGTGGGTTGCTTCTCCCCAACCGCGTTCGCGACCGATGCGTCCGAATGAACCTTGGTAGTAAGGCCAGAATTCTGTTTGCGCTTCTTCATCGGTCGGTGCGAGGTATCCAGGTGAATGAATCGAAACTGGAAGTTGTTCTTTTCCAAATTCTTTTAGTTGGTTGCGGTAGAGATGCGCGAATGGAGCGAAGCGCGCTGGATCTCCACCGATAATGGCTAGCGCCATTGGAATTCCGTGACGTGCTGCGCGCACTACCGATTCTGGTGATCCACCCACACCGACTCGAATACCCATGTGTCCGCTGTGTGATCGCGGATAGACGATTTGATTGTTTAGCGTCGGTGTGAAGCGACCGCTGTGAGTGATTGGTTTTTCTTTGAAGAGTTCGACGAGTAGTTCTAGTTTTTCCTCGAAGAGTTCGTGGTAGTCCTGAAGGTTGTAGCCGAAGAGAGGAAAGCTCTCGGTAAATGATCCGCGACCTGCGGTGATTTCTGCACGGCCATTTGAAAGTGCATCGATGGTGGCGAAACGCTGATAAACACGAATTGGATCTTCACTAGAGAGTACGGTTACACCAGTGCCGAGAATGATGTTCTTGGTGACGGTCGCGATACCGGCGAGCACTGTGT
>JBJTNZ010000137.1:0-11067 GCA_046074345.1 Micrococcales bacterium | reverse complement strand
CGTTCAATGGCTCGCTCGATGTAGAGACGCCTTCTGGCCAAGTGCACACAGTGCTCATCGAGCGTGCGCACATGGAAGAGGATGCGGGCAAGTTGACTCACATCGGTGGAGCTACCGGACGTATCCAGGGAGCCGAATACTCGCTCGTGGACTACAACCGCGCAGGAGTGCCGCTAGTCGAGATTGTCACTAAGCCGGTTTTCGGGGCTGGGGCAGAGGCTCCAGAACTTGCTGCGGCGTATGTGCGCTCAATCCGCGAAATCGTGAAGGCACTTGGAGTTTCGGATGCGCGCATGGAGCGCGGAAACGTGCGCTGTGATGCCAACGTTTCTCTTCGCCCACACGGCACCGAAAAGCTCGGTACTCGTACTGAAACCAAGAACGTAAACTCTCTTCGCTCAATCGAGCGTGCAGTGCGCTACGAAATTCAGCGACAGGCACACATTCTTGCAAATGGTGGCACCATCACTCAAGAAACACGACACTGGCATGAGGACAAGGGCGCAACCAGCGCTGGTCGTCCAAAGTCAGATGCAGATGACTACCGTTACTTCCCAGAGCCTGACCTAGTGCCAGTGCAACCTTCGAAGGAACTCATTGAGTCACTTCGTGCAACGCTTCCAGAGAAGCCAGCTGATCGCCGCAAGCGCCTAGCTGGCGAGTGGAACTTCAGTGACCTTGAATTCCGTGACGTGGTTAATGCCGACCTGCTCGATCAAATCGAAGAGACTGTCGCCGCTGGTGCAAAGCCTCAGGCTGCTCGTAAGTGGTGGATGGGTGAGCTTGCCCGCATTGCTAACGAAAGCGAAGACGGCAACATTCCAAACGTCACTCCGGCAATGGTTGCCGAGCTTGCCAAGCTAATCGAAGACGGCAAGATCAACGACCGTCTTGCTCGTGAAGTTCTCGGTTACGTGATTGCTGGCGAGGGAAATCCTGCCGCAGTGGTTACCGCTCGAGGACTCGAAGTTGTTTCCGATGACGGCGCACTTATCGCCGCCATCGAGGCAGCTCTTGCCAACTCACCAGACGTGATCCCTGCCATCAAGGAGGGCCGCATGCAGGCCGCCGGTCAGGTTATCGGTGCGGTTATGAAGGCAATGGCTGGTTCGGCAGATGCTGCTCGAGTGCGCGAATTGCTAATCGAAATAGCCAATAAATAAAAGGATTCACACTAGTTTCTCGCACAGGCGCGAATGCAAAAAAGACCCGAGTAATCGGGTCTTTTTCGTTCGCGGGTGAGTAACGGGACTTGAACCCGCGGCCCCCTGGACCACAACCAGGTGCTCTACCAGCTGAGCTATACCCACCATGCGCCTCGACTAATCGAGGCAACCTGCCAATTCTAAACTAGAAATCGACCAGTTCCAACTGTACAAATACAGTCGAGCCCTCAATGATGCCTTCTGCCTTGCGGACCGATGCTTTGAGCGGGAGGTCGTAGGTCTTTTTCTTGCCGTCAGGGAAGATCGAGGTTTGGAAGCCGGTCTTGCCAATCCAAACGTCCACGCGAATCGCGCCCCAGCCTCGACGATTTGCATCTCCTAGCTCTTTGAGCTCTTTGAAGTATTTCGTGGGGACAGTTGCCAAGAAAAATTTAGGGTTGGCTTGCCAGAGCGTGACTTTACTCTTGAACTCGTATTGCATTAGTCCAGTGAAGCGGCGGCCGATTTCGCATCGTCGCTGGTTGGCCCTGGCTGTTCCACGAAAACTGTCTTGCGGTAGTACTGCAGTTCTTTGATTGACTCTTTGATATCAGCAAGTGCCCGGTGTCCGCCATCTTTCTTGGGCATGTTGAAGTACACGCGCGGGTACCAGCGACGCGATAGTTCCTTGACAGAACTCACGTCGATATTTCTGTAGTGCAAATGGTTGTCTAGATTCGGCATGTAGCGGTTGAGAAACATGCGATCCGTGCCGATGGTGTTCCCTGCCAGTGGCGCGGTACGGGCATCGGGAACGAATCGCTTTACATATTCGAGCACAGCTGCCTCGGCGGCTTCAAGTGACAGCCCGGTTTCAAATTCGTTGATTAAACCGCTGCTGGTGTGCATTTCGCGCACGAAGTCGTTCATGTTGGCTAAGCCTTCGGCGGTTGGTTTGATGACGATTTCGATTCCCTCGTCAAGTAACTCAAGTTCTGAGTTGGTGATGACCACGGCAATTTCTACTAGACAGTCAACCTCGGGGTTGAGTCCGGTCATTTCGCAGTCAATCCAGACGAGGTTTTCAGAAATGTTAATCACACCTAAAAGTAGAGGAGGCCTCGGACACCCGAGACCTCCCCAAATATACCGCGGGTTAGGCGGTCTTTTTCTTCGCTGCGCGCTTTACTGCGCGGCGCTCTTTGCGTCCCTCGACGAGCCAGTAGAGCACTGGCACGATTACCAAGGTCAATACGGTTGATGAGAACAAACCGCCGATAACCACGATGGCAAGCGGCTGAGAGATGAATCCTCCACTGCCGGTGATGCCAAGTGCCATTGGGGTAAGCGCAAAGATGGTGGCCAGTGCGGTCATCAGGATTGGGCGAAGACGCTGGCGCGCTCCATCCATGATTGCCTGTTGCGTTGGGCGACCCTGCTTGCGGTATTGGTTGATTAGATCAATCAGAACGATAGCGTTGGTAACCACAACTCCAACCAGCAGCAACATACCGATGATGGCAGGCACGCCGAGCGGGGTGTTGGTAGCCAGCAAAAGACCAAGCGCTCCAGTTGCAGCGAATGGAATCGAGATCAGCAGAATCAATGGCTGGATGATGCTCGAGAAGGTTGCCACCATGACCACAAAGACAATTGCGATTGCGGCAAGCAGGGCAATGCCGAGCTGGGCGAATGAATCAGCCTGTGATGCTGAAACACCACCGATGGTTGCTGTCACCCCAACAGGCAATTCGGTATCCGCAAGTCGCTGGGTAACTTCCTTGGTAAGAGCACCTAGGTTGTCGCCGCCAGGGGTCAGCATGACCTTCGCAGTGCGGTCACCCGTTTCGCTCGTGATTGAAACTGGCACCTCAACCTCTTCAATCTTTGCAATTGATGAGAGTTTGATTGCGCCACTTGCGGTCGGGATTGAAATGTTCTTGACCTTAGCTACAGTGTTCGCAAGATCTGTCTTGACTACATAGATAGGGGTCGAGACGTCGTCGATGTTAATTTTGCCGATGCTGCTTGGTTTCATCGAACTTGCCACAATTCCACCTACAGCAATTTCGGTGAGACCTTTCTTTGCTGCAGCTAGACGGTCTACAGTCACGCGCAATGTGCGCTGCTTTTCCGCAAGCGAGTTAGTGATGTCGGTGACATCCGGTGTGCCCTTCATCGCGGCTTGAACAGCTTTGATTCCAGCAGTCAATTGATCATCGTTGGCTGCAGTCACTTTGATGTCGACAGTGTCGCTGCCACCAAAGCCTGGTCCGCCACCAGAGGCAAACTTGATTTCACCAAGCGATGAGTCCTTAGCAAAGTCTGCAGCCAATTCGTCTTCGAGGGCTACGACATCAGTGTCTTCTACAGTGGTCACCTGAATCGAGATTCCACCAGCGGCGGCACCGAAGGCAACACGTCCGTCACCCGAAGAACCAATGGTGGTGTTGACCACGGTGACTTCTTTACGAGCAAGGAGAATCTTCTCCACCTTCGCAGATGCCGCATCTTTCTGCTCTAATGTGGCGCCCGCAGGCAAAGTTTGGTTGATCACAAAACCGTTATTTCCCGAAGAACCGATGAAGTCGGTCTTTAGGAAGCCGGACATCCCAAAAGTAATCATCAGGATGAGGACTGAAGCGATGATGGTTAGTACAGGACGCTTCTGGGTCCAGGTGAGCACTGGTAGGTAACCGCGCTGCAAGATGCTCTTGCGTTCGCGCTCTTCCTCCTCGTGACGGATCTTCTCCGCATCGGCCCCAACTTGTGCCGGTGCCTTTAGGAACCAGTAGGCGAGCACCGGAACAATGGTCAGTGATACAAACAGCGAAGCCACAAGGGCTATGGCGAAGGTGAATCCGAATGGACGGAATAGTTCTCCAATTAGACCGCTCACCAAGGTGATTGGGAAGAATACGGCAACCGTTGTGATTGTGGCTGCCGTGATAGCGCCTGAGACCTCACGCACAGCTCGAAGCACAGCTTTCTTCTTTGGCTCTCCGTAAGCGAGGTGACGGTTAATGTTCTCGATTACCACGATGGAGTCATCTACCACACGACCAATTGCGATGGTGAGGGCAGACAGCGTGAATAGGTTGAGTGAGTACCCAAGGCTGCCAAGTCCGATGAAGGTAATTAGCACCGAGGTTGGTATTGAAATCGCGGTTACCAAGGTCGAACGCACCGACATCAAGAAAATCAAAATAATGATGATTGCAAAGCCAAGGCCTAGCAAGCCCTCTGTCGAAAGGTTCTCGAGCGACTTTTCAACATATGGAGCTTGATCGAAGATTGTCACAATTGTCACATCGCCGAGTTTCTGCTTCAGCTCATCGATTTTCTTTTCAACACCGTGTGAAACAGCAACGGTGTTTGCATCTTGAGTCTTAGTGATTGAAATCGATAGCGCAGACTTGCCGTTAACGCGGGCAATGCTGGTAACTGGTGAGTTTTCATAAACCACCTTGGCAACATCACCGAGACGAACTGCGGTGGTAGAGGTAGAAACGCTAGGAATGCTCGGAATGGAAATTCCAGAAGGCATACCTGGGAAGGATGGCACCTTCGGGGTGGTGCTTGTCACTGAAGTCTTGGTGCCAATCAAAGGCAAACTCTTCAAGTCAGCCAAGGAATTGATTGCTGTGCCAACTTCTACTGAGATTGATCCCTTTGAATCATCAATTGTGCCGGCAGGAACAACGAAGCCATTAGCCTGCAATGCCGAAATTACTGACTGCTGTGACAATCCATTTGCAGTCAACTTCGACTGGTTGAAAGTCAGATTGATTCGTTTTTCGACCACTCCGGCGATTGCTACATCGCGCACTCCGCTGATCGAAGAAAACAAAGGCTTAGCCACGTCTTCAAGGTTTTTGCCAAGAGCTTCGTTGTCACCACTGTTGGCAGAAACCCCGAGGGCAATAATTGGCACCGAATCAAATGATCCGCTGAGAACCTTAGCCGAAGCATCTGCTGGCAATGTCACAGAGGCGAGTGCGGCATTCAACTTCTCGGTGACTTTGCTGGTGGCGGTGCCATACTCAAACTCCACGCGCAAAATAGAGATGTTGCTCTGTGATGTAGTGGTCGAAGATACGAGACCATCCAGGGCGCGGACAGCGGTTTCGATTGGCTGGCTAACCTGCTTATCAATCACCTCAGGTGATGCACCGATATAGGTAGTCACGATCGCTGCCTGTGGAGTCTCAATCGAAGGGATTAGCTCCTGTTTCAAAGCGCCAAGTGAGACGAACCCGAAGATTGCCACAATGGCTGTGATTAGGGCTACTACTGAGCGGTTGGCAAGGCTGAGTTTGGCTAAACGGTGCACTTTTGTCCTTTTGGCTAGTTACTACTTAGCCTAACCGCGGACTACTTACCCTTATTCCTCGAGGCCTTTATTAGGCTTGCACCGGCGGATACCAGGATTGCGAGCACAATAACGGCAAGCGAGGTATTGGTCGAAATCTCCGGAGCCCAGTCAATGTGCTTGCCGCCATTGATAAATGGCAGTTCATTCACATGCATCGCATGGGCGACCAGCTTGAAGCCGATGAATCCAAGAATTGCCGCAATGCCGTATTTGAGGTACTCGAGCTTGTCGAGCAATCCACCCAATAGGAAGTAGAGCTGTCGCAGTCCCATGAGGGCAAAGACGTTGGCAGTAAAGACGATGAATGGGTCTGTCGTGATTCCGAAAATTGCCGGAATTGAATCGAAGGCAAACATCACATCGGTCACTGCAATAGCGATGAAAACGAGCAGTAGTGGGGTCAAGCCAAGCTTTCCATCGACAGTGGCCCGAAGTTTCATTCCATCGAATTCATCGACTACGTGCACGCGCTTGCGCAGTAGTTGGATCAACTTGTTTTCGGATTCCTCTTCGTCTTCATGTCCGCGGAATGCTTGGTGGTACGCGGTGTAGAGCAGGAATGCTCCGAATAGATAGAAAATCCAGCTGAAGTTCTCGATTAGAGCAGCACCAAGCAAAATGAAGATTCCGCGCAAGATCAGGGCCATAACGATTCCGACCATCAGAACTTCTTGCTGAAGTTTCTTCGGCACTTTGAATCGAGACATGATGATCACAAAGACAAATAAATTATCCAAACTCAAGCTGTACTCGGTGAGCCAACCAGCTATGAATTCGGTCGCGCGAGTGGCATCGTGCAATTGGAGCAAGATGAACGCGAATACAAGTGCCAGTAATGCGTATCCCGATACCCAAAGAGTTGACTCTTTGGCGCTCGGAATGTGTGGGCGCTTGAAAATGTATAAAACGTCAAACAGCAGAATGCCAACGATGGCAATCATCGAGAAGATTTCGAAATTCAGGTAGGTCTGAGCGTTCATTGCTGCAAGTCTATTCGCCAATAAGTTTTTGGATAACCTCTTCGAATACCCGGTTGTGAGTATCGACATCACTCTTTGTAGTCGTAGGGCACATCAGGGCCATGTTGTGAAATGGCGTAAGCAGCACACCGCGGTTGGCTAGGTATAGGTGGATGTAGTCCTCGAGTTCGTGATCAGCTGATTCGGCGGCGGCTGTCCCGGTAATCGGATAAGGCTTGGCAAAGCGATACTCGGCGCGAGCACCCAATTGGTTTATCGACCATGGCAGCTGGTACTTATCAAATAAGGCGTTCACGGTGTCGGTGTAATAGGTAGCCAAATCGATCATCCTGGCGAAGTTTTCCTTAGTCAGGACTTTCTCTAGGGTTGCCCGCGCTGCCGACATGGATAGCGGGTTGCCGGCAAGAGTGCCACCCACTCCTCCCATATCGATGAGATCCAGATCTGTTCGGCTGAGCACTCGAGCGGCTAACTCTTCACTGAGTCCATAAGTGCCAATTGGGATGCCACCTGCGATGGCTTTGCCGATTACGAATACATCAGGTTCGATTCCGTCACGACGAGTCATTCCGCCCCAGTCGGCTGAGAATGTGTGTGTCTCGTCGATGATGAGGAGCGCATCATATTTGCGAGTGAGTGCGCGCACGGCTTCAAGATAGCCAGGCTCAGGCAAGACGATACCGATATTGGTGAGAGCCGGTTCCATCAAGACCGCAGCCACGTCACCGTTAGCAAGTTGCTTTTCCATTCCTTCGATGTCGTTGAACTCGGCTACTCGCGAGGTGAGAGTGACATCTACCGGTGAGCCAACATTTCCTGGTCGATTCATGCCATTGCCATCTGCGGAAGTGACGATCAGTGACTCATCAACTGAGCCGTGATAGCAATATGAGTGAAATAGGATTTTGGGTTTACCGGTAATTGCTCGCACCAAGCGGATCGCCCAACGGTTCGCGTCGGTGGCAGTTAGAGAAAAACTCCACTTCGACATACCGAAGCGCTCGGTGAGATTGCGTGCGACTGCCTCTGCATCTTCGGTCGGCATCATGGTGGTTAGGCCACCCTGTTGCTGCACACGTTTCACGATTGCATCGACCACCTCTGGCGTGCGGTGGCCAGCCATTGCGCCGGTATCACCAAGAGCGAAGTCGATGTACTCGTTGCCGTCGATATCCCAAACTCGATTTCCTTCAGCGCGATCGAAATATATTGGAAAACCTGTGGACTTCTTATTCATCCAAGTCATTGGAACTCGACCGAAAAGATGGTCTGCAGCAGAATAAGCCGCCTTCGATTTTGGATGGGTGGCTTCGAACTCTGAGATTTCGATTTCGTGCAGAGCGGCTAGACGATTGTGATCGATCATGCGATTCAGCCTATTACTTGAACAGCATGGAAATACCAACCACAAAGCCAAGTCCGGCGACGAACCAACGCATTAGTTTCGCGTTGAGCTTGCGCAGCAGAATCGGACCCACGCGACCTCCGACAAAGAACCCGAGTGCCAGCGGTATTGCATAAAGCCACGCAACCTGCCCAGAAAAGATGAATATGATCATGGCCATTGTGTTGGCAAAGAACATCAACACATTTTTTAGCGAACTGGCGACGGTTAGGTTGACGCCGACGGCCAAAATCATAATTGCTACGGTCGCACTCCCTGCTCCAGCGCCAAAATAACCGCAGTAGATTCCAACGGCAAACATTACGATTCCGAGGAGCCACGGATTCTTCAAAATCGTTTTAGCGTTCTCTTTTCTCGGAATCAAAACCACAAACGACGAGGCGATGATCAAAATTGGTGCCAGCTGACCGAAGGTAACGGGGTCCGTGTTGAGTAGCAGTATTCCGCCGGTGACGCCTCCGAGGAGAGTGACTGGAATGAGCCTCTTTAGCAATGGTCTTTGTGTTGACCATTCCGGTTTGGATGCTGGAATTGATCCAAAACTAAGTGCTGAAAGGGCAATGGTATTGGTCACGTTTGCCTGAATTGGGCTGAGCCCCGCCAGAATAAGCGCAGGGTAACTTGCCACGCTAGCCAATCCTGCGATTGAGCCGGTCAGGCCAGCGGCAACTCCAGCAAGTACTAGAAAACCGAAAGTTTGGAAATCCAAAACTTAGCCAAGCATCTCTAACTCATCGCGAGTGAGACTCACTTCACCCATGATCTCGGCGACTTGTTCTGCTGTGCGAGCGCTTGCGATTGGTGCAGAAACCGTCGCCTGCTGACGAAGCCAGGCAAGTGAAACGGCCGCAACTGTGGTGTTGTGTGCAGAAGCGACTTCATCTAGCCTTGACAGCAAGTTCCAGCCGCGTTCGTTTGCATATTCAGTTACTCCACCAGCGCGAACTGATTCGACGGTAACTCCTTCGCGGTATTTTCCGGTTAGAAATCCGCGCGCGAGTCCAAAGAATGGAATTCCAGAAATTCCTAACTCATTCAAAGCAGGAGCACTGTCGTGTTCGTAGTCCTTGCGCTCAAGTAGGTTGTAGTGATTTTGCAGTGCACAGTATTCAATCAGCCCATTTGCCTTCGAAATTGCCGAAGCTTCTCGAAGACGAGCACCGCTGTAGTTGCTTGCTGCTGCGTAGCGAATCTTTCCCGCATCACGTAATTCTGTGAAGGCTGCCAAGGTTTCCTCTAGTGGAGTGTTGGCATCGTCCTCATGCGCGTAGTAAAGATCTATGTAGTCAGTCTGTAAACGACGAAGTGAATCGTCGCAAGCTGCGATGATGTTTGCCCGAGACAAGCCAGGGCGGGTAGGCAACTTGGCTACCTTTGTGGCGATTACGGTCTGCGGACGATTTCCCCGAGCGGTCATCCAATTACCGATGATGGTTTCACTCTCACCGCCAACATGCCCAGGTACCCAGGCACTGTAGGCATCGGCGGTATCAATGAAGTTACCTCCGAGGTTGTTGAAAGCATCCAGCACCTCAAACCCCTGTGCTTCGTCGGTGCTCCAACCGAATACATTGCCGCCTAGGCAAAGGTGAGAAATCTGAAGGTCAGTCTTGGCAAGGGTAAATGTGCTCATTTCTTTATCCTTGCACGACTAGTCGAGGCAATGAGCCAAAGGTAAACTTGCAAGGTTGCCCCCGTAACTCAGTGGATAGAGTAGGAGCCTTCTAATCTCTTAGTCGCAGGTTCGATTCCTGCCGGGGGCGCGATTAGATCAAGGAAAAAATGTCGGATTCTTTGCCAGCTTGCCCAACGTGCAATTGCGAATACACCTATGAAATGGGGTCACTTTTGGTGTGTCCTGAGTGCGCTAACGAATGGCAGCCTGAGGTCGAAGAGGTCGAGCCTGCGGCAGTTGTAATCAAAGATGCTGTGGGTAATGTACTTGCCGATGGCGATACTGTCACAATCGTGAAGGACCTCAAGGTCAAAGGCAGCTCATCCGCCATCAAAGTAGGCACAAAGGTCCGTAACATCCGTTTGGTAAACGGCGCCGATGGTCACGACATTGATGCCAAGGTCGATGGCTTTGGTGCAATGATGCTCAAGTCGAGCTTCGTTAAGAAAGTCTTGTAACTATTTCAGAAGTGAAGCCATCTGTTTGTAGATGATGTTGGCTGCCATAACTGGGTTGAGTCGTGATAGTCGATCCATCATGGTGGCATCCGAACCAATTGTGATGCGAGGCTTATTGGCCTCAATCGCATCGACCATCATCTTTGCGGCTAGCGGAGCTTCTGTCATTTTGAACTTGCTCTCGCTTGCAGCAGCATCAGCTGGCATAGCCATTCCAGAATTCTGAGCAATGTTGGTATTGATGGCACCTGGGAAGGCCACGGTCACGCCGACTTTAGTGTTGAGCAGTTCCGAGCGAAGTCCTTGCGTGAAGAGATTGATTGCGGCCTTCGAAGCTCCGTATACGGTCTGACCTGGGACTGGGGCGTATGCACCCATAGATGAAACATTGAGAATGTGCGCTTCTGGGCGGGTGAGTAGCCCAGGGAGGAATGCTTTGACCATCTGAAGTGGGCCAGTGAAATTGACATCCATTACCTTGTGAGCAGATTCCAACGAGAGCTCATTTACGTGTACGAATGGCTGAATGATTCCGGCATTATTTATCAAGGCATCTACTTGGCCCAGTGCCTTTTCGATCTTCGCTGGAAGCGCCGCAACTTTGGCGTTGTCGGTGATGTCAATGACGAAAGTCTCCACCTTGCCGTTTAGAGCTTCGGCAAGTTTCTTTGTTTCCGCGAGGGTCTCCTTGCGCATATCTAGTGCGGCAACAGAAGCACCGCGACGAACGAGCTCAAGAGTGAGTTGACGACCCATGCCACTTCCAGCACCAGTGACTACGACGACTTTGTTACTGACCTTCATTTTGTTGAGCTCCTTCTATTGATCTCAACTTGACTATAACCCTGAAAACTAAAGGTTAAATTCGCCTAAATCAATGCCTAAGTATTCGGCAATGGACTCACTTGCGAGGCGGTGATCATCGCGCTGTGGGATACCGGATACGGTTACTGTGCCTACAAGCCCTTGGCCCTTTACTCGAACTGGGAAGCAGCCGCCGGCAGGTGCGAAGTCGGTTTCAATCCAGCC
>JBJTNZ010000136.1:0-2459 GCA_046074345.1 Micrococcales bacterium | reverse complement strand
GCCCATCAGACGGAAGAACTGGTCGAAGGCTTCCGGCATCAAATACCAGGATGGCCCGCTGTCAAAGGTGAAACCGTCCTTCTCCCAGATGTAAGCACGGCCGCCAATCTTCTCGCGAGCCTCGAGCACAGTGACGGATAGCCCTGCCTTGCTGAGTAGGGCAGCGGTAGCCAAACCACCGATGCCGCCACCAATGACGATTACTTTTTTGCTCATTTAGGTAGTACTCCCAAAACCGACTTGGCAACCAACCACAACTTGCGCGGGTCGGTAACTCTGATGCGAGTGGTGATTAAAACTGCAGCCGGGGTTGTCGCAATCTTCGCGGTCAGATCCTGAAACAAAAACTGTGCTGCCGAAACCGCAGGACGAACATCCTTCGGTAGCAACCGAATCGAAGCAGCAGCAACAATCAAATCGGCTGCAATGTCGTCAACTAAAAACTGTTTCTGTTCTTCGGTGAATGAACCCACTGCAACGCCAGGAAAGTAACTGCGACCGAGTTCCTTGAAGTCAGCAGCTAAATCTCGCAAGAAGTTAATCTTCTGAAACGCAGCGCCGAGTGCGAGTGCGCCAGAAACCAAAGTTTCTTTTTCGTGTGCCGAGTATCCAGATTCACGACCGGAAATAAACGCACGCAAACACATTAAACCGACAACCTCTGCAGAACCATAGACATAATCCTTGAAAGTCTTAGGCGTGTGCTTTGCCTTGGTGATGTCCATTCGCATCGAAGTAAAGAATGGCTCGACCATCGAGCGATCGATGCCCACCTCGCGAGCAGTTTGCGCAAAAGCGTGCACCACGAGATTGGTACTGAACCCAATCTTCATTGCAGCGTAAGTCTCACCCTCGAGCTCATCGAGTTGCTTGCGAATCTGCACCTTGGTAGCGCCGTTCGCGGCTGCCGAACCATCTACGATTTCATCGGCCACTCGCACCAGTGCGTAGACATCTTTGATCTGCCCCTGAATGCGAGCCGGCAGCAAGCGAGTCGCTAAACCAAAAGAGGTTGAGTACTGCGAAATCACGACAGCAGCACTGTCATGCGCCACCTTGCTATATAAATCGCCACTCATAGTTACAGCCTACGGCCCGCCATTCCCTCTAGATTTTTGAGAAAGGGGAGTGCCATGTCAGATCAAAAACCGCCAATGAGTAAGAAGACTCGCACCGGATTAGTACTTCTGATTGTTGGCGCGGTAGTCGCTTGGTCGCCACTGGCCATGGCATTCCTGAGCACCACTCCAGGCCACAACATGTGGAGCGAAGGCGATTCGCAAAGTGGAGGCACCTATCTCTGGGGCATGATGATCACCTTGCCGATGGGGTTCATCATCGGTGTGGTCGGACTCGTCCTGCTGCTTAGCGCGGCCGTTGCGCCAAAGCCGGTAACACGTGCCGCCACCGAAAGCGAAGTGGCCGCAACCGGTCAGGAAACAGTGACGGAGCAACTGCCAAATCCAAATTCCAAAGGCCTCGGTATCGTCATGATTGTGCTCGGCGCGGGACTCGCAATTATGTGGATTCCCGTTGCGTTCAGTTTGATTGGGGGACTACTAGTCCTCACCGGTGCCTTCGTCATGTACAGAGGCATCTTGTTGCTCAGAAAACCCAAGCAAAAGTAGTCTCTACTTTCCCGTAACCGCGCGGGCATTTAGACTTATCTAATGGCTGACATCAAACCACGCTCCCGCGACGTTACCGACGGAATCGAAAAGACCGCTTCACGAGGCATGCTTCGTGCCGTCGGAATGGGCGACGACGACTGGGTAAAGCCTCAGGTGGCAGCGGCATCAAGCTGGAACGAAGTCACTCCATGTAACTTGTCACTCGATCGCCTGGCCGAAGCAGCCAAGCAGGGTGTTCACGCCGGTGGCGGATACCCGCTCGAGTTCGGCACCATTTCAGTTTCTGACGGTATTGCCATGGGTCACGAGGGAATGCACTTCTCTCTAGTGTCACGTGAAGTTATCGCAGACTCGGTGGAGACCGTGATGCAGGCAGAGCGTCTCGACGGCAGCGTATTGCTAGCCGGGTGCGATAAGTCACTGCCGGGTATGTTGATGGCGGCAGCTCGTCTAGACCTTTCTTCTGTTTTCCTTTACGCCGGATCAATTGCTCCTGGCTGGGTGCGTCTCGAAGACGGCACCGAAAAGCAAGTAACCATCATTGATGCTTTCGAAGCAGTCGGTGCTTGCAAGGCCGGCAAGATGAGCCAAGAAGATCTCACTCGAATTGAAAAAGCAATCTGTCCTGGTGAAGGTGCCTGCGGTGGAATGTACACCGCTAACACAATGGCATCAGCAGCCGAAGCACTCGGCATGAGCTTGCCAGGTTCGGCTTCACCTCCATCTGCAGATCGTCGTCGCGACAACTGGGCACACCGTTCAGGTGAAGCAGTAGTGAACCTATTGCGTCACGGAATTACCGCGCGACAGATTCTTACCAAGAAGGCT
>JBJTNZ010000135.1:0-2035 GCA_046074345.1 Micrococcales bacterium | reverse complement strand
CCTGCTTTAGGCCACCAACGCTAGCCTCGACACTGCGCACAAATCCGAGACGCTCGGCTTCATTTTTGCGGAGCTTGTTGTTGGACACCGGTCGAATCTCACCAGCTAGTGAGATTTCACCAAAGGCAGCGAGATTATGCGCGACGGGTTTGTCGTGCACTGCCGAAGCAATGGCAATAGCGATCGCTAGGTCTGCACCTGGTTCAGTGATCTTCACGCCACCAACTGTGGATACGTAAACATCCAACTCACCAAGGCGCAAACCGGCGCGACGTTCGAGCACGGCAAGCAACATCGCTACTCGCGAAGAGTCGACACCGTTGGTGACGCGTCGAGGATTTGGCGAGGAAGTTTTGACCACTAGTGCCTGCACCTCGGCAATCAAGGCACGCTTACCTTCGACCGCGACTGTGACGCAGGTGCCAGAGACAGGAGTGTCTCCGCGCGACAAAAACAAACTTGATGGATCTGCAACTTCGCGAATGCCATCGCCGGTCATTTCAAAGCAACCGACTTCGTCGGTTGGGCCAAAACGATTCTTGAGACTGCGCACGAAGCGCAGAGAAGTCTGTCGATCACCTTCGAAGTGGCAAACCACATCGACAAGGTGTTCTAGCGCGCGTGGCCCGGCGATGTTGCCGTCCTTGGTGACGTGTCCGACCAGGATGACCGGAAGATTGTTTTCTTTGGCAAGGCGAATCAGGTTGGTGGTGACCTCGCGAATCTGCGAAGGCATACCAGCGGCACCGTCGATTTCGGCATGAGCGATGGTCTGTACCGAATCGACCACGAGTAGCTCAGGCTTCACGGCTTCGACCTGACCGAGCACATTTGCTAAATCTGTTTCGCTGGCTAAGTACAGGAAATCGCTTAGAGCTCCGGTGCGTTCGGCACGCAGGCGAATCTGCCCGACTGACTCTTCGCCTGAGACATAGAGCACTTTGGCACCGGTTTGAGCCGTCTTGGCCGCTACCTCAAGTAGCAGGGTAGATTTTCCGACGCCTGGTTCACCACTTAGAAGCACAACGGCACCTGGCACGAGACCGCCGCCGAGCACCCGATCGAATTCGGCCACCTTTGTACTGCGACTAGTCACCGACTCGGTACTGATCTGAGTGATTGGCTTGGCCGCACTCGAAGACACGATTACCGAAGCTTTTACGGATTTGACAGAACCGAGGCCTTTGCCGCCTCCAGCGGAACCCTCTCGCAGGGTGTCCCAAGCTTGGCACTCGCCGCACTGGCCGACCCACTTGGCTGTGGTCCAGCCGCACTCGGTGCACGAATATGAGGTTTTCACAGCCATGCATCAAAACTACCCCGAGCCGAAGACAATTCCGTTCCCTAGACTGGCTGTGTGAAGACAATGCGCGTGGCAATTCTGGGCACCGGCTCGATGGGGTCGGCAATTCTTGCCGGGATGATCGCAAGCGACTTTGATGCCAGCAAGATTTCGGTCAGCACCAAGAGTGCAGCCAGTGCTGTTCGTCTAAGTCACAATCACGGAGTCAAGGCAATCGCTCTCGAAACAAATGCCGAGGCAAATTCCGAAGTAGTCGCAGACGCAGACGTGATTCTGATTGCTACCAAGCCGGCGTATGTGGTCGAGGTGCTAAGAGAGGTTGCTCCAAACATCAAAGCTGGCGCACTGGTCATTTCAGTTGCGGCTGGAAGCACCACCAGTGCTATGGAGTCAGCACTTCCTGAGAGCGTGGCAGTCATTCGTTCGATGCCAAATACGCCTGCAATTGTTGGCCGTGCCCTCACCGGTTTAGCCAAGGGTTCACGCGCAAGCGATGCCCAAGTAAAAATAGCCGAAGAACTTTTCGGCACGGTAGGCAAGACGCTGCTGCTCGATGAATCACGCATCGATGCACTAGGAACCATTTCTGGTTCAGGTCCTGCGTACGTGTTCTATTTGGTCGAGCAACTCACTGCTGCCGCTGTGCACCAAGGTTTCAGTGATGCAGAGGCGAAGCTGCTGGTCAACGAAACCTTTCTCGGCGCAATTGAATTACTGGTTGCATCGGGCAAG
>JBJTNZ010000134.1:0-3851 GCA_046074345.1 Micrococcales bacterium | reverse complement strand
GGGATAGAACTCTCGAAGTTTCAGCACTCGGTATAAATCGTCGACGATGGTCTGGTCTGGTTCTGCTACTTTGAGTTTCACAGTTTTGAAAGGCCCGAACGGCTCGAGGGCCTCTTGAAAAAACTTCGACTTAATCGCGCCAAGAGTTGCGTTTACCGGAATTTCAGTTCGATTGAGCTGCGGAAGAGGTGACCAGCCAAACTCGATTGCTGCACGAAGCCAGACCACGGCTTCTTCATCTTGGTACTCCAGGAATGGTGACCACTCGGTCCAGCCAATTGGCCCTTCGAAAAGCATGGCCTCGCGATGCATTAGCCCACGGAATTTGTGTTTCAGCGGGATTGAAACCACGCGTGCAGTGCTCAGCAGGTCGCTGAGCGAGGGTTTTGCTGCGTTGGTCACGTTGTTAGTCTAGGTTCATGTCCAAACCGGTTTCTGAGCTATTCGATGCTGCAATCTGGCAGGCGGTGCCCGGTTTCGAGGCACTCGAGGACATCACCTATCACCGTCACAAGTCCTTAGGCATGGTTCGCGTAGCCTTCAACCGTCCTGAGGTGCGTAATGCATTCCGCCCGCAAACCGTAGATGAGTTGCACCAAGCGCTTGAACACGCTCGGGTCGATGCCAAGGTGGGCGTCGTCCTACTCACCGGAAATGGGCCATCGCCAAAGGATGGCGGCTGGGCGTTCTCGAGTGGTGGCGATCAGCGCGTGCGAGGCAAGGACGGCTATCAGTACGGCGATGGCCAGAGCACTGGTCGACTTCACATTCTCGAAGTGTAGCGCCTTATTCGTTTTATGCCAAAAGTGGTCATTGCATTGGTGCCAGGCTGGGCAGCCGGTGGCGGACACTCACTTAATGTGATTGCAGATCTTTCAATTGCGAGTGCAGAGCACGCAAAGTTTAAACAGACCGATGCAGACGTTGCATCGTTTGATGCGGGTTACGGCAGTGCCTACCTCGCACGGCAGGTTGGTCAGAAATTTGCTCGCGAAATTTTCTTCCTAGGAGCCGAGTACTCTGCACAGCGTGCCTATGAAATGGGTGTAGTTAACGCAGTAGTACCACACGCAGAATTGGAAAGCACCGGGGTTGCCTGGGGTGAAGAAATTTTGCGAAAGTCTCCGCAGTCGGTGCGCATGCTGAAATATGCGTTCAATATGATCGATGACGGTTTGGTTGGTCAGCAACTTTTTGCTGGCGAAGCTACTCGTTTGGCTTACGGCACTGCAGAGGCAGCCGAAGGGCGCGACTCATTTTTGGAAAAGCGCAAGCCAGACTGGTCTCCGTTTCCTTGGCACTTTTGATTTATGGCAAAACCGCTAAAGCTCGTCGCCGCCAATGACACCTTTGGTGCGCTAGTTGCCGTCACCGAAGCTCTTGCCGGAAAGCATGCGCTTTTCATCACTCCTCCAGAGACCAATGGCCTGATGCCAGAGGTTCACGGATTGCCAGACTCGGTGTCCGATGAAGTCGCCTTCCTAGTGCAAAGTAGCGGCTCCACCGGCACCCCAAAACTTATCCAACTCAGCGCGGAGGCTGCGATCGCCAGCGCCCAGGCGAGTGCGGCAAGGCTTGGCGGCACAGGGCAGTGGCTGCTCGCCCTTCCATTGAGCTACATCGCGGGCCTCAATGTGTTGATTCGCTCAGCGGTTGCCGAAACTCAACCGGTGATGATGAATCCTTCTGTTCCCTTCACCGCGGAGGCGTTTACTGCATCCACAAGATTTCTTTCCGCAGAAAAAAAGTTCACCGCATTGGTGCCAACGCAACTTTCGAGGCTCGCTATCGCAGCGCAACATGACGAATCAGTTTTGATTGCGCTCAGGTCTTATTCCGCAATACTGGTCGGTGGCCAAGCCGCGGCACCAGCGTTACTAAGTGACCTTCGCGAACAAAACGTAAATATCGTCGAGACATATGGTGCCGCAGAAACATTTGGCGGAGTTGTCTACGACGGAGTTCCGCTGCAAGGAGTGGACATTGCGCTAGACGAAGACTCGAAAATTGTCGTCACTAGTGCAGTCGGAAAATATATTTCAAACGACCTTGGTGAATTTGTTGATAGAAAACTACAAGTGCTTGGTCGCGCGGATCGCGTGATTATTTCTGGCGGACTAAAAATCTCGCTTGATCGGGTAGAGGCAATCGCGCGCGAAGTCGCAGGAGTCGTCGAGATGGTCGCGGCACCAATTACAGATTCCGAATGGGGACAGCGCGTCGGAGTTATTTATCTTGGTAGCCCAGAGGTTGCAGATGAAATCGCGACGCAGTTGGCAGACCTGCTTGGCCCGGTGGCGAAACCACTTCGTGTGCTTCGGGTGGATCAGGTACCAAAATTGAGCAACGGAAAATACGATTTATTAGCCGCAGCTTCGCTCTTCGAAAAGGATGGCAATGACTAAACGTGCTCGTCAAAAGAAAATTGCACTCTGGGTGGAAGGCGCCCGCTTGCGCACACTGCCTTTGGCAGTAGCCCCGGTCGCGGTGGGTACCGGAGCTGCAGCTTCAATCCAGATGCTTCAGCCGTCTCTAGCCGCTCTGGCTCTAGTCGTGGCTTTGTTTTTGCAGATTGGCGTGAACTACGCCAACGATTACTCAGACGGCATTCGAGGCACCGACAATAAGAGAGTCGGCCCGCTTCGCCTTACCGGCAGCAAGTCAGTCAAACCGACTGCCGTGAAAAATGCCGCTTTCGCTTTCTTTGCCCTAGCCGGTGTCGCAGGCTTGGCAATTGTATTAATTACCGGAATCTGGTGGCTGCTAGCCGTTGGAGCACTAGCAATAGTTGCGGCTTGGTTCTACACCGGCGGTAAGAGTCCATACGGCTATGCGGCGCTAGGCGAAGTGAGTGTATTTATTTTCTTTGGTTTGGTTGCCACCATCGGTACCGAATACATCCAAACTGGCTTCGCCGACACCAATGGAATATTGGGTGGAATTGCGATGGGTTCAATTTCTTCGGCAGTTCTGATGGTGAATAACATTCGTGACATCGATCTTGACCGTCACGTCGGTAAAAAGACTCTTGCGGTTCGCGTTGGCAAAAAATGGGCGAATGCATTTTTTATTGCACTGATTTGGATTCCTATTGTCCTGCTCGTGCCATTTCCGTTCTTGTATCCAGCTTCGGTTTTTGCCTACGCCAGTGTTTTTTTGATTGCACCTGCGACATTGATTGTGCTTACTGCAAAGACCCCAAAGGAGCTCATCTTGGTTTTGAAGCTAACCAGCTTCGCCGGATTGGTTTACGGAGTGCTACTTGGCTATGGGCTAGCCGCGGTTTCAATTTAACCGAGTAGGTCATCCTCAGTTTTTGAATCCTGGTCACGCTCTGCATGACGTTTCTCATAAATCGACTTTGATACGGCATCGCGTTGCTTGTTGAAGAAAATGAGTGAAATGGCCAGTGCCAGTACGGCAGAAATGAAAGTCGCGTAAAACGGATCAAATTGCAAAACAAGCATGATGGCTAAGAGCACCGCAAAGGTACCCACGCGGAGGAGTGTGTAGACGAGCCATGGATTTTTCACAGTTTCAGTCTATGTTTCCGCTGGTTAGAGTTAACCCATGAGGTTTGCACTATTCGGAGTTGTCGCACTCGTGATTTTTACTGTATTTGTCACGGTCTTCGCTGCCAGCGCTGATGCCAAGGCAGTTCGCAACCTTCCAAAATGGGTCTGGATTTTGCTTTGCGTATCTACCACCCCTGTCGGCGGCATTCTCTACCTAGCGCTCGGGCGCCCGACTTCTGGCGGAGGCGACCGAGGAAATGTCAAAACAGTGGCACCCGATGATGACCCAGACTTTCTGCGCGATCTTGCCAAACGCATGCGCGAAGAGGATGAGGG
>JBJTNZ010000133.1:0-5473 GCA_046074345.1 Micrococcales bacterium | reverse complement strand
TTTGCTAATTAAATCTCTTCACAGCTTTGTGGTAGTTCTGCTTGATATTGTGACTGGATGCACTTAGCCTTTACCAAACGATAGGGGGAATCGAAGTGATTCGATTTAGGCACATTGCCATCTTGGGGGTTACCACTCTTTTGCTAACTGCCACTGCTTCGGCAGCTCAGGCCTACTGGGCCTGGGGTGCGACTTGGACCAACCCCTCAGCCAGTAGGCATTTGGTGGTTTGGGACCCCGCATGGAATACAACACAGGCCTCGGCTTTCCCTTCAGGGGCCATGAGGTGGGACAACCTCCCGGGCTCTTCGCTAAACATCTCTGGCGCCACCTTCACCAGTTCATCGGCAACATTTGCAAGCGCTAGGTTCAAAGTTCAAAAACTCTCGGCAAGCACATGGCCGTATGGAATCGAGTACCCGGCCATAACGTGTCGTGTCATAAGCGATTGCTCTGACCTCACAACGGTAACCACCCAAGGCTCCAATGAAGCGATTATCAAGTTCAACAGCAATTTTTCGTTCGGCAACAACTGGCTTCTCGAGTACTACACGCTAGACCTTGAAACTGTTCTCGTTCACGAACTTGGTCATGCGCACGGGCTTGGACATCCATCGCAAAAATACCTGGGCTACACAATGACTTCCGAAGAGAACGCCAGCGTGATGACTGCAACCTATACAACTAAACGAGTGCCGAAACCCGACGACATTCTCGGCCTTGCCGCCATCTATTGAGAAGAGAGAACAAATGAACAATAGACATTTAGCTGTAGTTCTGGCGATTGCTTTCGCCACTGCGACTTTGACGGGGTGTCAGTCAACTAGCAATAGCAAGGGTCTGACGATCTCTGCTGAAGAGATACAAGAGATGAAGAGCTTTGGCAAAGTCGATGGCTTTGTGTTGAGTGGAGATCTCGAATTTATAGCAAAATTTGGGAGTTCGGCCCAGAACCAGAGCCAGCGAATTCTTGGTACCGTAGTCGACGTTCTTAGCCCGGTAGTACTGCAGGTTAACTCCACCGAGACTTCACCGTGGGTGCCGGTAAAGATTCGGGTTGAGCAGTCAGACCCCAAGCTCGGCAATGAAACTTACTTGGTGCGGCTCTTCGCAAACTCTGAGAACATGCCCGACATCTCGAGACTACACATTGGACAACGCGTACTTGCAGTAGGTGGGGCACTATCTACAGACAAAGCGGGGGTTGAAGCCATCTCGCTTGGCTGGTTGCTTGAAGTTGCAGATGACGGTTCAGTCGCAAATTTGAACCCAAACCATGAAGTGAACGGAAACTTCAATGACGTCGCAGAACTGCTGCGTATGGAGCCACTTAACTAACTACGAGGGTCAACCGGTGTTACACCAATCACAACTTTGTGGTCGTTCTGCTTGACAGGGTGACTGGATGCACTTAGCCTGTACTAAACGATAGGGGGAATCGAAATGATTCGATTTAGGCACATTGCCATCTTGGGGGTTACCACTCTTCTGCTAACGGCCACTGCGTCGGGGGCTCAGGCCTACTGGGCCTGGGGTGCGACTTGGACAAATCCCGCGGCCGCACGCAATCTATATATCTGGGCACCCACATGGAACGCCACGCAAGAATCGGCCATTGCATCGAGCAACCTGCAATTTGATGCAACATCTGGCTCTAGCCTGAACATTAGTGGAATGATCGCCAGCTCAAGCCCTACATCCTTTGAGTCGGCGAGATTCAAAGTGATCCTTGTACCCTCTAACGAGTTCCCAGTTCCTGGCGTTGCAGCGATAGGCTGTCGCACATTGAATTGCGAGGGCGACGTAAGCACAACCGGCACGAATCGCGGGTACGTCTACCTGAATGGAGAGTTCGCATTTTCATCTAACTGGTTGCCACAGTACAAAGTTGTTGATCTGGCCACGATTGTCACTCACGAACTGGGTCACGTGCACGGCTTAGGTCACCCTTGGCAGAACCCCGCAACCACGTCCATGACATCCGCCGAAATTGCCTCAGTGATGAACTACACGGCAACGACGAAGCGCCTTTTGAAGCCAGATGACATCAGCGGGCTGGCTGACAACTACTGAATTCCAAACAGAAAGAGACACAATTATGCAAATTCAACTTAGAGTTCTAGGCGTTGCGGCCGCGGTGATGGGCTTGCTCGCCATGTCAGCATGCGCAGGTCAAAACGAGAGCAAAGAGACAACCATTTCGCAAACCCAGATTGCCGAAATGAAGCAGGTTCAAAAACTACCTGGCGCAAGCGTTGCAGGCGACCTAGATTACATCGTTAACTGGGGTAAGGACGCAGAGGACCAAAGCCAACGAATTCTAGGACGCGTGGTAGACGTGCTAGCTCCAAAAACGGGCGCACTAGGTGATTCCGGCTTCGAGTTGTTGTGGGTCCCTGTTGTGATCGATGTTGTGCAAGCTGACCCACAACTTCAAGAGTCGCAAATAATTGTTCGCGTGATCCCGAAGAATGAATTTAGCCAAGACTTGGAAGAAATCAACATCGGAGACCTAGTTCTCACAGTTGGGTCCTCGATTAATCTCGATCCTTCTGGTGAAAGAGGTTCATCGCTTGGTTGGATGCTGGAGGTGGGTGAAGACGGTTCGCTTCGTGACTTGAATACCACGAATGTCATCGCTGGCAATTTTAATGACGTCGCAGACCTGCTGCGTATGGAGCCACTTAACTAACTACGAGGGTCAACCGGTGTTACACCGAAAGGTGCAAGGCCGAATGCGCCACCATCCGTTGCGGTTAGCACCCAGATTCCGCGTTCGTGAACCGCAATGCTGTGCTCCCAGTGTGATGCATCTGATCCATCTTTTGAGCTGACAGTCCACTCATCTTCGAGAATCTTCACCTTAGGGCTACCGAAAGTAACCATCGGCTCAATTGCGATACAGAGACCAGGTACCACTTCTGGACCTGAAAATCGGGTTTTGTAGTTGAATACCGGCGGGTCTTCGTGCATTGAGCGGCCGATTCCGTGACCGATGTAGTCTTCGAGAATTCCGTAGCGACCAGACGATCGAATGAATTTTTCGATGGCCTCGCCGACCTGGTTCAGTTTTTTAGCGGTGGCAAGCGCTGCGATGCCGGCCCAGAGCGAACCCTCTGTGACTTCACTGAGTTTGGCGCGGTCGGCCAGAACCTTTGGGTCGACGCCGGCAGCCTCGCCACCCGGCACGACCACGGTGATAGCACTGTCGCCGTTCCAGCCATCGGCGGTCTCGGCGCCACAGTCGATCGAGATGATGTCGCCGGCTGCAAGAACGCGGTCGCCCGGAATGCCGTGTACGACCTCATCGTTCACGCTCGCGCAAATGGTGTGACGGTAGCCAGGTACCAGTTTGAAATTTGAGTGAGCGCCGCGTCTAACGATTTCGGCCTCAGCGATTGCGTCGAGTTCGGCGGTGGTTACACCGGGCTTGATGGCCTTGCGCACTTCGGCCAGGGCGGCGGCTGTGATTTCGCCGGCCTCGCACATGCGAATGATCTCGGCGTTGGTTTTGATTGTGTAGGCAGAACGAGACAATTGTGCCGAACCTAGTTGGCGTGGCCGCGAGCGTCGAGCGCCTCGACGATGCGGTCGGTGACCTCGTCGATGGCGCCAAGGCCGTCAACCATGATGACCAACCCGCGTGATGCATAGACACTGGTTAGTGGGGCGGTTTCGGCTTCATAAACTTCGAGGCGGCGACGAATCACGTCTTCGGTGTCATCGGCGCGACCCTGCTCGATGGCACGGTTTAGAAGGCGGCGAACTACTTCGTCGGTATCGGCGGTGAGCAAGATAACCGCTTCAAGCGACTGGCCCTGCTCGGCAAGAATCGAGTCAAGTTCGCTGACCTGGTCGGCGGTGCGTGGGTAACCGTCTAGAAGAAAGCCGGCAGCCGCGTCATCCATGTTCAAACGATCGCGAACAAGGTCGTTAGTAACGCTGTCTGGCACATATTCGCCACGGTCCATGAACGACTTGGCAAGCTTGCCCAACTCGGTCTCGTTCTTCACGTTGAAGCGAAAAATGTCTCCGGTTGAAATAGCAGGGATGCCGTAGGACTCGGCTAGGCGAGCGGCCTGGGTTCCCTTGCCGGCACCCGGAGGGCCGATCAAGAGAAACCGGCTCACTTCAGAAGACCTTCGTAGTTGCGCTGCTCGAGTTGAGCGTTGATCTGCTTGACGGTTTCAAGACCCACACCAACGATGATCAGAATCGAGGTTCCACCGAATGGAAAGTCTTGGCTTGCGTTCAAGAAGGTGAATGCGATCAGCGGAACCAGAGCGATCAAACCTAGGTAGATCGAACCTGGCAAGGTGATGCGCGAAAGCACGTATTCAAGGTATTCGGTTGTCGGGCGACCAGCACGGATGCCCGGAATGAAGCCACCGTACTGCTTCATGTTGTCTGAGACCTCTTCAGGGTTGAAGGTGATCGCGACGTAGAAGTAGGTGAATCCAACGATTAGCAAGAAGTACAGCGCCATGTAGAACGGGTGGTCGCCGTTGGTCAGGTAGTCAGACACGAAGGTTACCCATGGTGCAACGTTGCCCTCGGCGTCTGGGCGGTTGAACTGCGCGATCAGCGCTGGCAAGTAAAGCAGCGACGAGGCGAAGATAACTGGAACAACACCGGCCATGTTGACCTTGATCGGAATGTAGGTTGCCTGGCCGCCGTAGGTGCGCTTGCCAACCATGCGCTTGGCATATTGAACGGGGATGCGGCGCTGCGACTGCTCGACCATGATGACGAGTGCCACCACGAACACACCGACGAAGATAACTGCGGCGAGGGTCTCCCAACCCTTGCTCGACTGAATGCCTAGCAATGAAGATGGGAACTTCGCAGCGATCGAGGTGAAGATAAGCAGCGACATGCCGTTACCGATGCCCTTATCGGTGATGAGCTCGCCCATCCACATGATTAGGCCGGTGCCAGCGGTCATGGCCAAGATCATCAAGACGATGGTTGGCCAGTTGGTGTCGATTAGCAGGCTGCTCTGACAGGTGTTGCCGAAGAGTGCACCTGGCATACGCGCCACCGAAATCAGGGTGGTTGACTGCAAAACACCGAGAGCGATCGTTAGATAGCGGGTGTACTGAGTCAACTTCGCCTGACCGGCAGCACCCTCTTTGTGGAGGGTTTCGAAGCGTGGAATAACTACACGAAGAAGCTGGGTGATGATCGACGCCGTGATGTAAGGCATGATGCCTAGGGCGAAGATCGATAGCTGTAGCAAAGCGCCACCGCTGAACATGTTGACGAGCTCATACAAACCACTGGTGTTTGCATTGGCCGCAATACACTTCTGAACGTTTTCGTAATCAACGTTTGGCGCTGGAATGAACGAGCCCAAACGGAAGATTGCGACGATCGCAAGTGTGAACAGCAGTTTGTTGCGTAGGTCCACAGAGCGGAACACGCGAACGATGGCGCTAAACAACTGTCAGCCTCCTGAAACTAGGTCTGTGGT
>JBJTNZ010000132.1:0-2040 GCA_046074345.1 Micrococcales bacterium | reverse complement strand
GGGTCGCCAAGCTAAACAAGAAAGATGCCCGGTCTGAGACCGGGCTCTTTCTGCTTGAGGGTCCACAGGGTTTGAGCGAAGCGCTAGATCGACCAAAACTTATCGTCGATCTTTATGCCACCGAAGATGCGGTGGAACGCCATTCGGATCTTTTCGCGCGCGCTGCTTCGACTCGCGTAGATGTGCAATTGGTGAGCGAAGTTGTGCTCAAAGTAATGTGCGACACAACCACACCGCAGGGAATTCTCGCAGTGTGTCATCAACTGCACAGCACTCTCGAAGACCTAGTAGAGGCAAAGCCGCAGTTAGTTGCGCTACTCGCCAACATTCGTGATCCGGGGAATGCCGGTACGGTTTTGCGAGCTGCCGATGCTGCCGGAGCAGACGCTGTAATTTTCAGCGAAAACAGCGTCGATGTTTACAACCCGAAGGTTGTTCGTTCCACCACCGGTTCGCTATTTCATTTGCCGGTGGTCACTGGAGTTTCAATCGAGACTGTCATCACCAAGTTGCGAGATGCTGGAATGCAAGTTTTCGCAGCCAATGGCGGAGGCGTGGAATTACCAAGTTTGGCTAACGAGGAATTGGCAAAGCCAACCCTCTGGGTCATGGGTAACGAAGCCTGGGGTTTCGAGCCGGAGACACTCGAACTAGTAGACCAGCAGGTTGCTGTTCCGATTTACGGCGCTGCCGAGAGCTTAAATTTGGCGACAGCCGCAAGTATTTGCCTGTATGCCTCAGCCTTCGTTCAGAACGGCACTGATTAGACTGGAAACCTTATGTCTGGCTCAAATCCAATCAATGAAGGCGCGGTTGCGCAGGTAGTTTCTGACGCGCTCGCGGCCATCAGCTCAGTCTCGGATTTAGCATCGCTCAAAGCGATCCGCCAGAGCACTATTGGGGAGCAAAGCCCAATCGCTGCTCTGAATGCCGGACTCAAGTCAATCGAGGCTGAATTCAAGGCCGCTGCCGGTGCGTTAATTGGCAAGGCTCGTGCCGAAATCAACCAGGCCTGGTCAGCTAAAGAAACAGCGTTATTCGCCGCGGAAGAACGAGCCAAGCTTGCAGCCGAGGCGGTCGATGTCACCGCAGTAGCCACCAGAATTCCATTCGGTGCGCGACACCCGCTTTCACTTCTGCAGGACCAAATCGCCGATGTATTTATCGGCATGGGCTGGGAGATTGCCGAGGGTCCAGAACTCGAACACGAGTGGTTCAACTTCGATGCATTGAACTTTGATGCAGATCACCCTGCGCGCGCAATGCAAGACACATTCTTTGTTGATCCGGTTGATTCACACTTGGTTTTGCGCACACACACTTCACCGGTACAAGTTCGCTCGCTAATCGAGCGCGACCTTCCTGTTTATGTGCTTTGTCCGGGACGTGTTTTCCGTACCGATGAGTTAGATGCCACTCACACTCCGGTTTTTCATCAGGTGGAGGGTTTAGCAATCGACAAGGGCCTTACCATGGCAGATTTGCGTGGCACGCTTGAACACTTTGCCCGAATCATGTTTGGTGATGAAGCGAAAATTCGTTTGCGTCCTTCGTTCTTCCCGTTTACCGAACCTTCTGCAGAATTGGATGTTTGGCATCCGGGTGCGAAGGGCGGTGCTCGCTGGGTCGAGTGGGGTGGTTGTGGAATGGTGAATCCAAACGTACTTCGCGCCGCTGGTATCGATCCGGAAGAGTATCAAGGCTTTGCATTTGGTATGGGCATCGAGCGCACTCTGATGTTCCGCAATGACGTAAAAGATATGCACGACATGGTTGAGGCCGATGTTCGTTTCTCACAGCAGTTCGGAGTAAATCTCTAATGCGCGTTCCACTTTCCTGGCTTGCCGAGTACGTTGATCTTCCTGGCGACGCAACGCCTGACACCGTGATGGCCGAACTGGTCAAAGTTGGTCTTGAAGAAGAAGGCTCACACTCGTTTGAAGTCACTGGTCCGGTTGTAGTTGGACAGGTATTGGAGTTTGTCGAAGAGCCGCATTCGAATGGCAAAACTATTCGCTGGTGTCAGGTGCGGGTTGCACC
>JBJTNZ010000131.1:0-25465 GCA_046074345.1 Micrococcales bacterium | reverse complement strand
GTCAGGATTGTCGCGTAGTGACCGGTGCACACTGCATCAAAGCCAAGCGAAAGTGCCTTCTCGAGTAACGCAGCAAATTTGATTCGCTCGTTGCAACGCATGCAAGGGTTTGGGGTTCTGCCTGCTTGGTACTCGGCAATGAAGTCGTCCACGACTTCTTCTTTAAACTTTTCGCTGAAATCCCAGACGTAATAGGGAATGCCTAGTTTGTTTGCCGCTCGCTGGGCATCCATACTGTCTTCAATCGTGCAGCAGCCGCGAGATCCGGTGCGGAGTGTGCCAGGCATTCGGCTCAGCGCAAGGTGAACTCCGACTACTTCGTGTCCGGCCTCTACTGCTCTGGCTGCGGCAACGGCGGAATCAACCCCGCCTGACATTGCCGCTAGAACCTTCATGGTTCAAGTTTAAGCGCGGGCGGTGACTACTAGGTCAGGCAAAATATCGAGCAAGTGGTCAATATCTGCTTGGGTTGTAGCAGCTCCGACCGTGAACCTCAGCGTGCCATTTGCTTCTGCTTCGCTGCGCCCCATGGCAAGCAGCACGTGCGAAGGTCTGGCAACGCCAGCCTGACAAGCCGACCCAGCGGATGCTGCAATTCCGGCTTGGTCGAGCAAGAACAGCAGGCTGTCAGATTTAGCACCGGCAAACGTGAAGTGCGCGTTGTGCGCTAACCCAGGTTGTTCGCCTCGTGAAAATCTTGCACCAGGAATATTTGCAAGGACTGAATTTCTAATTTGCTCGATGAGCTTACGAGTGTGGTCGTTGTGCGCATCCATCGAATCAAGCGCTTTCTCGGCAGCAAAGGCGAATGCCCTATTACCGGCGGCATTCAGAGTGCCCGAACGAATTCCGCGCTCTTGACCTCCACCCTGCATGAGAGAGGTGATCTTGGTTGATCGAGAAACTATGAGAGCACCAACTCCAACCGGTCCACCAACCTTGTGAGCCGAAATTGCCATGGTCGATAAACCAATTTCAGAAAAATTGATTGGTAAGTATCCAAACGCAGCGACAGCATCTGAGTGGCTTGGTATGTCGTGCTTATTTGCTTCTCGTGCAAAATTCCTTACATCGGTAATTATTCCGGTTTCATTATTTGCCAGCATGAATGTAACGAGTGCAATTTCATTCGCATTCTCGGACAGGTAGCTGCGATACCAGTCGAAGTCAATTTCACCATTTTCACTGACCGGCGCCCAAATCGGCTCAGCACCTTCGTGCTTCTCCAACCACTCGATCGTGTCGGTGACGGCATGGTGCTCTGTGTAAGCTGAGACGATTTTCTTTCGAGTAGCGAGCTCTCGATTTCGTTCCCAAAACAAACCCTTGATTGCGAGATTGTTCGCTTCGGTACCACCGGAGGTGAAAATCACCTCGTTGCGATCGGCGTTTACCGCGAGCGCGATGCCTTCACGAGCCTCCTCGACCATCTGACGTGCCGATTGTCCGAAACTATGGATTGAGGATGGGTTCCCAACGACTGCAAGGGCATCGGTATAAACGGCCAGAACCTCCGGCGACATTGGTACGGTCGCTGCGTAATCAAGGTAGATGGCCATGTTTCAAGCCTATTTCGAAGTAGAAGATTAGGCTGGAGCCTATGTCTAACCCAGCCATGAACGCCAAGCTCGGCGTGACCTTCGACAATGGGGTCGGTGCTATTAGGGTCTATTCGGCCTCGGCAACCGATATCTGGCTGGTTATCCTCGACAGCGAAGACCCTAGCAAGGTAATCAACGAGATTGCCCTTCACCCTGGCGAGTACGACATCTGGAACTTAGTTTCTGCCGAGATTACCCCCGGAATGGCTTACGGTTTGCGCGCGGATGGGCCGGTTGGGCCTCGGCACGGCTTCAACAAGGACTTGATTCTGATTGACCCTTATGCCCGAGGAGTCAAGCGCATCAATGCTCGCGACTACTATTGCGTTGCCGTCTCAGACGAATTCGACTGGCAAGGAGTGACCAAACCGAACACCCCGATGGATCAGGTCATCATTTATGAGGCACACGCTCGTGGTCTCACTCGTAATAACCCAGAAATCCCTGATGACCTGCGCGGAACCTACGCCGGCTTGGCTCACCCTTCAACGATTGCTCACCTAAAGAAGATTGGTGTCACTTCGGTTGAACTGCTGCCGATTCATCAGCTGATCTCGGAACCTCACCTCATCAAGATGGGTCTCTATAACTACTGGGGCTATAACACCATCAACTACTTCGCTCCACATCACCGCTACGCCACCATTTCGGCACAAGCAGCCGGGCCACAAGCGATGATTGACGAACTCAAGACCGCAATCCGCGAACTTCACCGCGCAGGTATAGAGGTGATCCTTGATGTGGTCTACAACCACACTGCTGAAGGCGGAAGCCGCGGTATTACCTATAGCTATCGCGGGCTTGACTCGAGTAATTACTATCGCCAAGACGACGCTGGAAATTACCACGACACCACCGGATGTGGGAATTCACTCAACTTTGGCAATCCGCACGTCGTAGACCTAGTGATTGATTCACTGCGTTATTGGGCAAATGAGATGCAGGTAGACGGCTTCCGTTTTGACCTTGCCACCACACTTGCTCGCGATGAATCCAACACCTTTGACCCGCATCACCCGCTGTTACGCCGCATTGTCGAAGATGAAACACTTGCCGGCACCAAGATGATTGCAGAGCCATGGGATGTTGGTTTGGGCGGCTGGCAAACCGGAGGTTTCCCAGATCGATTCAGCGAATGGAACGATCGTTTCCGCGACACAGTGCGCAGGTTTTGGCTCACCGACATCTCGAATGCTCGCAATAGCGGGCAGCACTGGAATGGCGTTGGCGAGCTAGCCACTCGCCTATCTGGTTCTCGTGATATTTTTGACGGCCCCAGTGGACCACTCGGTTCGATCAACTTCATCACTGCTCACGACGGTTTCACGCTGCACGACTTGGTGAGTTACAACGTCAAGCACAATCAGGCAAATGGTGAGGGCAACCGCGACGGAACTACCAATAACTATTCCTTTAACCATGGCTTCGAAGGCGAGAACGCCGACGCCGAAACCATGGCGCAGCGCCGAAAGTCTGCTCGCAACCTAATGGCCACGTTGTTGCTTTCAGCTGGAGTGCCAATGATTACCGCTGGCGACGAACGTTTGAAAACTCAAATGGGAAACAACAATGCCTATTGCCAAGACACCGTGATGAGTTGGGTGAACTGGGAACTAACCGCTCACCAGCGAGATTTTGAAGATTCAATCGCCGAACTGATTAGCCTGCGTAAAGCCATCCCTGCACTTCGTCCGGATGATTTTGCCGGTTTCGATGCCGCCCACCCAGATCAGGCGCTTGCTCGCTGGTACAACATAGCTGGCGAAATCATGACCGCGGAAGACTGGAACGGCTCTGAGACTCGCGTGTTGGTCAAATACGGCAAGACCGTGGCCAAGGATGGATCCATCAGTGAGGCTCTGATTGTCATCAACGGAGCCGAAGAATCGGTCGAAGTCAAACTGCCGCTTGAACTGGTGGATAGAGAATTTAGCCTGACCTGGGATAGCGCTGACGAACGTCCACTGCCGCAGCCGATAAAGACTGCCGGTGCAACCCAGCTAGACGGGCCTTCAATCCAATTATTCACGCTTGCCTAACAAAGCGATAAAGGCCATTTTGAACGCCTAATTCCTCGTTAGCCTTATTCGGTGAGCAAGATTAGCTATCGTCATGACGCGCCGATTGGGCGAATCCCAATTGCCAAGGTCACTCCCGTCGTAGATGGTGGCAGATGGCCGGCAAAGGCGTTTCAGGGCGAAGTCATTCCTTTCAGCGCGGTGGTCTTTCGCGAGGGACACGATGCGCTCGGCGCAGAAGTGCTACTAACCAGCCCAACCGGCAAGACATCGGTTCACCGCATGCATCCTGGTGCACTCGGGAGTGATAGTTGGCACGTGCGTGCCCAGCTTTCTGAGATTGGCACCTACACATTTGTAATTCGAGCATTTGGCGATGACTACGAGACTTGGCACCACAACGCGCAAGTCAAACTTGAGGTGGGCGTAGACGAAGAGCTGATGATGCTTGAAGGTGTTGCGCTATTTACTCGCGCTGCTGCAGAAAAAGATCGAACTAAGGCGAATGCTCAAAAGTTGATTGCAGTCGCAGAAATTCTTGGAGACTCAAGCAAGCCAGCACTCGAAAGATTTGCATCGGCAGAGACCGAAACTGTGCGAGCACTGATACAGGCCGAACCAATTCGCAGCATCGTTACTCTGGGTGAAGAATATTCGATCAAGTGCGAGCGTGAATACGCAGGCGCGGCTGCCTGGTATGAATTCTTTCCACGCAGCGAAGGCGCAAGTTACGACGCCAAAACTAAAAAGTGGACATCGGGTAATTTTGTAACTGCGGCAAAACGCTTGCCAGATGTTGCCGCTATGGGATTTCAAATTCTGTACATGCCACCAATTCACCCAATCGGAAAATCACATCGAAAAGGCCCGAACAATACTCTTACGGCGGGCGATCAGGATCCTGGTTCACCATGGGCAATCGGCAGCGAAGCCGGCGGACATGACGCAATACACCCCGACCTCGGCACAGAGAAAGACTTCGTCGCATTTGTTAAGAAAGCGAAAGAACTTGGGCTAGAAATTGCCCTTGACCTAGCCTTGCAGGCCTCTCCGGACCACCCATGGGTAAAGAGCAATCCTGAATGGTTCACTACTCGAGCCGATGGTTCGATTGCTTACGCGGAGAACCCGCCAAAGAAATATCAGGATATCTATCCAATAAATTTCGATAACGACCCAGATGGCATCTACCTAGAGGTTTTGCGAGTAGTAAAACACTGGATTTCCCTTGGGATTCGAGTTTTCCGCGTCGATAATCCGCACACCAAACCAGTGAACTTCTGGGAGTGGTTAATTGGTGAGGTAAACGCCGAGTTCCCTGATGTCATATTTCTAGCCGAAGCATTCACTCGACCGGCAATGATGCATCAGTTAGGTAAATCTGGCTTCCAACAGAGCTACACCTATTACACGTGGCGTAATTCCAAAGCCGAACTCGAGGCATACCTCAACGAGCTTGCGCATGTCTCGGCCGACTACTTCCGCCCAAACCTTTGGGTTAGCACCCCAGACATCCTCACCGAGTATCTGCAATTCGGTGGACCAGCGGGACACAAAATTCGTGCACTGATCGCAGCCATGGCTGGAGCAAGTTGGGGAATGTATGCCGGCTACGAACTTGTCGAAGCAGTGGCTCGCCCTGGCGCTGAAGAACACATCGACAGCGAAAAGTTTGAATACAAGCCAAGAGACTGGAAAGCAGCTGAAAAGAGCGGGCGTTCGATTGCTCCATTCATCACAAAGTTAAATGACATCCGAAATGAAAATGCTGCAGTTAGGCAACTACGCAATTTGGAAATTCACTACAGTGACGATTCTTCAATTTTGGTTTTCACAAAACACCTAGCGGCGGAACACACTGCTGATGGTAAAGCCGAAACCATCATTGTCGTGGTCAACACTGATCCTCACGCAATTCGTGAAACGACTGTGCACCTCGATGTGGGTAGAGCCGGAATCCATGCGGACGAATTCGAAGTGGTTGATTTACTCACCAACAAGAAATACGAGTGGACGGCACACAACTTCGTGCGCATCGACCCACGTGATGTTCCTGGTCACGTCTTCAAAGTCACCAAGATTAAGTAGGACGAAATGGTATTCGGGAAAAAGGCAGATCTACCGCTTCCAGAAATCGACGCTGAGACACTAAGGAAGGTCTCGACCGGAAGTCACCACAATCCTCACTCGGTCCTTGGTGCTCATCCCCACGGCGACAACTGGGTTGTCCGCACACTAAAGCCGATGGCGACAAAAGTGGTAGCGGAGCTCGATGGTGGTATCCAGTTTGATTTAGAGCACCTGGAAAATGGCATTTGGCAAGGTCAGGTAAAGACGAAGAAAGCACCTGATTACCGAATCGTCGCTACCTACCAGGATGGCAATGACTGGCGCGTAGACGACCCGTATCACTACCTCCCCACCCTCGGCGAGCTAGATTTGCACCTGATCGGTGAAGGCAGACACGAAGAACTCTGGAAGGTTTTAGGGTCTCAGGTACGCAAAATAGGCAGCTCAGAGGGCACCAGTTTCGCGGTTTGGGCACCAAACGCACAGGCGGTTCGCGTGGTTGGCGAGTTCAACAACTGGAACGGCATCAGCCACAGCATGCGTGTAATGGGCGGCAACGGCGTTTGGGAAATTTACATCCCTGGCGTAGGCGTAGGCACCAAGTACAAGTACGAGATTCTCAGCAAGTGGGGCAACTGGGTTACCAAAATAGATCCGCTAGCCCGCCAGACTGAAACACCTCCGGCTACGGCATCGATAGTCACAGAGTCCAAGCACAAGTGGGACGACGATAAGTGGATTAAAGCTCGCAGCAAGCGAGACGCGCTTAAAGCACCAATGTCGATTTACGAATTGCACGTGGGATCTTGGCGCAAGGGGCTCAATTACCGTACCCTCGCAGACGAACTAATTCCATACGTGAAAGAACTCGGATTCACCCACGTTGAATTTATGCCGGTTGCCGAACATCCGTTTGCGCCATCTTGGGGTTACCAGGTCACCGGTTACTATGCACCAACTTCACGCTTTGGTACTCCGGATGACTTGAAGTACCTAATCGAGCAGCTGCACAAAGCGGACATCGGCGTAATTATGGACTGGGTTCCCGCCCACTTTCCGAAAGATGATTGGGCACTTGCACGGTTCGATGGCGAACCACTCTACGAGCACGCTGATCCAAGGAGAGGCGAACATCCCGACTGGGGAACTTTCATATTCGACTTTGGTCGCACCGAAGTTAAAAATTTCTTGGTTGCCAATGCCCTTTATTGGTTAGAGGAATTCCACTTCGACGGACTGCGCGTTGATGCTGTTGCCTCTATGTTGTACCTCGATTATTCGCGTGAAGGTGATAACTGGCTACCGAATGTTCACGGAGGTCGAGAGAACTTAGACGCGATTGCGTTCATGCAAGAAACTAACGCCACCGCCTACCGACGCAATCCTGGCATCATGATGATTGCCGAGGAGTCGACCAGCTGGGGTGGAGTGAGTTCTCCAACCGATGGTGGCGGGCTCGGCTACGGATTCAAGTGGAATATGGGCTGGATGAACGATACCTTGCGTTACATCGAAAAAGACCCTGCGCATCGCAAGTATCACCACGGCGAACTCACCTTCTCAATGCTTTACGCCTATGACGAGAAATTTATCCTCCCGATAAGCCACGACGAAGTGGTTCATGGCAAGGGCTCGTTGCTCAGCAAGATGCCAGGCGATCACTGGCAGCAACTAGCCAACGTGCGCGCTTATCTGACATTTATGTGGTCGCACCCTGGCAAACAGCTACTGTTCATGGGCAGCGAGTTTGGGCAGCAATCTGAATGGAATCAAGAACATGGGCTCGAATGGTGGATCCTCGAGCAACCTTCACACCAGGCGCTTAGCCATTTGGTGAGCACCTTGAATCGCCTCTACCTAGAGAATCCCGCGATGTGGCAACTTGATCACGACCACCGTGGCTTTACCTGGATTGATGGTGGCGCGGGCGATGCCAATGTACTGACTTTCATTCGTTGGGACGACAAGGGCGAACCAATCGCGGTTGTCATCAACTTCGCGGGCCACCCACACCACGACTGGACTCTCGGGTTGCCAAAGAAGGGTGATTGGGTAGAAATCTTGAACACCGACGCCGAAGTCTTTGGTGGTTCAGGTGTGGGCAACATGGGTAAGGTAACCGCAAACGGCGAAGGAAGCCACGGTCAGCCATACTCGGCGAAAGTGACAATTCCGCCTCTTGGTGCCCTTTGGTTTAAGCCGGCTAAGTAGCGCTAGAACAGCATCGAGGTTAGGCGTGCTCGAGCAGCCACTACAGTCGACTCATTCTTGCCTACGATTTCGAAGTACTTCAACAGTCGATCTTTCATCTGCTGCTGTTCTTCCTTACTTACGTCCTGGTAGTTAGTCAAAAGAGCATCGAAGCCGACTGCAAAATCGCCAATCGCGATTAATGCGTCGGCAAAAACCATTAGCTCTTCAAAATTTTGTGGTGAGTTGTCTAACACCTTTTCGAAATCCAAGCTTTCGACTCGAATAAGCAATTCAGTTTGCGCTAAACCAGCGGCTGCCAAAGAATCTGCTGGGCTCTCACGCAAAATCTGCTGATACATCTCGAGCGCCTTCTGGTTCTCTCCCGCATTCAAAGCCTCTGCCGCATCAAGATGATGTTTCGGAAGCTTCGGAGTAGAGCTAACTGGTTGAGCGCTTTCGTTGACCGTAATTCTTTCGGTTACGCCATTGCCGGCAGCTACCTCAAGAAGTTTGTTAATTAGTGACGTGATCTGCTCAATTTCAACGTTGCCATTGAATAACGGAAACGGCTGTCCCTTCAACACTGCGATTACAGTAGCTGCCTGCTGCACTGAGAATGCCTCAGCTACACGCTTGTGAGCTTCTACATCAATACGGCCGAGTAGGAATGCCCCGTTAGCCTCCGCTGCCAAACTTCCTAGCTTTGCGCTTAGAGCCGTGCTGTCATCCTGGCTTGAATAAAAATCAATCACCAGTGGCACACGAGTCGAAATTTCGAGGTAAGTCCTGAGGTTTACCTCAGTGATTTCAGCGACCAGAGCTGGCAGCTCGAGTGACACCTCTGAAGGTGCAACGGAATTGGTCTCAGCTTTCTTATTTAGAGCCGAAAGGTCCATTGCTCCACGAAGACGAGAATTTAGATCTTCAACCATTACAGACTCCGCACGCTCACTAGACCCTGGGTTGCGCCAATCAATTTGATCTTTGACTTGTCATCAACCGGTGGAACATAGAAGAACAGCATGTCGCCATAGGTCGACTGCACTCCCCGAGTCGAACCATTTGCTCCGAGGAGTATGGCTTCCTGCCCACTGACACCAACAGCACTATTGGCCTTTTTGGGCTTGATTGTGTAAATGTCGGTCTGATAAACGGCTACCAATGCCCCGCCATTGCTGGTGGCCAACGAAATGACTTTGGAATCACCGAGTTTGTGGGTAAAGGTGATATTTGCGGTGTTTAGCTGAATTGCCTGTTCTTTTTGCGCCTTGCTTACCTGCTTGTAAAACTCGTTTTCAAGATCGAAAAGCGGAGAACTTAGGCTTGCAGCGCCATTATTGAGGACATCACCAAAAGTAGTAGGAATATTTTTGGGCTGAATCTTCAGGAACAACGACTCTGAATCCACTGGGATTGCACCAATATCTGCCGATGGCACGGCAGGAATTTTGGCGCCAGGCATTAGGCGAGATGTGAACCAAACCTGGTAGCGGCTTCGCGGGGTGTCTTGCTGTAATACCAACATCTGTGGCAACGCGGCTTCACCTTTTTCATCGGTTACCACCATGAGCTGGCGTGGCCAGGTAGAGGTGGCAGCCGGGAGGCTGAACTTTATTGGTGTACCGACTATTGCTGGCAAACTCGCGATTCGCTTGTTCTTCAATCTCAGCTGGTAGTTGATGTCTCGCACCTGCAACGCTGGTCCGGCAAAGCGCTCCACGAGAATGCGCTTGTCATTCGAAGCATCAGCATCTCTCGCAACGATTGCCACGTCTGAAATGATTCGCTTAATTTGTGATGCCAGTAGTGATACCTCATCCGCCTGTGCGGCAGTGGATGTTGGGGACGGTGTAGCGAGGCTTGTAGCCGGAGTGCAGCCGGTAAGTAGTGACAGCGTTAAGCCAGTTGAAGTAATTGCAATAAACCCTCGAGCCGACCTGCGTCCGCGTTTTGGTGCAATCACTGTGCTTCGGTATCGATACTTTGGTGGCTTAGGTGCCTTCGGAGTCTTACGTCTTGGACCGCGATTGATTCGCATGCGACGGTAAGTGAGGAAGGTCAAGATCGCAGCCGCCAGCAACATCGCCAGACCAACCCAAATCAAAATTGTCGACATTGTGAAGTCCAGTGGTACTTGCCAAAGAATTTCAATCTTGTTTGGAGCCGAACCTACGCCGTCTCCAGCGATCAGTGCCGCGCCTTGTTGTTTGGTGGACGCAACTAATGAAGCTTTCTGAGGTGATGCATTCTCACTTCGCCAGAGATCCGAGTTGGTAGGAGTAACGCTCGCCTCTACCCCAGGATTGAGACTTGCACTGAGTTTCTTGGTTTTCTCATCTGCAGAGATGACTAGATTTGTCGATTTGCCAACAAAGGCGACAATGTCAGATTCCCGTCCACTAGCCACAAAGGCCGGTCCTTCGTTTTTCGCGGTGATTTTCGGCACACCTGGGTGCATCGAAAGCACTGAATTAGGCACCACTATATAAGGGGATTTCTGGCTGAGCGTGACTGAAGCCGAATATTGGCTTGGCGGGGCTAAAACTGTGCGTTCGGCCAGGCCAAGCAGAATCAGTAAGGACGACAGGACAAATAGCACGGCGGCAATTACAAAGCGCATGCAAAATCCAATCAGACTAAACTTGGGACGGGCGGAAATGCCTGTGGATAAGTCTACCCAAGTGGCTAGGAGCCAAGTTTTGAGCGGTGAAGAGACCGAATTCCCTTTGGTGATGAGGGGTTACGACCGAGAACTGGTCGATGACGCACTCCGTGACCTTCGCCGCGAGCTACTTCAGCTAAGCGGACAAAACGCCCAACTTGCAGCCGAACTACGCGAGACATCGAATCGCATGATTGCCGCCGAGAAACAACTTGAGGAAGTCGGCGAGCCGAGCTACGCCGGTGTCGGAGCCAAGGCTGCATTGATCCTCTCCACCTCGGAAGAACAGGCAAAGCGCCTGGTCCTGGATGCCGAAACTGAAGCAGCCATCACCAAGAAGAACTTGAACGAAGAATTGGAAGAACAGCGTCGAGAGGCCAAGGGCTACTATGACTCGTTGGTTTCTGAGGCTCAGCGTCGTGCAGATCGAATTATTAATGCAGCGACGGTTGAATACGACGCTGCAATTCAGGATGCCAAGAACAAGGCAGCCGAAATCGTTGATGAGGCTGTCCGTGAAGCCGGTGCAATTCGCGGATCCATCGCGACCGAAGTGGCGAAACTGCGCGCCACAGCAAAGCGTGAGGTAGAAAATCTAAAAGCCAAGGTCGATCGTGACCTTGCCGAGAAGAAACTGCTTGCCACTCGCGAAACCAACACCAGCATCGATATGTTCCGTGCACTTTCTCTAGTTTCAGACCAGGCACGCATCGACCTCGAACTAGAACTTACTGCTCGTCGCGCCGAAGCCGAACAAACTTACCTTCGCAAGCACCAAGAAGCGGTAGCTGCAACTCAGCGTTACCTTGACGATGCAAATGCGCAACTTGCGGTTGCTATCACTCGCGCCAATGCCGCACGCCTGGAAGCGGAAACCCTCGAGGCTGCCGCCCGCTCAATCAACAAGAAGTTGACAGACGAAACTCGCGTCAAGGTAGATGCCATGATTGCAGCCGCCGATGCCGAGGCTCGTGAGATTATTCGCGATGCACACTCCAAGGCGGCTGAAGACATTCGCGAAGCCGAGGCAAAGCTGCGCAGACTCGAAGTTGAGCGCGATGCGGTTTCTCAGTACGTACAGAATTTGAAGTCGGTATTTGAGCGACTTCAGGCTAATCTGAACATCAGTTAGCAAAAGGGGAACCATGTCCAATCAAGTAAAGGTATCGAACGCCTTCCAGATTGGCTTGCTCGGCGGGCTAGGAGTACTTACAGCCCTTGTGATTGGCAGCATGGTCACCACAATTGCCAATATCATCACTTATGTTTTCGCATCAATATTCATTGCGCTAGGGCTTGATCCGGTAGTTCGTTTCCTTGGGCGACGCAAGATCAAGCGACCATTAGCCATTTTGATTGTCGTCCTAGCCGTGCTGGGGGTCTTCGGTAGCCTGATTTGGACTCTCGCCCCTACCCTGGTTAGCCAAACTGCTCACTTCATTCGCCAGGCTCCTGGACTGCTCAAGGGCATCACCGATCTCGACTGGGTAGTTCGACTAGACAATCAATTCGGTGGAGCAATCAAGAACGGGCTAACCAGTTTCGGAGCATTCTTGGGTGACTCTGCAAACTGGCCATCAATGCTTGGAGGTCTAGTTCAAGTAGGCCTAAGCATTTTCAACGGCTTCTTTGCCAGCTTGGTAATCATCGTGTTGTCCATTTACTTCATGGCCTCGCTCGAGTCATTCAAGCAGTGGGTCTACAAGATGGTTCGCAAGACTAAGCGCGATCAGTTCGTAACAATTTCCGAGCAGATTTTCAATTCAGTCGGTCGTTATGTGATGGGTCAAATCACAATCGCCATTATCAATGCCGTACTTGCTTTCATCATGATGTCAATCGTCGGCATCCCATTCTCACTTCTGCTCGCGTTCGTAGCATTCTTACTTGCGCTTATTCCACTTGTGGGATCAGTCAGCTCGGCGATTCTCATTGCCCTGGTCGCTCTTTCTGTATCGCCAGTGCATGCACTTATCGCAGTGATCTACAGCCTGGTTTACATGCAGGTGGAGGCTTATGTAATTAGTCCACGCATTATGCAACGCGCGGTAGACGTGCCTGGTTCGGTAGTTGTTGTTGGTGCCCTAGTCGGCGGCACACTACTCGGAGTGCTTGGCGCTCTGGTTGCAATTCCAGTTGCAGCATCAATCATTCTGATTCTGCGCCAGGTATGGATGCCGCGACAGGAAACTGTCTAGCCGTTCCAAACTTCCGGAAGCGGATACGCGCTCGGATTAACTGCCTTCACAATTTCGTCAAGCACCCGTTTGGTGGCGCTCTCGCCAACCCAGAGATGTTTAGCCCCGTCAACGCCAATTACTTGCGCATGAGGCACTACTGCAAACTTTTGTCGAGCTTCGTCTGGCTGAAGGTAGTCATCCAGTTCTGGCACTATTGCGATTACCCGCTTGTCGCTATTTGCCCATCGAGCCAACTCTTCTGAAGTAGTTCTGCGCAGCGGCGGTGAAAGCAGAATTACGCCTTCTACTGGTTCATCTAGTGCATACTTGAGCGCCAACTCGGTGCCGAAACTCCAACCAACCACCCAGATGTTTGGCAGACCACGACCGCGCACGAATTCGAGGGCAGCTCTTACATCAGCTTCTTCAGTGACTCCATCGCCGAATTCTCCGTCGCTTTTGCCGTGAGGCGATTCGGTGCCTCTGGTGTTGAATCGAAAAACAGCGAGATCTGCCAGCGCAGGCAACCGATTTGCTGCTTTGCGATAAACATGGCTATCCATGAAGCCGCCATGCGTGGGAAGTGGGTGACACATGACCAATGTCGAGACAGGCATGTTTGCCACCGGAACCGCCAATTCCGCCACGAGATTCAGCCCATCGGAAGTGCGCAGGGTCACTGCCTCGCGCGTGCTCGGCAGTTCGGTGGCTGACTTGATGTCTATCGTCAAAGCAATGGCCCCTGAAACGAGTTCCAGCAGTTGTTGTGAAAATGTCTTCGAGTTGAAATGTCGCGATGGGCATCCCATGCGACGGTGTGTGCTGTTCCCTTGTTGATAGTTAGGTTGCAGTATGGGCATACCCAAGTCTTGCCGTCATCGGCATTTGTACCTGCAGTGCTCTGGGTCACATACTCGACACCGTTTTTGATTACGGTTCGCTTTATTCCAATGCGGACAGCATCCAGATTAAGCTCGGTGCTCTCGGCCTGATCCTTGCGAGAACGCTTCGGACGGTTACTGCGTGGCATTAGTACCAGCCGAACTTATTCGAGTGTGCCAGCGCCCCACAAGGAGCGCCGAAGCGACTCTTGATGTAGTTCAAACCCCAGTTGATTTGAGTCTGCGGATTGGTCAACCAGTCAGCGCCTTCTGAAGCCATCTTGGTGCCTGGTAGCGCCTGAGGAATTCCGTAAGCACCTGAACTCTTGTTGGTCGCGTTTACTCGCCAATTTGATTCGCGCTCCCATAGCGTGACCAAACATGAATACTGGTCTGAATCCCAGCCCATTGCCATGAGCTTTCGAAGCGCATATTCCTTGGCTGTACCCGGCGAAGGAAGTTCAGCCGTCTTCACAAACAATGCGTCCTTGCCGGTGAGAATGTTAAATCCACCTCGAGCAAATGAAATCGTCTGGGTCGAAGCCAGACCGTAACTTTGTTCTTCGTCAGCATTTGCTGGGTCGTAAACCGAAATCGTGTCTGCGCTAGCCATCGTGCCCGAATAAGGATCGACGATTGATACCAGAGCGAGTGCGGCCACGGCTCCGAATCCCCATCCAGCTCGAATAGTGCGCTTAGCCAGGTGCGGCAGAAAGGCACTGACTTTGCCATCAAAGAATCGGTGAAGGCGCGGGAATAGGCGAGCACCGAACGGCAAGCGTTCTATTGCGTGTCTACCCATGATTTACCTCTTGTATGCCCAATTTGGCCCGAAAATTCAGTCTAATCGCGACTATTTGGCCACGCCAGAGCCTTATGGAAGCTTGAATCCTGGGCAGGTAGCCAAGACCGTGCTCATTGCATACTTTTCGGCACTGGTTACCCATAGGTGATACTTGCGCTTCACCGCAATCTGTCGGGCTACATAGGCACATCGATAGGCTGCTCGAGGCAACCAACTCGCCGCATCCGAGTCGCTCTTCGATTGATTGGTGGGGCCGTCCACCGCCAGCAATTCGAGCGGATCGTTGGCTAATTGCACGCGAGTTGAATAACTCAATTTCTGAGCCCCGGTACTCCAAGCGTTAGACAGCGCAATCACGTGATCTATCTGCACCGCAAGTGAGGTCTTTACTCCCCTGACGAAATTGATGACCCTGCCGGTGTATGGGTCATTTAGTCGACCGGATTGCACAATGCAGTTCTCACCTGCACGCATCACAATATTTTTTAGGTCACGCTTCAGGATGTAGTTACGAGTATCGCAATAGCCGATGTCACCCCAGCCTTCACCAAACTGACTTCGTTCATAACCGGTGTGTGAAGCCCAGGTTTTTACTGGAATAACTTTAAGTGCAGCCAATGCTGTGACTGATGCCGCATCTGCCGGAGCGATACTAAATACGAGTGAGCTAGCTATTGCGCTCGATATGAAGAATTTGAACCACGCGGTCAATGAACGCGTCAACTTGGTTTTCTGCATAGCCGCCCCTTTGCGCGGAAAATACTATTCTGCGCACCTCATGCATGGTTAGTTTTTCTTCGTTAATGATGTGTTCCAAAATCAAGTTGCACAGCTTGTCAACTTCACGCTTGTTGTAGCCACGAGATGGCCAACTAACTCTTTCGAAGCGTTTACGTTTTGGACGTTGTGCCCTAGCTTGAACTATTTCGCGAATTCGAAGCAAGTGATCTGCGACCGATTCCATGCCGCGCTTTTCAATTTTGGTTGTGATTTCACGATCTGCGAGTGCATCTTCAATTCGATCTAGGGCCGAGTCAACAGGGCCAACCTGGTATCCACCACGAACTAAATCGAATTCGGTCTCGCGAATTCGCTCAGCGGTGAGTAAGTGCCCGACCGGGGTCTCATATTGCTGACGAGCCATGGAGATAAACGCATCAACCTGCTGCTGGTCATAGCCAATTCGGCGACCCTTAACGAGTGGTAATTGCGAATTCATTTAGTTATTGTCTCAAAAGAACAGACTGACCAGCACAAATGTAACTAAGGCCGAAGGCAAAATTGAGTCGAGTCGGTCCATCACGCCACCGTGCCCAGGCAACAGTGAACTCATGTCTTTGACGCCGAGGTCGCGCTTGATCATGGATTCGGCTAGGTCTCCGAAAACAGCCGAGAGCGTAAGCACAGCCGCGATTACGATGCCCCACCACCACTCGATGTGAAGCCAGAAAATGGCACTCGCCAGAGCGGCAACTAGGCCTCCGGCAATCGACGCAAGTAAACCCTCGATAGTCTTCTTCGGGCTGACACCCGGAGCTAATTTGTGTCGGCCAAGTTTGCGCCCGATTAGATACCCGAAGGTATCGATCATGGCAACCGTAAGCACAAAAGTAAGTACCCACCATTGGCCATCCTCCGGACGACGAAGCAGCAGGACCGCGAATGAGCAGGTAAGTGGTAGGTAAATAACGACAAGTGCAGCAGCGGCATAATCGCGGAGCGTGTGCTGAAGACGTTGAATCGGCGCTTCACGACGCTCCCACAACAAATGCACAGTACGCCAAAGCACCAGCGCAGCAACAATGGCAATAGAAGTGAGCCACTGCCATTCTTGACCACCAAAATAAGTAGCCGGCATGATCAAAACCGAACCGACCACAGCCGGCACTCTCGGCACATACCAACCGCGCACTCTAAGTGCAGTAGAGAGTTCCCAGGCACCCGCACCGCAGGCAGCAGCTGCAAGTGCCATGAACAGGAACCCGTTAAAGGTAAGTATTGTGACTAGGAAAACGGCGCCAAGCAGCAACCCAACCGAAATGGATTTAGAGAGACTACGCCCCTCCGGCTTGGCTTCTCTCAATTAGACCTCTAGAAGTTCGGCTTCTTTGCGCTTCAGCGCTTCGTCGATAGCGTCGACGTGTGTCTTTGTATAAGCGTCGAGTTCTTTTTCAGCTCGAGCGATCTCGTCGTCGCCGGCTAAACCATCTTTCTTGGCTGCAGCAAGCTCTTCATTACCCTTGCGGCGAATGTTGCGCACTGAAACGCGAGCATCCTCTGCCTTGGTTTTTGCAAGCTTTACATATTCCTTGCGGCGCTCTTCGGTGAGGTCTGGAAGAGTGATTCGAATCATGTTGCCGTCATTCTGTGGATTCGCATCCATGTTTGGCATTTCACGAAGCGCAGCTTCAATGGCCTTCAAAGCACCCTTGTCGTAAGGGGTCACCACGATGGTGCGAGCTTCAGGGTTTGCAATCTGACCCAACTGGCTGAGCGGAGTTGGTGTGCCGTAGTAGTCAACCATTACCTTCTGAAATAGCTGTGGGTTGGCACGGCCGCTGCGGATTTCTGAGAAACGTTCTTTTGCAGACTCAACCGCTTTACCCATACTTTCCTGGGTGCTTGCCAAAATTTCGTTAATCATGTTTCTCCTGTTATGCGGTTACGAAGGTACCGATTTTTTTGCCCTTGATGGCGTCGGTGACGTTGCTCTTGCCTTGCATTCCAAATACTCGCATTGGCATTTTATTGTCCATGCAGAGACTAAATGCTGTTGCGTCGACAACCTTTAGACCCTGCACCAAAGCATCCTGGTATGTAATGGTTTCGAGCTTCTTAGCGTTTGAATCCTTCTTAGGGTCAGCCGAGTAGACGCCGTCAACACCGTTCTTTGCAACCAAAACTTCGTCTGCACCAATCTCAAGTGCGCGCTGAGCTGCAACAGTGTCGGTTGAGAAATATGGAAGGCCAGCACCAGCTCCAAAAATTACTACTCGACCCTTTTCGAGATGACGAATGGCACGAAGTGGAATGTATTGTTCAGTAACCTGTGCCATTGAAATCGCACTCTGCACTCGAACGTCTACGCCAGCCTGCTCCAGAAAGTCTTGAAGCGCTAGGGCGTTCATGACCGTACCCAACATACCCATGTAGTCAGCGCGTGATCGTTCCATGCCACGCTGTGAAAGCTCTGCTCCGCGGAAGAAGTTTCCTCCACCGACAACGATCGCAACTTCAGCGTGCTTTGCACCTTCTGCGATTTCGCGAGCCATCTCTGCGACGATGTCTGGGTTTACACCGAGTGTGCCCCCACCGAAAGCCTCACCCGAAAGCTTGAGCAATACTCTGCGCTTTTTACCTGGCAATTTGGCCTCCTGGTCGGTGATTTGCTCTTTCTATCCTAGGCGGATAGCAAAAAAGGCCCGACCAATTGGCCGGGCCTTTCTCGTACTTTTATTAAGCTCCCACGCGGAAACGCACGAAAGCGATAGCGGTTAGGCCAGCGTTCTCTAGAACCTTGCTAACAGACAGCTTGTTGTCCTTAGCGAAGTCCTGCTCAAGCAGTACGTTCTCCTTGAAGAAGCCAGTAACGCGACCTTCAACGATCTTTGAAAGTGCAGCCTCAGGCTTACCTTCATTACGAGCGGTCTCTTCCGCGATGCGGCGCTCGGTTGCAACCAACTCTGCGTCAATGTCGTCGCGTGAAAGAGCATTCGGTGAGAATGCCGCAATGTGCACTGATACGTCGTGTGCGGTGTCTGCGTCGTCGCCCGAGTAAGCAAGAAGAACACCCACCTGAGGAGGTAGGTCCTTGCTAGTGCGGTGCATGTAAGCATCGACCTTGTCACCCTTTACGACTGCAACACGGCGAAGTTCAACCTTCTCGCCCATGATTGCTGCTTCGTCGTCGATCGCAGCTGCAACAGTCTTACCACCTAGGTTTGCAGCAAGAGCTGCGGTTAGGTCCTGTGCGTCTGCAGCCTGGATTGCATCTGCTACTGAGTCAGCTAGTGCGATGAACTTTTCTGCCTTAGCAACGAAGTCAGTCTCACAAGCAAGTTCGATTAGGTAACCGGTGCCACCTGAAACGCGTGCAACTACCAAACCATTGCTGGTGGTGCGGCCTTCACGCTTCGAAACGCCCTTGAGTCCCTTTAGTCGAAGAACCTCAAGAGCCTTGTTGACATCGCCATTGGCTTCGTCAAGCGCACTCTTGCAGTCCATCATTCCGGCGCCTGACTTCTCGCGAAGCGCCTTTACATCTGCTGCGGTGTAAGACATTACTTGCTCTCCTCTGCTACTGCTGCTGGGGCTTCAGCTTCTGGCGAAGCAGTCTGCTCAAGCAGTTCGCGCTCCCACTCAGCTAGTGGCTCTGCAGCCTCTTCTGGCTTCGAGTGACGAGCGATAAGACCTTCAGCAACTGCATCTGCGATCACGCGAGTAAGCAACTGAACTGAACGGATTGCATCGTCGTTTCCTGGGATACCGATGGTGACCTCATCTGGGTCACAGTTGGTGTCAAGAATTCCGATTACTGGAATACCAAGCTTCTTAGCCTCGGTAATTGCAAGGTGTTCCTTGTTGGTGTCAACAACCCAGATCGCTGATGGAGTCTTTGAGATGTTGCGGATACCGCCAAGTGACTTCTCTAGCTTGTCCTTCTCGCGACGAAGAATAAGAAGTTCCTTCTTGGTTAGACCAGTCTTGGTTGCACCTGAGAAGTCCATGACTTCTAGTTCCTTTAGACGTGCAAGACGCTTCTGGATGGTGCCGAAGTTTGTTAGAAGTCCACCCAACCAACGCTGGTTGATGTATGGCTGACCAACACGAAGAGCCTGCTCAGCAATTGCTTCCTGTGCTTGCTTCTTGGTTCCGACGAACAAGATTGATCCACCGTGTGCAACGGTTTCCTTTACGAATTCGTAAGCCTTGTCGATGTAGGTCAATGACTTCTGTAGGTCAATGATGTAGATGCCTGAACGGTCGGTCAAAATGAAGCGACGCATCTTTGGGTTCCAGCGACGAGTCTGGTGTCCGAAGTGAACACCTGAGTCGAGGAGCTGGCGTACTGTTACGACTGCCATGGCAGTTTCTCCTTATTTCAGTTTTCTGCTTTGAGCGGTTGCTCATCACACCTGGTGCCGCATCAAATTCCGGCCAATAAATCGGCCACTGATGAATTCGTATGTAGTTCGACACGCGAAGTCGGCACAGCAAAACCAAGGCCCAAAAGGATTTGATTTAGCGGATGCCGCTAGATACAAGCATAACAGCGGGTTTCAGGCTGCCGCTAGTTATGCCAACCGACAAATCTCGCAAAGTTATCCACAGATTTGGTACCGGCTCACCCAAATCTCTCTTATGGGAGCAATCTCGACCTATGAACCACTTCAGAAGAGTCAAAATGTACGGTGGATTCGCCCTGGCCTTGGCTATGGCACTGAGCTGGCAGCAGGTTACCGGGGCAAAAGCCGAGAGTTCTCCGGCTTGGGTAGCGCCTTTAAATGCGCCAATCCGGCTGTTAAATCCTTACCGCCAGCCGAATAGCGACTATTCGGCTGGACATCGAGGTGTCGACTACCTAGTCACATTGGAACAGCCTATTTTCGCGCCGACCGACGCGATAATAAGTTTCAACCACCTGCTGGTTGATCGGCCGGTAATCTCACTCAAAACTACATCCGGGGATTTACTCGAATTCGAGCCAGCCTGCAGCGCCTTGCCCGTGGGCACAGCGGTAGCTGCCGGTGAGGTCATCGCAAGCGTTTGCCCTGCTTCCGGCAATTACAAACAGCACTGCACTCAGCACCTGTGTTTGCACTTTTCCTTGAGGACTGAAAAAGGTTACCTGTCCCCGATTACTCGTTACGGAGCACTCGCTCCATCAGTACTTCTGCCTTACCTTTAGGCGCGAGGATGTGCTTTCTGATATCCAGATTTTAAACGCTCCACTGAAACATGAGTGTAAATCTGTGTAGTTCCCAAACTTGAATGCCCAAGTAGCTCTTGCACCGCACGTAGATCTGCTCCGCCATCGAGCAAATGAGTTGCAGCTGAATGACGTAGCGCGTGCGGTCCGGCAACTCCTGTTGGAGTGCCTTCGAGTAACCCGGCTACAAGTGCGTAAACCTGGCGAACACCAAGCCGTTGACCGCGAGAATTTATCAGCAACGCTTGTCCGCTTTTTTCGTTTGCCATTTGTGAACGACCAATTCGAATCCAGCTGTCTAAAGCATCGCGAGCAGGCAACCCAAATGGCACCATTCTCTGTTTGGCGCCCTTACCCATTACCCGCAAGATATTTCTGGAGTAATCGACATCTTCAAGATTGAGACCAACCAACTCACTGACTCGACAGCCAGAGGCATAAAGCAACTCAATCGTCAGCAAGTCGCGAATTCCATTTGGATTTTCATGTGAAGCATTCGACTCGAGCTTTCCAAATATTTCGCCCAGAGTCTCTCGAGAAACCACTTTTGGAAGTGAGCGTCCAGTCTTTGGAGACTTCAATCGACCCGCGACGTCTACTTCAATTCGCTCAGTTTTTTGTAACCAAGCACTAAACGCACGAATGGCAGCACTTTTGCGAGCAAGCGTAGTTTTTGCTAAACCCTTTTGATCAAGCTCATAAAGCCACTCTCGAATAAGGTCGAGTTCAAAATCCACCAAGCTGTTTTTTTCATGCTTCTCAAGCCAGTCGAGTAAGTCAACAACATCTGTCTCATACGCCTTGACGGTGTGCTTTGAGTATCCACGAGCAGAATGAAGGTAGTCGGCAAAAGCCAAGCCGGCTAACTTCAATTCGGTACTCATCACTTCAGGTTAGTTTGCGCCAACCTCTGTCGCCTTGTGCGACAAGCCCCAAAAGCTGCAATCTGCCAAGCGCAGCAATGAGTTCACGAGTGGTCAACCCCGCCCTGGTCGCGATTTCTGGCTCAGCTACTTGCGTCTTGCCCATGGCGTCGAGCGCCCTTGTCTCAAGTGGGCCAATTGGTCGCTCGTCAAACAGCTCGGGCTGCCATTTTCCGGTAACCAGGTTCACTGCATCCATGGCCGAGGTCAGAAGATAATCGTGATTTTCCTTAATCAAGTTGTGGCATCCAAGCGAAGCTGGGGAACTTATCGGACCGGGCACAACCCCAAGTGCGCGGTGCAACTCGATTGCATGATGGGCAGTATTTATTGCCCCGGACCGTTTGCCCGCCTCGACCACGATGGTGGCCGATGACAGGGCCGCGATTAGGCGATTGCGTTGCAGGAATCTCCATTTCGTTGGATTACTGCCGGGCGCCTGCTCGGAAATCACCAGACCTGTTTGAACAACACGGGACAGCAACTCGATATTGCCACTTGGGTACAGGCGATCAATCCCTCCAGCCATAATCGCGATAGTCGGAGTATTAGTGGCAAGCGCTGAGCGATGAGCCACTGCATCAATTCCATATGCTCCGCCAGAGATTATTGAAATATTTTCGTCTGCTGCAGCAGAAACTATTTCGGTAGTTACCCAGTCACCATAACTTGTGGCTTGCCTGGCGCCAACTACAGCCATTGAATGATTAGCGAAAACAAGGTTGGATCTAGCGCCGCGTAACCACAGACAGTGTGGAGTCCCGAGATTCAAGTCACTGAGCTGTTCTGGCCAGAGAGAATCATCGGGAGTTACCAACGTAGCTTTGCAGTGTTTAGCAACCGCCAACATGTTTTCTACAGCGACTAGTTTTAGTCGAGACTGCCAGCGCTCTCGAGCATCAGACAACAAAGAATCGAAATTCTTGAATCGATCTCCGCTTGCATCATCAAAACCCGCCTCTTTGATGAGATTCACATATTGCTTACTTGTAATCCGATTTAATTCAGATTCAAGTGCTGACTTTGCACCGAGTGTACTTATAAGTGCTGTCGCAAAACTATCGCCAGGTTCAGTTACGAGCGACCATACCGCCCGCGCAAAGGCATCGTACAAATTACAACCATCAGGAGAGACGCCTTGCATCAGCTTTTCGAGCTGCATGTTTGATATTTTGAATGCGTTCATTAGGCGACCGCCAATAAATTATCCGAACCCCTGAGCAGAAAGGACTGGTCCAAATCCTCTGCAGAAACATCTCCCCGACCAGCCAAGGCAGCCACGGAAAGCGCAACCCGTAGGCACCTGTCATAACCTCTCATACTGATTGCTCCCTTAGCTAAAGCCGAATCCATAAATCTTGTGACGTACTTTGGAGGTCTAAGCGAGCGCCTGAGAATTGTTGTTGGTACGTGGCTGACGAGCGAATAACCCAGTGGCAGCAGACGCTCCCGCAATAAAGCCCGTGCCTGAATCACACGCTCTTTAGCCGCCGCACTTGTCAGGCGATTAGGTTGCTGCCTTGAGATTTCAATCTGCGCTGCGTTTACGGATCTGATTTGTAGTCGAATATCGATTCGGTCAAGCAAAGGCCCGGATAAGCGATTTAGGTATCGCATTCGAGCCGCATTGGTGCAGACGCAATTTCGATTTACAGATAACGCCTGCCCACAAGGACAGGGATTCGCGGCTAGGACAAGTTGAAAACGTGACGGATAGTTGGCCATTCCAATCGACCTAGCTATCGACACTTGTCCGCTTTCCAACGCCTGACGAAGTGATTCGAGGGCCGGGCTTTGAAATTCGGGGGCTTCGTCGAGAAACAATATGCCATTGTGTGCGAGCGAAATAACACCGGGGCTAGGTATACCCAAACCTCCCCCGACCAAGGCGGTTGCCGATGCGGTGTGATGCGGTGCCTCAAATGGAGGCTGAGTGATCAAATTTGCACCCAGCTTGCCTCGATTTCTAGAAATCGAATGTATTGCCGTTGTTTCAAGTGACTCTTCGAGCGTCAGATCAGGGAGCAATGTAGCCAATCGCTCCGCCATCATTGTTTTTCCCACACCTGGTGGACCAACCATCAACAAATGATGACCACCAGCTGCCGCAATGACCATCGCCTCAATTGCGGCGTCTTGTCCATGAATATCGGAAATGTCCGGTGCAGTGTTGAACCTTTGAGGCTGAGCAGGTCGCGCTCGTTCTTGCACTTTGATTTCTGGAACACTTGCGCCGTGCAACGCCAACACTTGAGTAAGGTGAGCCACGCCAACTGCATCAACACCATCTACCAACTTTGCTTCATCCAGATTTGCGATTGGCACAATAACGCGCTCAAAACCCTCGCGTTTGGCCGCCATGACTGCCGGAAGCACTCCATTGATTGGTCTTACCGAACCATCGAGACCAAGCTCACCCAGATAAACAACTTTCGATATCTCTGGATCTTTAAGAATTTCTGCGGCGGTAAGAGCAGCGATGGCAATGGCCAAATCAAAGGATGAACCAAATTTTGGCACCGAAGCTGGTGAAAGATTCACCGTTACTTTGCGATTAGGTAATGGGGCTTTGCTATTGGCAGTCGCTGCGCGCACTCTCGCCGTAGCCTCACTTAGCGATGCATCCGGCAAACCGACTAGCACAAAACCTGGAAGGTTGGCTGAAATATCAGCCTCCACCTCAATTAACGTGCCCGTTAGACCAAGCAAACTTATGCAATAAGTTTTGGCGAGTGCCATCAGAAAACCTGCTTGAGGTGTTCGATGTGAACGCGACCGCCGGTAAGCAGCACGCTAATTGCATCCAAACGCACCTGAACGCTCGCAATTTCATGAACCCTGCACCACTCACCGACAAGCTGACGCATGCGCTGCATCTTAGTTTTAGTGATTGCTTCGAAAGGGTGGCCGAAACCAACTCTCGTGCGAGTCTTTACCTCGGCGAATACTAGGCAATTCTGGTCACGAGCTACTATGTCGATCTCACCAGAGTTGCATCGCCAGTTGCGCTCGAGTACTTGATAACCGAGTCGCTCTAGAAATTCAGTTGCTCGGTCTTCGCCGTACTTACCTACAGATTTATTTGTGTTCACGCATCAAGGATGCGAAAGAAACTAGAGTCCGAATAAAGATTGTTTGATTCTGTGGAGAATCTGCCCTGTGGATTATTCGCCGACTGCGAATTCCTTTGGCAATTCGTATGCCTTACCGCTTAGTTCTTCGACGTTGACGTCTTTGAAGGTGAGCACGCGTACGCTCTTCACGAAACGATCGGTGCGGTAGATATCCCAAACCCACACATCTTGCATGTTGAGTTCGAAATAGAAGTCGTTAGGTGTGTCCACGCGATTTAGTTGGACTTCGTTGGCAAGGTAAAAGCGTCGTTCGGTCTCAATTACGTATTTGAAGGTACCGACGATTGCACGATATTCCTTGTAGAGGGCAAGTTCGGCATCGCGGTCATACTCTTCGATTTCGTTCTCATCCATGGTGAGAGTTTAGCCTTCCTCGCCGACAGTCGAATTCGGGTCGGCCAGTATGCGGGAGAGCCAGGTAAGGCGGTGTTCCTCGCTGGGGCCGACCTCACGAATTGCAGCGATATGGCCAGCGCTGGCATAGCCTTTGTGCCCCTCGAGGCCGTAGCCATCGAGCTTCTTGGCGAGGTCAATCATCACCCGGTCGCGCGTGACCTTGGCTAGCACGGAAGCCGCGGCCACACTTGCGCAATCACGGTCTGCCTTGGTTTGCACCTTCACAGCGAATGGTGCCCGAGCTAACCAGTTGTGACTGCCATCGAGGATGGCGTGTACTTCGTCAAACTTAATGTCGAGCTGGTCAATCGCCCTACGAGCGGCTGCCTCCAAGCACCAAACAATTCCATTGGCATCGATTTCCTTGGCGCTGGCCATGCCGACGGCCCACTGATTTACCCATAGTCCAGTTGGCTCGAAGAGTTCCTCACGAACTTTTTCGCTCAGGAGTTTGCTGTCGCGAAGTTTTGCCGGCCACGGCTCAGCAAGTTTGCTGATGTCGATTACGGCTACGCCAACTGCCACGGGGCCTGCGATTGCACCGCGACCGACCTCATCGATGCCAAGCACATACTTGGCGCCGCCTTCGAACAGAGTGCGTTCGAGATTAAGGCTTGGGGATGTCTTTGTGGACATTCGGATAGTTGTCCAACCACGCCCAGTGATTGAAAGG
>JBJTNZ010000130.1:0-10123 GCA_046074345.1 Micrococcales bacterium | reverse complement strand
GATGGCGAGTCGGATCCAAAGCCACTCTTGCGTCAGTCATCATGTGACAACATCAGCGAAGGCAAAATGCAGGGATATCTTGCCTACGAAGATGAAAGAGTTGTCGGCTGGTGCGCTGCTGGAGAATCGAAACTTTTCAATCTTCCGGACGCAGATGAAAAATTGGCTCGCGTGGTGTGCTTCGTGGTCGATGAAGATTTCCGTGGCCATGGAATTGCAAACGAATTGCTCACATATGCACTTAGTGACCTCACTGCCAAGGGTTTTGCAGAGGTTGAAGCCCGACCTGCAGCCCCTGATGACACGAGTAAGCAGAACTACCGTGGGCCCTGGTCGCTCTATGAAAAACACGGTTTCACTAAGTACCGTGACATGGGCGAGGAATTGGGCTGGCTAGTCCGCCGCGAACTCTAAACCTTTTCACAGGTCGGGGCTATGGCGAATGTCGCTGGTAAGCCTTATCCTTATTGAGCCTTGAAAGAGGCGTTTGAAAACTAAACATGGGGATGATCGGTTTCGACAGTGCAATTGCGACTGGAAGAAGCGGGTCGAGAATGCAGCGTCAACTCGTTAATGTCCGCTGCAAACTATAGGTGCCAAATCAAACAGCGCCGACTTCGCCCTAGCTGCATAAGCTAGCCCGAGTCCGTCAGACCGAATGTGATTTCGTTTCGGATCCTGGCGTCATTTAGAAATCTTGCTGAATAGTTACGTCTTAGGGCTATTCGGGACTCAAACTCAGGCTGGGCTCGTCGGATATGATGCTTCACGCTAGTGCCGGAGCCGAGTAGAACCACAGTGAAGCTACGCCCGTAGAAGTGCCATGATCATTGTTTTGGACGGGGGTTCAATTCCCCCCATCTCCACCAGCAATACCATCCCATTGAGAGCCCGCCAGAAATGGCGGGTTTTCTCATTTAACCTGCGATGTAACGATCAGGTCGATGATTAGTGGCGAGCACAAAATTCAACACGACCGCCCCAATGATTGCCCAGACTGCTGACCAGGAGAGGTCGGTCAACGCGAAGCCGAGAACCACGGCGGCATCGAGAACCATTTGCACATAACCGGCTTTCCAGCGGAATTTATCTTGAGCAATTAGCGCAAGTACATTGAATCCACCCAGGCTTGTGCCGTGACGGAACATGATCAGCATAGATACCCCAAGCAGGATGTTGCCAAGAATTGCGCCAAACCAACTCTGGATTGAGCTGAAGTTCAATAGGTAAGGCATGAAGAAATTGAATACGGAGAGTGTGCCAATTGTCAGCAGTGATTTGACAGTGAAGCGCAGTCCGCGTCGCCATAGAGCTAAAGCCATAAACGGAACGCTGATGAGTGGGTAGGCGATTGAAAAGTTCCAGTTGAGTTTCTGGCTCAGCAGAAGTGTCAGTCCGGCTGAACCGCCAGTGACTACATGCGAGCTCTGTAGAAGGTAAATGCCAAGAGCCGCAATGAGTGCGCCGACCAATATTGCCTGCAGGTCATCGGAAAAAGAGTGACCAATTTTGGTTGATTTACTTTCTGAGCTCACAGCAGGTAAGCCTATACAGTGGACGAATGAGCCGAGCACTTCTGATCATCGATGTCCAAAACGATTTTTGCGAGGGCGGTTCACTGGCCTGTGCCGGCGGGGAAGCCGTTGCAGCTCGCATCACGGATTATCTTCAATCTCACGACTTTGACTACGTGGTTGCCTCCCGCGATTGGCACGACGCAGACAACGACAACGGTGGTCACTTTGCTGAGTCACCTGATTGGATCGACAGCTGGCCGATGCACTGTGTGGCGGGAAGCAATGGCGCTGAATACCAGGCAAACCTGGACACTTCGAAAATCGACATTCATGTGCAGAAGGGTCAAGGTAAGCCTGCTTATTCACTTTTCGAGGGAGTAACTCCTGAGGGCAAGCCAATAGCTGACTTGATAAAAGAATTGGGAATTAGCGAAGTAGATGTTTGTGGCATAGCCACGGATTACTGCGTGCTGGCGTCTTCGCTAGATGCTCGCAAGGCCGGTTTAGAAGTGCGCGTTCTCGCTGATCTAATTGTCGGAGTAGCTTCAGAAAGTTCTGCGGCAGCACTTGAGAAAATGACAGCCGCTGGCTGCAAGGTGATTGGATAAACACGTGATTGTTGCGACCTTTATTTTTCGCCAGCACACCAAGGACGAAGATTTCGTTTCACTCGACGACGAAATCATGGAGCGCGCTAATGCCAATCCTGGCTTCATCAAAAAGGGCAAGTGGATTTCGCCTGACGGTAAAACCATTCGTGTGGACTATTACTTCGAAGACAAGGCGTCACTGCAAACCTTCCGCACTGACGAGGTGCACCGGGCAGCAAAGCAGCGTTACCAAGAATGGTACGAAGGCTATGAAGTAGAGATTGCAGAAGTCATTCACAGCTACTCAGACGGCAAACTTTAGTTTTTCAAATTTTTGTAGAAGTTTTCATGGGATCCAATTGATTCCAAATAAATCACTTTGATTTCATTGTTTTTCACATAGCCGAGCAGATAGAGCTGACCCTCGTGTCTAAATTTGTAGACATATAACCTCGCCAAGTCTCCATTTTTCTTTGTGCCAACACTTGGATCAGCCGCGATTTTTTCGATAGCGGAGTCGACAGCTCTGACCGCGGCCGGGCTGAGTCTTTTATAAGCACGCTTGAAGCGGTTAGTTTCGTATACAGCCCAGGTCATTATTTTTTACTGCGAGGTACGTATGGAGTTGCTGTTTCTTCAGGTTCGGCAAGGGCAAGGAGCGAATCCGCCACGAAGGTGACTGGCAAATCTGGGTTGTCCAGTGCAGCTTTCCCGACTTTTGCCCAAAATTCCAGCTGCCCCTGGATGGTGCGAAATTCACCTGCCGCAGCTTTCCGCGCGGCAATTACTAGCTCTTCGTCGATACGAACTGAGACGGTACCCATTGTGGACTCCTCGACTTGATTTACCACAATTGTAGCCTGCATAATCTTCCTTTCGACAGAACGATTCAATCGTCGTCTGCCGAATGTCACCGGTTCTGTCCACAATCGAAGCATGTGGAGATGGCTAATGAAATTGATCTTTGGTGAACCGGGGAAGTCTCCCCAGAGCGCTCAAGCTGGGGTGATGTCTGAGGGTGATTACCACTCCGGCCCGCACGGCTACTCACCAAACACTGCTTATCCCGATACTGAATACGGTGATTCGAGCTGGGAAGCCGAAGAGCACTAGTTGCTTAGACTGGAGATACCAATCCAGTCAGGGGAACCATGAAATTCGGCGATGCCATAAAGAGCTTTTTCGCAAAATATGCCACTTTCTCTGGCCGAGCTCGCCGTAGCGAGTACTGGTTTGCTGTCTTGTTTGTTGCACTTGTGAGTGCGGCCGCTTCAATCATCTGGCCTGGAAGCACAGATGAAGATGGTTGGCGCAATAACGGACCGCTTGAAAATTTGTGGTCTTTGGCGACCTTGGTCCCTATGCTTGCCGTGGGTGTTCGCCGATTGCATGACACTGGCCGATCTGGCAAATATCTCTTTTGGATGCTGCTTCCACTTGCCGGCGCAATTATGGTAATCGTGCGCCTAGTTGAAGACAGCGCCCCTGGCGAAAATCAGTACGGGACACCAGTTAAGTAATGAACTCATTAGCCTGGTGGACGACCAATTTTGGTATTCCTTTTGAAATCATCGGGACAATTGGTTTTGCGCTTTCAGGTTTGATTGAATCCGCTCGCAAGAAGTTGGATGTGGTTGGTGTCTGTATGGTCACCGCTGTTGCGGCATTTGGCGGCGGAACACTCCGTGACATTTTGCTGAATCGACGCCCGCTGTTTTGGGTGCAGAACGACTGGTGGATCTGGGCGATTCTAGTTTTCTGTGTCTTGGCTTTTGTTTTTGTTCGAGGACGCCACTTGGAATTTACCGAGCGTGCGATGCAGTGGCCGGATGCCATTGGACTTGGAGTATTTGCTGCTGGTGGTACTCAGATAGCCTTGACTACCGGGACTCCAGAAATCGTAGCGGTAATTATGGGTGTCATGACGGCGGTCTTCGGTGGCATACTTCGAGACATTTTCACAAATCAAATTCCTCGAGCATTTTCAGATCACCAGCCGTACACAGTTGTTGGTTTTGGTGGAAGTTGGATTGTCGTAATTGGGTTCTGGTTCAATTGGCCAGCAGTGATTTCAGTCTCGCTCGCAGCTCTCGTGATTATTTTGGGGAGAATCGCGGTAATGGTTTTTGGTTGGCGCTTGCCGCAGTGGCGGGTTTAGTCGTCGGTAGGGCAAGGGGCAAGCTGAGCTACGCGCTGAGGTGTTACTCCGAGAAGTACCGCGATATCGCGCATAGTTAAACCTTCATCACGCATGCGTGAAACGACGTCTCGAATCTCGTTTGAAGCTTCTTCTTGAAGGCGCATAGCTTCGGCTGACTTCTCTTTTGCGGCTTCGATGTCGCAAATAATGCCAGGCATAATGGCTTCGACCTTCACAATGATGTCGCAGCGCTCTTCGCCACTTGCCGCAGACGCGAGGTCCTTGATCTGTTCAGTCGCCTTATCTAGGCGTTTGGCTGTGGTGACGAAGTTGCCCAATTCTGGCACCTCGACGCGCCAAGAGTCACCCTGACGTTCAAATTTCGCCTTGATTTCCATGATGCTCACCGCCTTTGAAGATTTACCAAATTTAGTAAAGCCCCACTTGACAAAGTTTGTCAAGTACTGCTTTACTTATAACCATACGGGGGATAGTTCCCTCTGACAACACTTTGAAAGGTAATAAATGAACGGCATCGTTTCAGTAGTAATCGCACTTGCAGGTATCGGCTTTGGAGTTTGGGCAGCGCTCACTTTCTGGAAGGCTGGAAACTTCAAGCTCAAGGGCAACAAGGAAGCTTTTGCTGCTGCTGGCTTTGGTTGGGCTGCAAAGACCCCAATCGGCGTGATCCGCGTAATTGGTTTCCTTGAGGTTCTTGGTGCTATCGGTGTGGTGCTCGCTCCAGCAGCTGCTCTAATCCCTGGATTTGAGTGGTCACAGTATGTTGGCGTAGCGGCAGCTCTTGGTCTTGTCTTGACCATGGTCGCAGCGATGATTGTTCACCAGAGCCGAGGAGAGTCGAAGTACACATTCAAGATGAACTTCAAGCTACTTGCAATCGCACTGGTAGCTGCAGTGCTTGATGCACTTGTAGTTCTACCTTTGACTTTCTAGTTCGAAAGCTTTTTGAAACCAGCCCTGTTGGCTGCACGGTTAAGTGTGGCTAGCAGGGCTGGTGCAGTTAAAGCAATGAGGATTGAGGTTGTTACCGCGCGACCGGCATCCCAGAGTAGCCCACCGGTGACTATTTCATATTTAATGAATTGATTCAGGTTGGTCAGTAGTGTCGCTCCGCCAATGTATGAAACTGAGCTTTCGTTCCCTGCAAGGAATGGCCAATTCCAAAGTGTCATTAGTGCGCCATAAATAAAACTTGCCAGGATTGCGAACACAATCAGGACCACAATTTGTGGCAAGGTTTTCTTAAATCTCGGCAATGCACCTGCGGCTAGTCCAACGAGTCCCGCAGCCATCATCTGGAAAGGTAGCCAAGGGCCCACGCCAGCACCTAACAAAGCAGAAACAAAAATAGACGTACTGCCGAGTATGAATCCAAATGAACTTCTGAAAACGTATCCGCCGATAATGATTAGGAAAAAAGCGGTTTCAATACCTGCGGTGCCAGCGCCCAGTAATCGGATCACTGCATTTACTGCCGTGAGCACGCCAAGAACGGCCAGTTGTCGTGAACCAATCTCTCCGGTGGCAAATTCAACCAGGGTTAGCACGATGATTATCGGCATCAAGGCAATGAAGACGGATTGGGCGAGGATATTTTCGTTCTGGTTATTGGTGGCAATGAATAGCGGCCAGCTGAACATCAGGAGAGATGACAAGCCGGCAATTGAAATAGCAATGGCCGAAAGCACTCGTTGACTACTCATTGGAAATCACCTGCTCAAGCGCGATTAGGCCGTCAGTCTGATAAATCTGGGCGATTTGAGTGGCTAGTTCTCCTCGATGAGAGAGCGCTTGTTCCACTGGCAGGTCACTAGACATCCGCCCTGCCGATAGCTGCACCACGCGGCTTGCAGTCAAAGCAACAAACTCGACATCGTGGGATGCAAATATGACAGCTTTTCCTTTATCGGCTAGCCGGTGGACGACAGCCGCTACCTGTTGCTTGGCTGAGTAGTCGAGCCCTCTGGTTGGTTCGTCAAGAAGTACTACTTTTGCGGGTTTTGCCAACTGCATGGCGAGTACTAAAGCCAGTTGCTGCCCACTACTCAAATCGCGAGGATGGATAGCAGAATCAATTCGGCCAGCGAAGTCTTCGAAAAGACTTGAGGTTGAATTCTGCGGAACCCCCGCGACTTCATCCGAATCAGCGAACTCCTGACTTAGAGAATTTAGGAATAGTAGGTCAGCCGCTTGTTGGGGAACCATTGCAGTATCGGGGAGTACTTCAAGCAATTTCCATAACAGGGAAGTTTTGCCGGATCCGTTTTCACCCATGACAGCAACAACCTCACCGGATTTTGCCGAGAATTCAATGTTGTCCAGCGCCAGCGTCGAACCATACGTCACCGTTAGGTTTTTTTCTTGAACAAGTTGTTGGTCAGATTTTGGATGCGGCAACGCTTTGAATTCAATAGGGCTTTCAACATATTTGCGAGCATCTACTATCGAAAGCGGCATAGGAAACCATGACTTGGTTTGTGCAAGTTTTAGTAGAGGAGGTACGAATTCGAATCGTGCGAGTTCGTGCTCTGCAGGGCCATGAGCAACTGTTCCGTCACTGCTAACCACTATTACGGAATCAACAAGATTGATCAGTCGCTCAATTCGATGCTCAGCAACAATCGCCGTAAGACCTTCGCTGCGGCAGAGGTCATGGATGAACTCGAGTAATTCGTGTGCGGTTTGAGGGTCAAGTGCTGAAGTGGGTTCGTCCAGAATCAGAATCTTTTGACCAGCGCTGAGCGCGGCTGCAATCGCAACTCGCTGCTGCTGACCTCCGGAGAGCTGATTCAGTGTTCTGTCGCGAAGGTCAGAAAGCCCGGTTGCCTTCAGTGCGGAGTCAATACGTACTTTCATCTCTGGAACTGGGATACCAAGTTGTTCGAGCGTAAATGCGAGCTCTTCGATAACAGTCTCCGCCACGAATGAACCTTCGGGTTGTTGATTCACATATCCAATCAATTCCGCGGTCTGGTGAGGCATTGAGTCTGTGTGGTCTTGCCCTTGGATGAATCTCTGACCGGTCACATTGCCTCCGGTGAAGTGAGGCGCTAGACCAACCAGCGCCTTGAGCAGTGTCGACTTTCCGCTTCCGGTAGCGCCACAGACTAGAACAAACCGACCAGGATCTATGCGTAGATTCACTCTGTTGAGATTTGGCGACTCGTTTTTTCCATAGTTGAAGCTGAAGTTTTTGAGCTCTATCAACGCAGCCACCCCGCAAAGTTTGCAACCAGCAAAACGATTATTGACGCAAGAATCCAGTAGTCGAGAATGGTTCGCTTCTGACTTACCAAATTGGTTCGCACTTTTCTGCGGGAAGTGAGGCGCACGCTAAATGCCCCGCAGCTAATGCCTATTACTACCAAGCCGAGCGCTAGATAACTACCGAATCCACTCAGCAAAAGGAATATTCCGACTAAATTGAGGGTCAGTCCCGCCAAGCCAAGTGCCCTAGCCAAAATCAACTCGCTATTTGTTTGGTTACCTCTGCGACCAAACCCTCGGGCATCCATCGATGCAGCCAGAAGCATGGATCGATCCAGTGTGTCTTCTAAAACAGGTACGACAATTCCGGCAAGTCGGCTTGTGCGTTTTGATTTACCCCGCAGTTGCCTTGCCTTACGCACGCGATTGAAGCTTTCAATCAGCTGTGGAGCGAGATTGATTGCTACCGAGATACTGGTGGCGATTTCGTAGAGTGCGCCCGGAGCGGATTTCAAAAGTTTCCTGGGGTTGGCCAATGTTGTGGAAATTGCTACAGCCAAAATGATCGCCGCGAGTCGAAGGCCGTCTAGAAGCGCACCGTATAGCGAAAGCCAGGAAACATCGCCCAAGAATTCGATATAAGTGAATCCAATATTTAGGCGAAGTTTCGGAAGGTTCAAAGCAATGTATGACCCTGGTCCTGTGTAAGAAAAAATAATGCGGAAAATTATTCTGACCGTGATTACAACACCGGCAATGCCCAAGTAAAAACCAAGAGAACGAGTCCAAGTGGCGTCTTCTCTAAAAATGAGAATGGCAATAACTGCGAAAGCCGAAACAGCCATTGGCGTGATCAGGTTAGTTGCACTACCTGCGAGAAGAGCAAGTGCTCCACCGAGCATCCACCAGGTGGCCGGGTGAATAAGCTTGCCTATTTTTGACATTTGAAGGTATCGGGAGCTATCGATGGTTCGTGAGATTTTTCCCCGGAGTTGATGAATACCCAAGCATCCACATCTCCGCAGTCTGGTTTACGCATGCCAGCTCCTGCGGCACTAAACATCCAGTGGTCTCCCAATTGTGAAGTCGCGTAATAGTACGCCCAAGACCCCTCGGCAGAAGTCGGTGTAGTTGTGCAAGGCTGATCGGTCTTAGTTGGGAAGTCATTTATTCTGCAAACGAATCCAGTTGGATATTCCAAAGTACCCTCAACTGATTGTTTGGTCGCACCGAATAACTCCCAACCTGTACCGGCGAAATTGTTACTGCAGGCAATTGTCGGCTGACGATCGACTTGAGTGCCATAGTCAATCAGTAGGCTGACACCTTCGGATTGGCAAAAGCCTGTTGCGACGGTTGATTGATTCGACTCCCGCTCAGGTGCCGTGCCTATGACACCACTCGTGACTAATCCGCCAATAGCGACTAGCCCAATAAGTGCGATCAGTACGGCCCTGAGTGAAAGACGCATAATTACTTCAACAGATCCAGGTAGCTCTTACCGATCAGGGCTGCATAACCCTGAATAGTTGCATAAGCGTTGCCGGCTCCAGCACTCCAGCTTCCGGCTTGGATTCCATTATCTGCAGCAGAGATTTTGCTGACCAACCATTTTGAGTAGCTACTGATGTTGCTTCCGGTGGCTTTCAAACCCATGGCCGCGTAGCCAGTTGAGTTTGCGCTCCAGTCGCCCCACGAGGAGAAGAAGTTTCCGGTTCCATCTTTTTCAGAAACCGAGCCGAGCCACTTGCGTGCGCTGGCAATCACTGCATTTTTCTTTGCTTCTTCTGACTTGCTTCCAGTGCCTTTCACTGCTGCCAAAGCTTGCAGTGCAAGTCCGGTCGCGTCAGGGCTAGCGACTGCCGTCGAATCGGTTTGACTATCGGCAAAGCCGCCAGTTTTAGCCACGGCGAAGCTGGTCAGATTTACTGCAATTTTCTCGGCAAGTACGTCTTCGTGAATTGCCTTGAGGCCAAGGGTTAGCCAAGCGCTGGTGTAAATGTTTTTACTTGGTGCCACTGAATTATCTGGAACGGCAAGCACAGAGCCGTCTTTTGCAATATGCAATTTCACCGCGGCAAGCACATCTTTATAGAGCACGCCACTGGATTGTTTGAATGCAGCATAGGTAAATAGGTACTTTCCAGCGTCAGAAGTAATCAATCTTTTGTCCGGAGAATAGAGTGCGCCAATTTTGTTTGACCATAGCCCGACAGTCTTTGCAGATTTCAAGTTATAAGTCACGGCAGCTGATTGACCTTGGCCATTTTTCCCAGCTGCTAAGAGCTGCAGCATGGCCTCTAGAGTCATGCCGAAATCGGCTTTACCTGGTGTGAAACCGATCACGTACTTACCATCAACGAATTGTGAAGAAAGGTAGGTGACAGTTTTTGGATATTGCACAGCGGCTTGCGCCGGTGTGGTTGCCGCAATTGATATTGCTACGGTGATGAATAGTGTTGCGATTTTGCGCAACCCAGATTTAGTTTCAAACATTTGAAACCTTTCGCATTGGCGATCTGAGTGCGAAGGCGAATGGTCACGCTAGTGACCCCTCGACTCCACCCGTTGACCTCTACGGTTATTTGGAGTCTTCGCTGCATCTCAGGCATTCCGACTTGTCCAATGGACTTACGGCTGCGGGACAG
>JBJTNZ010000129.1:0-7509 GCA_046074345.1 Micrococcales bacterium | reverse complement strand
GATCGTCGAGGCGGGCGATGGCATCGTCAAAGTAATTCCGATTGGCATGTTCATCGATGGCAAACAGGCTGTGGCCTGGCGTGGCCCAATGCTACACCGAGCAGTTCGGCGGTTTTTGACCGACGTGCACTGGGGTGACCTCGACTTCTTGTTGGTGGATCTACCGCCGGGCACCGGAGACATTGCCATCTCGCTCGGTCAGTTATTGCCGACCGCCAAGTCGATAGTGGTTACCACTCCCCAACTGGCAGCGGCCGAAGTGGCTCAGCGCAGCGCAGCTGTCGGGCTGCAAACCGGCCAGGGCATCCTTGGCGTAATTGAGAACATGAGCTGGCTTGAGCACGACGGTAAGCGCACCGAGTTGTTTGGCTCTGGTGGTGGCTTGCAGGTGGCAGAGGCACTTGCCGAGCTGTCGAAGAGCGATGTGCCTGTGCTCGGACAGGTGCCTTTGAGTATGGCACTTCGCGAATGCTCCGATGCTGGTACTCCGGTGGTTCTCACCCAGTCAAGCGATTCGGCTTCAATTGCAATTCGGGCCATCGCCAAACTTGTGGCAGCCGACAAGCTGGTTCGCCAAAACAAGTCTCTTAGACTCAATCTGTGACCGACTTCAGCATTGCGACATTGACGTCGCACTTCCCTGCCACCAGCGCCAAGCACGATGTGATCAACCCGACCTCGGGCAAACGCATCTACGAGCTTCCGCAACTCTCAGCAGAGCAGGTGGCTCTCGAAGCAGATCGCGCGCGCGACGAACAAATTGACTGGGCTGCACTTCCGGTTTTCGAACGTACCAACATCCTGCTGAAACTTCACGATTCACTGCTTGCAAACGAAGACAAAATTCTTGACCTATTACAGCTCGAAACTGGAAAATCTCGCGCACACGCATTCGAAGAATTTTCCGGTGCGGTAGGCATCACTCGCTACTATGCAAAAGTTGCCGAAAAGGCATTGTCGATAAAGAAGGCTGCCACCGGTGTGCCTGTGTTGCTAAAAACTTTTGTGCGCCAAGAACCAATTGGCGTAGTCGGAATAATCACACCGTGGAACTACCCGCTCGCTCTCGCGATGATGGATGTCATTCCGGCGCTTGTCGCAGGTAACTGCGTCGTGCACAAGACCGATAACCAAACCACACTCACCTCTCTACTCATTCGACTGCTAGCGGTAGACGCCGGATTGCCGGATGATGCCTGGCGCATTGTTGCCGGTGATGGTGCTGAGGTAGGCAACGCGGTTACCGACAATGTCGACTACGTTGCGTTCACTGGATCTACCAATACCGGTCGCACTGTGGCTCAGCGCGCGGCAGCCAGGTTGATTGGTTTCTCGCTTGAACTCGGTGGTAAGAACCCGGCAATCGTATTGCCGTCAGCCGATTTGGCTAAAGCTGCCGAAATCGTGGTGGCCGGATGCTTCGGCAACGCAGGCCAGCTCTGCGTGTCAATCTCGCGCGTCTACGTGCCGCACGCGGTCAAGGCGGAATTCGAGAATCTCCTGGTTGATTTGGTGGCCAAACTAAAGGTCGGCAAGTCCAACGACTTTAGTTTCGACATCGGTTCACTCACCAGCGCGGCGCAGTTGGCACGCGTCGAACGCTATGTAGCCGATGCCAAACAAAAGGATGCTCACATCTTGATTGGCGGCCAGGCACTGCCCGAGGTCGGCCCTTACTTCTACTCACCTACCGTGGTTACCAACATCGGTGATGACGTTTTGCTCAAGCGCGAAGAAGTCTTTGGTCCAGTGCTTTCGGTTTACGGTTACGACGACATCGACGAAGCAATCGAAGCCGCGAACGACACCGAGTTCGGATTGAACTCAAGCGTGATTGGCAATCAGAAAGAAGCACTCAAGATTGCGGCCCGAATCAATTCCGGAAGTGTGAACATCAACGAGGGTTACCGCGCCAGTTTCGCATCGTTCGGTGCGCCAATGGGTGGCACAAAGCACAGTGGCTTCGGGCGTCGCAATGGCATCGGCGGATTGTTGCGCTTCACAGAAGCCAAAGCTGTTGGTATCGCAAAGTCAGCGCTGGGAATTGGATTGCCAAACACTGCTAAGCAGTGGAAGCGGATGGTTCCGCTGATGCGAGCAATCGCGAAGATACTTCGCCGTCTGCCTTAGATTTAGGTAGCTTCCGAATCGAAGGGAGCGCTTTCGCCCTTCTTCAAGCGAGTCTTGGTGGCAGTGTTCAACTGCTGTGCCGGGTTAGGGCGGTCATCATCGGCCAATGCCTCACGGATGATCTTGCGTGGATCGTACTGGCGTGGATCTAGCTTCTTCCAGTCGACCTCTTCGCCGATTTCTTCAGACAGCTGAGCCTTAGCGCCTTCGGCCATGCGCTTTACGCTCTTGACCAGTTGAGCAAGCTTCTGCGCGTACTGAGGAAGTCGTTCTGGGCCGAGCACAAAAGCGGCAATGATCGCAAGGATCACTAACTTCTCACCGCTTAGCCCAAACACCTTTCTAGGTTACCGCGTGGAATGCGGGGTAAAACTGCCCTACGCGGATATCATTACCGCAGGAGCAACCATGGCAGACAAAATAACCAGTTGGAAATACGCAGAAGACTTTGTAGTCGAGAGCGAAGTAATCCAGCGCGCCCGAGTTCGCGCCGAAGAATTGGGAATCGAATGCGTCACGCCTTCGGTCGGAGCTCAGCTTGCCGTAATCGTGGCTAGCCTGCAAGCAAAAAGCATTATCGAGACTGGCACCGGAGCAGGGGTTTCTGCACTTTGGATGTTGAGTGGCTCGAGTCACGCCGTCATCGCCACGATTGACACCGAAACCGAACACCAGGCTGCGGCTAAGGCAGCGTTTACCGAAGCCGGTATCGCAGCCAACCGCACCCGCGTAATCGCCGGCAAGGCTGTCGACGTGATGTCGAACATGGCAGATGCCGCCTACGACTTAGTTTTTCTCGACGCCTACCGCGAGACCATCGAAGCTCAGCTTCGTGAGGCATCTCGACTACTTCGCCCTGGTGGGGTCGTAGCACTGGCACATGCGCTTTGGCGTGATCGAGTGCCAGATCCAGCGATGCGTGATGAGGCGACCACGGTTTACCGTGACGTGCTTCGATTCTTCAGCGACAACGAAGACTTCATCGCATCGCTGCTGCCGATTGGAGATGGCCTACTACTGGCCAACAAAAAGGCATAAAAAAATCCCGAGCAACTAATTGCTCGGGATTTTTTAATTCTGAAACTTGCTACTTCTTCTTGATGATCTTCGATTCGAGTTCAGCGTGTAGCCCACGAGCTTCTTCCTCGTTTACTGAAATTTGAATGCGTCCCCCGCCTTCGGCAGGGATCTTGAGGATGATCTGACCTCGTAGCTCGAGCTCCACTTCCATAGGTCCGCTATTTCCGCGTGGCTTCATTGCTGCCATGTAATACTCCTTGAATCCTGGCGTCATCGCCGAACTTCAATTATCCCACGGGAAAAGGACATTTGCCACGGGTTACCAGAAGTTATCCGAGCCTACGGAGGCGTGTAATCGGGGGCCGTGTACTTCCAGCACAGCAGCAACCAGCCCACCTGGCCGAGCAGGCTGAGCGCCAAAATCAGCACCTTAGGCACTCGCCCCAATCCACTGGTCGCAATACCGAATGCCAGCAGCAGCGGGAACGCGGGAAACAGGATTCGCGGGGTGCTGCTCTGAGGGAAAAACACTGCAAACAGGTAGACCAGATAGGAAGCTACCCAGATTCGTAGCTCTACTCCGAGCCGCTTAACTGACGGCAGGAACAAGATTGCTCCGAAGATCAGCATGAGCAGCGCGGCCACCACCTGACCGAATCCTTCGCCGAGGTGAAAGCGCCCAGACTCAAACCAACCCGAGAATGGCACCAAGCCAGAGGCATCTGTGTAGCCAGCCCGCCAGGCCAACTCGGTTTTTACATATGCATCCGGTCTTCCGGTGACCGCCCAGGCAATCAGCAACCAGGCAAAACCGAGCACCGAGCTCAACGCAGCAAAGCCAAAGTCAAGCCATGAAATCTTCTTTTCGCGGAACCATCGATAGACCAACATGCCACCGAAGAACAAGGCGAATGCAATTAACCCAGGACGCGTAATCGAAAGCGCAAGAAGCACAGTCGCTAACCAGATCCAACGCTTAGTCAGATAGCAATAAAGCGCAGCGGCAAACAAAAACAAACTCAACGATTCGGCATAGCCGGTTTGCAAAATTGGCGATGCCATCGAAATTGAAACCAAGGTCACTGCCCAAAGCGAAACTGATTGACTCTGAGTTAATCGAATGAGCCGGTAAACCATGATGATGAAAAAGAACCCGATTATTGTCGCAACAATCGGAGCGAGATACTTCCACTCGATTATCGTGATCAGATTCAATCCGCGAATCAAATAAGGAAATACCGGATAGAACGCCCAATTGTTTTGCTGCACACTGCCATCGAGATTTTGTGGAAGTTGTGTTGGATAACCGCCGGTGAATATTCGCTCGTACCATTCGACATCCCAGATATTCAGAAAGTCGAAATAGCCCGGCTGAGCTTTAGTCCAATAGTTCTCTTCCTGGATACTGGCCATCGCCAAAAAGAAGAGAAAAGAAATGAATCTTGCAGCGGCGTAAATCCCCACTACGGGAAGCCACCAGATTTGTTTTAGGCGGTCAACCACTTGTGCAATGCGCTTTCGCAAGCGTAAATCTGCCCCACCGGCACGTTTTCATCATCGGCGTGAGCCTTGTTTGGGTCGCCAGGGCCGAAGTTCACGGCTGGGATGCCAAGTGCACTGAAGCGAGCCACGTCTGTCCAGCCGTATTTAGGCTTCGGCTCAGAGCCGACGGCAGCCACGAAAGCCATGGCCTCAGCACGATCCAAGCCAGGACGAGCGCCTTCGGCTGAGTCAGTAATGGAAACCTCTAGCCCGGCAAATACCTCGCGCAAATGAGCCTCGGCATCGGCCGCTGACTTGCTCGGGGCAAAGCGGTAGTTGACGGTCACCACGGTCTCATCCGGGATCACGTTGGTGGCGATTCCGCCCCTAATCAAAACAGCATTGAGTGATTCGCGATAAACCAAGCCATCCACCTCAACCTCACCAGGCTGATATGCCGAGAGACGGTTCAAAATCTCTGCGCTCTTGTGGATTGCGTTCTCACCCATCCAGGCACGAGCAGAGTGTGCCTTCTTGCCGCGGGTGCTCACCTCGGCTCGCATTGTGCCGTTGCAACCGCCTTCGACTAAGCCACTGGTTGGTTCACACAAAACTGCAAATGATGCATCTAGCAAATCAGGGTGATTGCGCGAAAGACGCCCAAGCCCGTTCTTGCTTGCCTCAACCTCTTCGTGGTCATAAAAAATCCAGGTGATGTCGGTGTTCGAGTTAGAAATAGTTGCCGCAAGCTTTAGCTGCACGGCAACTCCAGCCTTCATATCGACTGTTCCGCGACCCCAAAGCACCTGCTCGCGCTCCATCGGCAACAATTTAACCGGCAGGTTATCTGCCACCGGCACTGTGTCGATGTGCCCGGCGATCACCACGCGAGTGGCGTGACCGAAATTAGTGCGCGCAACGATGGCATCACCATCGCGCAGCACACTCAGATGTGAATACTTTGCCAACGAGCGCTCAATCGAATCCGCGAGCGCCTTCTCGTTTCCAGAAACCGACTCGATATCGCAAATTACACGAGTGAGTTCGACTACATCACCCTCGAGATTCAATTCCTGACCAGACATACAGCAAGCCTAACTTGTAGGCTTATGCCTGTGACTGAAGTGACTTTTCTTGATTCCAATGCCTGGGGCCACGGCCTAGCCACGGTAGCAGCAGACGGCACCCTTCTTGATGTTTGGTATCCAAAGCCTGAGCTCGGAGCGGCTCCAAAGTCTGACGCACTCTGGGTAGTACCAAAGGAACTAGACGCACTTGTCGGCGAAGACGCCCGTCGCCGCGTCAGCATTCAGTGGGTCCGCACCGAAGTCGATCTCACTCAGCCGGTGACCAACACCGCTGACGCCTACCTTCGACTTCACCTGCTCAGCCACCTCTTGGTCAAGCCAAACACCATCAACCTCGACCAGCTCATCCCTAATCTTCCAATTGTCGGATTCACCAACGCTGGTCCGATCGCACTCGACGACCTCGAAGAACTTCGCGGCACTCTGCAGAAGCAGGGCATCAGCGTGCACAGCATCGATAAGTTCCCTCGTCTGGTCGACTACGTAACTCCTCGCAAAGTCCGCATTGCGGATGCCAACCGCGTGCGCCTCGGAGCCCACCTATCCCCTGGCACTACGATCATGCATGAAGGCTTCGTCAACTTCAACGCGGGCACCCTCGGCAGCTCAATGGTCGAAGGCCGCATCTCGCAGGGAGTTGTCGTCGGCGATGGCAGCGACATCGGCGGTGGAGCATCAATCATGGGCACACTCTCAGGTGGCGGCCGCGAAAAGGTAGTCATCGGAGAGCGCGCACTTCTTGGCGCTAACTCAGGAGTCGGAATTTCTATCGGCGACGACTCTGTCGTGGAAGCCGGACTCTACGTAACCGCCGGCACCAAGGTCACCATCATTGACACCAACGGCGAACGCAGCGCAAAAGCCGGCGAACTCAGCGGCATCGCGAATCTGCTATTCCGCCGCAACTCAGTAACCGGACGCGTCGAAGTACTACCTCGCACCGGCGAAGGCATCAAGCTAAACAGCCAGCTCCACGCTTAATCGCGGACGCTGTCCCAGCCACCCTCGTCGAGCGGAGCTCCATCGAGAGTCACTCGATAAGCGCCCTTCACTACGACCTCGCCGATTGGTTTAAATGCGCGAGGAAGCTTTGCGTCGCGCGAGAAAGTTGCAAGCAGTGAGTGGTCTTCGCCGCCATCGATGACCCAATCGAATGCGTTGGCTCCGATTGCCATCGCTGGTTCTTCGAGAATGGCTTCGTAGCCCTGAAGTTCTTTTCTATGAAGTGCGATGGTCACGCCACTGGCCTTTGCAATGCGATCGGCGTCACGCGATAGTCCATCTGAGATATCCAACATCGACGTTGCTCCTGCGAGCGCGGCCTCAATACCAGCGGTAATCGGAGGAAGTGGTCGAAGTTGGAAGCCGACGACTTCGTCATAGGCCGAGATCGCATCCTTGTTGTTTGACTGCAAAAGTGAAAGACCGGCGGCTGCCCTACCAACCGTGCCGGCGATAGCGACGATATCGCCAACCTTGGCACCTGAGCGCAGAACTGGTTCGCGGCCCTCGAGGTCGCCGTGAGCAGTGACGGCAATTACGGTGGTGTCTGCGACAGTTAGGTCGCCGCCAACCACTGCGGCCTCTGGAGCAAGTGCGTGACAGGCGGCCTTGAGGCCATCGGCAAAAGTTTCAAGCCATTCGATCTCGGTGTTGGAGCGGCAAATTAGCGCGACCACAAGTGAGGTGGGCTTGGCCCCCATCGCTGAGACATCGGCCACATTGCTGGCGATAGCCTTCCAGCCGAGATCGTATGCACTTGACCAGTCGAGCTTGAAGTCGTGGCCTT
>JBJTNZ010000128.1:0-28586 GCA_046074345.1 Micrococcales bacterium | reverse complement strand
AAGAATTCCAGCTACTGGCACCAAGATGTCATCTGGTGAGATCTCTGGCTCAATTTCATCGCGGTCGTTGTTGCGGTTGTTGTTGCCGCGGCGATCGCGGAAGCGATCGCGGTTACGGTTGCGATTGCGATTGTTGTTGTTTCCGCGACGCTCGTCGTTGAAGTCACGCTCGTTGCGTGAATCATTTCCGCGGGTCTCGTTGTCTTTGTTAGCGGAATCTTTGTTTGAAGATTCCTTCTTCTCTGACTTCTCTGCTGAACCTTCAGATTTCTCTGCAGCTGGAGCCGATGCATCCTTTGCTGCTCCGCCACGGCGGTTGCGAGGGTTGCGCTTTGGTTCTGAAGAAGTCTCTGTGTTGTTTTCTGCTGCAGGTGCCTCAGCCGCTGGACGGCGAGTTCTTTTTACTGCAGTGGTTTCCTGGATTTCATCCATGATTGATTACTCTTTCTAGATTTCGCATCGGTAGTTTTTATAAACGGTCGTGCGGATTCGCAAGATTTGCGATTTAGGGATACACCTAAGCGTTCGAACTGAACTGCTTTTTTATTGGTGCGTTACTACTGTAGCACCCTTGAAGTCCACGGCGAGAAGCAAGGCACGCCACTGTGGATACTTTTCGGCTGCCAACTTGGCCGCCGCAAGGCGCTCGGCTGGGTCGCTAGCCAGAACCAGCACCGACGGACCAGCCCCAGAAACCACGGCGGCATGGCCGTTTTCTCTCATCAGCTGAACCAAAGCATTGGTCTCTGGCATGGCCTCGGCTCGGTAGTCCTGGTGCAGGCGGTCCTCGGTAGCGGCCAAAAGTAGTTCAGGGCTCTGAGTCAGCGCTGCCACTAGTAGTGCCGATCGAGACACATTGAAGACTGCATCTTCGTGCGGTACCGAATCCGGTTGGAGCGAACGAGCCTTCGCAGTCGACATAGTGTGTGAAGGCACTAGTTCAAGTGGAGATACGCCGCGGTGTACAAAAAGCTTCTTGTTGTGTGGTCCGCTCTCGTCTTCCCAGGCGATGTTGAGGCCACCAAAAAGTGCCGGTGCCACGTTGTCAGGGTGCCCCTCGAGTTCGGTAGCGAGTTCGAGTAGATCACTGTTGCTCATCTCGACAATGCCATCGAGTAAACCCTTAGCCGCGATGATTCCCGAAACTACTGCGGCACCAGATGATCCCATGCCACGACCGTGAGGAATGATGTTGTGTGCCTTGATGCGCAAACCTGGCATCTTCTGTCCGAAGTGGTTGAAAGTGTGCTGAATGCACTTAACGACGAGATTGTTTTCGTCGGTCGGTACTTCGCCGGCACCTTCGCCATTTACTTCGACGATTACTTTGTTGTCGGCAACGGCTTCGACTTCGAGTTCGTCATAAAAAGCGAGCGCCATTCCAAGCGTGTCAAAGCCCGGGCCGAGGTTAGCCGAAGTGGCAGGTACTCGTACCGAAACTTTTCTCCCGATGATTGACATTGGTTAAGCGAGTCCCAAACTTTCGGCAACTTCAGCCGCGTTATTGTTTACGACGGTCGGCTGGATATCGCCACCGTTTTCATCCTTTAGCGCCCAACCGGCATCCTTCAAACCGTGACCAGTGACAGTCACGACGATGGTCTTTCCGGCAGCATCGCTACCCTGCTGAGAAGACTTGTAAAGACCGGCAGCACCGGTGGCAGATGATGGCTCCACGAATACGCCAACTTCATTTGACAGGAAGCGGTGCATCCAAAGGATTTCCTTGTCGCTAACGGCGCCGAAACGACCGCGGCTGCATTCCTTAGCTGACTGCGCTAGATCCCACGATGCTGGGTTACCAATGCGAATCGCGGTGGCGATAGTCTCTGGATTCTTGACCGGTGAGCCCTGCACGAATGGAGCAGAACCCTCAGCCTGGAAGCCCCACATCTGCGGTACTTCTTTGATGCGACCCTCATTGAAGTCCTCAAGGTAACCCTTGAAGTAAGCAGAGTAGTTTCCGGCATTTCCAACCGGTAGCACGTGTAGGTCAGGAGCGAATCCAAGAGCATCGACGACTTCAAACGCTCCGGTCTTCTGGCCTTCGATGCGGTCAGGGTTAACCGAGTTGACCAAGTGCACCGCGTAGTTTGCGGCAAGGTCGCGAGCGAGATCTAGACAGTCATCGAAGTTTCCACGCACCTGCAAAATTTGAGACTTGTGTGCAACAGCTTGTGACAACTTACCGAGTGCAATCTTGCCCTCAGGAATCAAAACCACAGACTGAATCCCGGCAGCTGCCGCATACGCTGCAGCCGATGCCGATGTGTTTCCAGTAGACGCGCAAATTACTGCCTTAGCACCGTGACCGATTGCCTTTGAAACTGCCATCGTCATACCGCGGTCTTTGAATGAACCGGTTGGATTCATACCCTCGACCTTTAGCATCACTCGCTCAGCGCCGACCAGTTTTGCAAGCGCAGGAGCTTCAACCAATGGTGTACCACCTTCACCAAGAGTGATGATTGGGTTGTCTTTGCTGATGTCAAGACGATCGATGTATTCACGGATGACTCCGCGCCACTGGTGTGCCATTAGATTCCTTCTACTCGGATGACTGAAGTGATTGATTCGACAGAATCGCTTGCGGCGAGTGCTGCGACAACTTTTTGTAATTCTGCATCGGTGGCTTCGTGCGTGCCGATTTCAATCATTGCGGCCTTACGACCAACCACCGGCATCTGCTCGACGAATTCGATTGAGACATTATTTGCTGCAAACAAATTGGCGACCTGCGCAAGCACACCAGGCTGATCTGTCGCCTCGAGCGTGATCTGGTAGCGAGTGTGGATGCGGTCGATTGGCAGAATCGGAAGATTCGCGTGCACAGAATCAGCAAGACCAGGGCCACCGGCCACGTGGCGCTTGGCCGCGCTGACCAGGTCACCAAGCACTGCACTAGCGGTCTGTGTACCACCGGCTCCGGCACCGTAGAACATTAGCTGTCCGGCTGCTTCGGCTTCGACGAATACCGCATTGAATGCGCCATGCACCGATCCGAGCGGATGAGTGCGTGGAATCAAGGTCGGGTAAACACGAACCGATACACCTTCTTCGCCATGCTTATCCGCAGATAAACGCTCTGCGATAGCAAGCAACTTAATTACGTAGCCATCACGTTGCGCTGCCTTGATTTGTTCTGGAGTGACCTTGGTCATTCCCTCACGGTAAACCTTGTCGATTGGTACCTCGGTGTGGAATGCGAGGTAAGCGAGAATTGCAGCCTTTTGTGCTGCGTCATAACCCTCGACATCGAGAGTCGGGTCTGCTTCTAGGTAACCAAGTTTGGTTGCCTCACCCATCGCCTCTTCAAGTGAAATGCCGGCGGTGTCCATACGATCGAGAATGTAATTTGTCGAACCGTTCACGATTCCCATAACCCGGGTGACTTTGTCTCCAGCGAGCGATTCACGCAGTGGACGAATAATTGGAATCGCAGCAGCAACCGCGGCTTCGAAATAAAGCTGAGCGCCGACCTGCTCTGCGGTGTCGAACAATTCGGTTCCGTGAGTCGCGAGCAATGCCTTGTTTGCAGTGATGACGTCACTACCTGAATTGAGCGCCTGCAAGATATAGGTGCGAGCCGGTTCGATTCCACCCATTACTTCAATAACGATGTCAGCTGAAAGAATTAGTGCTTCTGCATCAGTGGTTAGTAATTCACTTGGCACACCATCGGCGCGTTTTGACTTTAGATCACGGACTGCGATGCCGACTAGTTCTAGCTCTGCACCAACACGTGCTGCAAGTTCCGCTTTGTTCTCAAGTAAGAGGCGGGCAACCTGAGAGCCGACCGAGCCAGCCCCCAGTAGCGCAACGCGCAGTGGACGATATTCGTTCATTACTCTTCCTTATTCGCTTGATAGCGTATGTCCCGATTAAACAAGTCTGCCTCGGTTTCGGCCCTAATGATAAGTCTGGCCTGTCCAGAGCGAACAGCCACGACGGCTGGCTTGGTCAAGAAGTTGTAATTATTCGAGAGCGAGTAGCAGTAGGCACCGGTCGCCGCCACAGCAACGATGTCGCTCGGTGCGATGTCGGCAGGAAGGTAGTCCTGATTAACCACGATATCGCCACTCTCGCAATGCTTACCCACCACTCGAGCGAGTGCAGGTTCGGCATTAGTCGAGCGCGACGCCAAGATCGCGTGGTACTCGGCTTCGTATAGTGCGGTGCGCGGATTGTCGCTCATGCCACCATCAATCGAGACATACTTGCGAGTAGCCCCAGCATCGGTTACTTGAACATCCTTGATAGTGCCGACTGTGTAGAGAGTCACACCTGGGTTGCCGGAAATTACGCGACCAGGCTCAAAGGCAAGCACTGGAACCTTAACTCCATGCTTGTGGCATTCCACCTTTACGGCTACCGCAAGCGCCTCGGCAAACTCGTGAATGTCGGGAGCCTCATCTGCAGGCTTGTAGTTGATTCCAAAACCGCCGCCGAGATTTAGCTCAGGGATTTCTCCGCCTTTTGAAAGCTCCGCGTGAAGTTTGATTAGGCGCTTTACTGATTCGACGAATCCGTCTTTAGCGTGAATCTGCGAACCGATGTGCGAGTGCAGACCGATGAATTCCAAATGTGAGTGCGAACGAATTTTTGCAACCAGCGAAATAGCATCGGCGATCGAGACGCCAAACTTCTGATCCTCTCGAGCGGTTGCCAAGAAATCGTGAGTGTTTGCGTGCACGCCAATGTTTACTCGTAGGCGTACTTTCTGAATTTTGTCCTGTGCGGTCGCAGCGGCTGCAATTCGCTCGATTTCGATTTCGCTGTCAATCACGATTGCGCCTACGCCAATCGAAACCGCACGAGCAATCTCGCGAGTCGACTTGTTGTTTCCGTGCAGACCGATACGCGATGCAGCCACGCCTCCGGCGAGTGCGGCAGCGAGTTCTCCCCCGCTGGCGACATCGATGTTTAACTCAAGCTCGTTGATCCACGCTGCAATTTCGGTAGACAAGAATGCTTTGCTTGCATAGTAAACCTTCGCCTCTGTGCCAATCGACTTGGCCACACCCTGTAATGCCGATTTCACCGCAACCGCGCGTGCTCGGAAGTCATCTTCGTCAATTACATAAAGTGGTGAGCCGAACTGGGCCACGAGTTCACGCACGCCTACACCGGCAATACTGCATTCACCGGTCGCTTCACGCTGGAAGTGACGAGGCCAAACGCGAGTGTCTAGGTCATTTACGTCGTTCGGCTCTGCCAACCATTCGGCAGCAAGTGGGTTAGCCATGATTACATCCTCTCCGGGGCAGAGACCCCAAGTAGGTTCAAACCATTGCGCAGCACAATACCCGCGGCGTTGTTCAACCAAAGACGAGTGCGGTGTACCGGCTCTACATCCCCGCCAGATAGCGGTGTGACGCGACAGTTGTCGTACCAGCGGTGATAGCTTGCAGCCACTTCTTCCAGGTAGCGAGCTACACGGTGTGGCTCACGGAACTCGGCAGCCTGAGCAATCACGCGCGGAAGTTCACTGAGCTTGGCAAGTAGTTCGCTTTCCGAAGCGTGCGTAAGCAGGCTTGGGTCGAAACTACTGGTGTCGACTCCGAGAGTCGCGGCATTGTTCTGCACCTGACGAGTACGAGCCTGCGCATACTGCACATAGAACACTGGATTGTCATTGGTTTTCTTTTGCAAAATTTCCAGATCGATGTCTAGTGACGAGTTAATTGACGAACGAGTTAGCGAGTAACGAGCAGCATCCACGCCAACGTAGCCAACCAGGTCTTCCATCGTGACCACGGTGCCAGCACGCTTCGACATGCGAACAGGTTCGCCGTCTTTGACTAGGTTTACCATCTGGCCAATCAGAATTTCTAGGTGCTTGCCAGGCTCATCACCGAACGCCGCACACATTGCCATCATGCGCGGGACGTATCCGTGGTGATCTGCACCAAGCATGTAGATGCACTGATCAAAGCCACGTTCACGCTTGTCTAAGTAGTAGGCAAGGTCACCAGCAATATAAGCGGCATCGCCGTCTGACTTGATAATTACTCGATCGCGGTCATCGCCGAAGGTTGAAGAACGCAACCAGGTGGCGCCATCTTCTTCAAAGATATGGCCGAGCGAGCGCAAACGATCAATCGCCTTTTGCACTGCACCAGATTCGTAGAGTGAATTCTCATGGAAGTACACATCGAAATCCACACCGAAGTCGTGTAGCGATTCGCGAATTTCCTGGAACATTAATTCCACGCCGGCAGAGCGGAATTTCTCCTGAGCCTCATCATCAGCCAAAGCCAAAATGTCTTCTGCAGTCTCAGCCAATACGCGTTCAGCGATTTCATTGATGTAGTCGCCGGCGTAACCGTCTTCCGGAGTTTCAAGTCCGCGAGCGCGAGCAAGAAGTGATCGGGCGAACCGATCAATCTGGGCACCGTGATCGTTGAAGTAGTACTCGCGAGTGACCTCTGCACCCTGCGCCTCAAATACTCGAGCCAAGGCATCGCCGACGGCAGCCCAGCGTGTGCCGCCAAGGTGAATCGGGCCGGTTGGGTTGGCAGAAACGAATTCCAGATTTAGCTTCACACCAGCGAGATCGGTTCCTCGACCATATGCTTCGCCAGCCTCAACGATTGCCTTGGCGAGCTCACCAGCGGCAGCCGCACTCAGAGTGATATTGATGAAACCCGGGCCGGCAATGTCGACCTTTGCCACTCCAGTTTCCTTGCCAAGTTCATCGGCAAGCAGCTCAGCAAAGTCCCTAGGCTTCATCCCGAATTTGCCAGCCATCTGCATGGCTACGTTTGTGGCCCAGTCTCCGTGCTCGCGATTCTTTGGGCGTTCGATGACCACTTCGTCAGGGAGCTCTAGAGCGGGAAGGCGACCCTCAGCCTGAAGCATCGAAACGATGCGCAGGATGGCGGCAGACAGATCTGCTGGGGTCACGGCGTATTCCTTTAAAAGAGAGGCCCCTTTTCGCAAAAGGGCCTCAAACATTGAAGATTTACCTCAATCATACGAGAAAGCGGCTGGCTAGCCCTAGGGCCAACCAACCGCTCGCTCAGTAAATTGGGTTTATTTCACAGCACCCGCGGTGAGTCCGCGGACGAAGTAGCGCTGAAGGGCAAAGAACACAATCAGCGGCACAATCAGTGCAATGAAGGATCCGGCAGCTACTGTCTGCCAACCGTCACCGTACTGTCCGAGTAGTCGAAGCAACTTGTAAGTCATTACCGACTTTTGTTCACCGACGAATACGAAAGCGATCAGATAGTCGTTCCACACCCAGAGGAACTGGAAGATGGCGAATGACGCAATCGAAGGAATTGACATTGGGAGCACTAGCTTCCAGAAGATCTGGTAGTAGCTGGCGCCATCAATGCGAGCTGCCTCAATCAAAGAGGTTGGCAAAGTCATCATGAAGTTTCTCAAGATGTAAATAGCCAATGGCAGCGCGAAGGCGGCGTGCACAATCCAAGCCGAGGCATAGTTACCGACGAGTTCGATGCCGAAGGTTTTCTTGAGCCAAACCATTGCCTTTAGCACTGGGATCAATGCCGACTGCAATGGCAAAACCATCAGCGCAACCAATGAAGCGAATAGCACTTCGCGGCCCTTGAACTCGATAAAGGTGAAGGCATATGCGGCGTTGGCAGCAATTACCAGCGGCAGAATAGTTGCCGGAATTGAGATCACCAAGGTGTTCATCAAAGAGGTGAGCATTCCACCTTCGATGGCCTTATCGAATGACGCACTAGACCAGATTTGGTTGAATGGGTCAGCCAATGCTGTCCACCATCCCGATGCCGCTGCTTGATCGCGATCACGAAGTGCGGTGATGAGCAATCCAAGTGTCGGTGCCGACCAAATTACGACAAGAACCAAAAGGATCAGGGTTGACCCCAAGCGTGCGTTGCGCACCTTGTTCAAAACCTTGTTCATCGGATTTCCTCCTGGTGACGAGCGGTGCGAATCTGTAGCCACATCAACGGCGCGATAAGGACACAGAGCACTGTGACCACTGCCGCCGAGCCACCGACGTTGGACTCAACGAAGAAGAGTCGGTAGTACTCATAGCCAAGCACACTGGTGTTGAAGTTACCTCCGGTCATCGCAAGGATGACATCGAAGACCTTCATGACTCCAATAACGGTGGTCACGAATACCGCCATGATGGTGCCGCGCACCTGAGGCACGATCACGCGCAAGAAAATCTTGAGAGGTCCTGCGCCGTCGATGCGGGCTGCCTCGATAGTCTCCTCAGGCACTGCCTTGATAGCTGCCGAAAGCATGACCATTGAGAATCCGGCATTCAACCAGATGACCACAATCATTAGCAGGAAGCTGTTTAGGTGACCCTCTTCGATCGAGAGCAGTGGCTGAGCCGTGCCGCCGAATAATTCGATAATGGCATTCACCAGACCGGTCTTCGGGCGACCAGGTGGTGGATAGTCGTATGCGTAACCCCAAATAGTTGCGGCAGCCACAAAGCTAATTGACATCGGCATGAAGATCAGAGACTTCATAACCTTTTCGCGCTTTGGCCCAACATTGTTGGACAGGTTGGCAAATACCAAACCAAACCCAACAGTGACCACAGGCACGAAAGCAACCCAGAGGAAGTTATTTAGCAAAATCTGCAAAAAGTTTGGGTCGGTAAAAATTGTGGTGTAGTTCTCAAAGCCGACAAACTTCTTTGCCTTCTTGTCAAAAAATGACCAGGCAATCGTTTGGATCAATGGCAGAACTGAAATTAAAATCAGCAGCACAGCTGCTGGAAGCACGAATGAGAAAGCGCGCAGTCTTTCCTGCCATTTTGCAGGAAGTCTGGTGACTAAGAAATTAAGGAGCCAGTAAAGACCCCAGCTGGCGATGATGCCAATAATGATTGCGGCAATACCAACAAATATGTCGCCGAAGGCGAACTCTGAACGGCCCATTTAGCTACTCCGTTGTTTGAAGCTGGATAAATCTAGTATCGAAAAGACTAGTGGCGGGGTGTTTAGCCCCGCCACTAGCTTCAGTTTCTATCTGATTACTTTTACGTAATCAAACTTCTGTGTTTAGTACTTAGCGTCGATTCGAGCTGCAGCTTCGGCCCATGTGGCCTTGCCCGCTACGAAGTCGGTGCCAGCAGCCCAGAACTCTGCGTTTACCTCAGAAGGCATCTGGTCTGATCCGTCGAAGCCGAATAGAGGAGCGGCAGCCATAGCTTCACCGATCTTCTTGTTTAGCTCGTTAGGGTATAGCGATGCGTCGAAGTCCTTGTGTGGAGAGATAACACCGTTTGAAACCATCTTCTCTGCAACCTTGGTTGAGTAGATGAATTCCGCTACCTTCTTCACGTCAGAGTCAACGTGACCCTTGAACACAGCTGCAAGGTCTCCACCACCGAGTACACCAGCGGTTCCACCTTCAGGAGCTGGAAGTGGGAATGCTGCTACGTGGGTGTAGTCACCAGCGGTCATTTCAGCCTTGATCTTCTCTGGGAAGAATCCGGTGATGAATGAGCCCTGACGAAGCATGAAGCACTGACCCTTAGCCTTGCCGCCCTCTTCGAATAGAGGAGCAGTTGCGCCGAAGCCGTCAGTTGCCATTGACTTGCCGCCACCGTTTACCTGGCCAGCAGCGAGTAGTCGCTTGCTTACTAGGTCAGCTGCAGCAGTGATCTCTGGTGAAGCGAAGTCAAGGTCGCCTGCTACCCACTGTGCGTACTTGTCTGAACCGTATAGGTCAAGAACGTACTGCTCTAGCCAGTCGGTGAATGGCCAACCAGTTGCGCCACCAGATTCGATACCTGCACACCATGGGTAACCAGCCTTGTCAGACTGGATCTTTGCCTCTAGTGCAACTAGCTCAGCTTCGGTGGTAGGAGCGGTGTAACCGTGAGCCTTGAAAGCTACTGGGTTGTAGAAAACCATTGACTTGACGTTTGCTGATACAGGAAGACCGTAGATGTCTCCGTCAACAACTGCAAGCTTGTCCCAACCTGGAACCAAAGTGTCCTGGATTGCTGCAAGGTCAACAACGTTCTTTAGTGGCTCAAGGTTGTCTGAAAGATCCTTAAGTCCACCTGGCTGTGGCCATAGAGCGATGTCTGGCTCCTGGCCAGCTTCGATCTTGACCTTGATGTCCTTGTCGAATGATGCAAGTGAAGTGAATGTGATTTCGATGCCGTTTGCGGCACCAAACTCGTCTAGTGCTGCCTGGAACGCCTTAGCGTCTGCCTCACCGTATCCACCGAAGATGGTTACTTTACCGTCACCAGATGGGGTCGATGGTGCACACCCAGTCAGTGACACTGCTGCAAGAGCTGCGATGCCCGCAACAGCTAGGAATTTCTTTCCTAGTTTCATACTGTTTGTCCTTTCGAAGTGACGTCGCAGGGAACACCCAGCAACGTATGGAATAAAACTAAACCCCCTAAAAATAGGTGAGCGCTCACATAATTCACATAAAGATAACGATTGAACTACGGGAAGGTAAAGGTGAAAACCCTCTAGGTACGTGGAATTAGGCCGAGAACCGGATCTGCGGTAACCGGAATCGGGTCACTGAGCTCCCCCACGAATTCGCCATTGACCTCATTTATAAAGGCAATCAGATTCCAGCCGCCCTGCTGGTCTTGCACGAGGCGTGACGCATACAAAGAAGTATCCGGAAATAACACCGAGCGATTGAAATCAACATCGCTCAAATCGCTGGCCACCGGCAAACTGTAGACACCACCGATTTCGCCAGCGGCTTTGCGCTCTTCAGAAATCCACATCGGTCCGCAGCAGAACAAAATAATTGGTACGCCGTCGACGACCTCAAATTGAAATACTTCTGTCTCGCCAAAACCCTGACCAGGTTTTCCAAGTGGCGGCTGAACTTCCCAGTGAATTAAATCTTTCGACTTTGCAACACCCATAACAGCTTCATCGTTGCGACACTTTGATTCAATCGAGCCGGCGGTGGTTAACATCGTCCACTCGCTCTGGCCAGGAATTTTGAAAACCCAAGGATCACGAAACGGTTCGTGTTCAAATCCGGCTTCTAGAGTTTTATACCAGCGCTTATCTGCTGCAACTACCGGTAGCTGCTCAACCTTGGTCCAAGTCATGAGGTCATCAGAAGTGGCAGCGCAAACGGTTTGACGCAAGCCATCGTCTTCGCGACTGGTGCCGGTGTAAAACATTCGCCACTTGCCACCGTCTTCACGCACGACGGATCCTGTCCAAGTGGTCCAACTATCAGGAGCCGGAGAATCGGAAACAGCGATTGCATCAGCAACCACTGTCCAATTTTTTAGGTCGGTCGAAATTGCGTGACCAACACTCGTGTTGCGGTGTCGTCGATTCGGGTCACCAAGCGCTCGACTGGCTTGCAAATAAAAAGCGTGGTGGTAGGTGCCATCGAATGCAAACCATGAATCCCAGACCCACTGGCCGGCTAGACGTAAAGACATTCCAGAATTGTATTAGACGGTCGCGGATAGACTGGTCGCAACCTTAGCCCCCATAGCTCAGGGGATAGAGCACCGCCCTCCGGAGGCGGGAGCGCAGGTTCGAATCCTGCTGGGGGCGCGTGATAAAAACCGCAATCGGTCTCTTCGACCCAGCCCAGCTCGTCCATGACTTCGGTCCACTCGCCGTGGTAATCGTCGCCTGCATCATTTTCGCCGAGACCGGGCTGCTAGCCGGATTCTTCCTGCCGGGTGATTCAATTCTGTTTCCAATGGGATTACTCATGGCTACGGGAGTAATCGACTTCCCGCTCTGGCTAGCCTGCATCATGTTTTCCACCGCAGCCTGGCTCGGAGATCAGACCGGATACTGGGTGGGCCGCAAACTTGGTCCAGCCGTATTCAACAAACCCGAATCAAAATTCTTCAGCCAAAAAAACGTCTCTAGGACTAACGCTTTCTTCGAACGCTACGGAGCCAAGGCAGTAATTTTTGCGCACTTCGTACCCATCCTGCGCACCTTTGTTCCGGTCGCGGCAGGTGTCGGTGAAATGAAATATCGTCGCTTCTTGAAATACAACTTTGTTGGTGTTCTGGTTTGGGCTTCTGGGGTAACCCTAATCGGTGCAGGCCTCGGTCAGATTCCGCTATTTCGTGAACACGTAGAAATTGTGACTGCTGTGTTCTTCACGATATCTTGGATCCCGATTATTACCGAGGTACTAAAGGCTCGACGAGAGCGCAGAAATTAGTTGCTGCAGAGCCATCGCTCTGTGACTCATTGAGTTTTTAATCTCGGGTTCCAACTCTGCTGCGGTGACTTCAAATCCATCGGGAATGAAAACCGGATCGTAACCGTGACCGAATTCACCGCGCTCTTCGTGTGCGATGCGACCAGGCCAAACTCCGGTGAAGCTCTGCTCCCCCTCATCGCTGACTAAAGCGATGGTGCACATGAAGGCCGCAACGCGATGGTCATCTGCAATGTCTTTCAACTGAGCCAAGAGCAAACGACGATTCGCCACGTTGTCTCGACCGCCAGCCCAAATCGCAGTAAAGATTCCTGGTGAGCCGCCGAGAATTTCAACGGCAAGACCGCTGTCGTCTGCGATGGCAGGAAGCCCGGTGTGCTTGTGTGCGGCGCGTGCCTTGATCAACGCATTCTCTAAATAACTAATGCCGTCTTCGATCGGTTCTGGCCCGTCGTAACTAACTAGCTCTAGTCCGGGAATCGCTGGCTCGAGAATCGCGGCAAGTTCTTTCAACTTGCCTTGGTTGTGCGAGGCCAGCACCAACTTCATTAGGCCAGCGCAGCTTTCTGAATCTGGGTCAAATCGGCAGTGCCCTTGAGCGCGAGGTCGAGAAGTTCATTGAGTTCATCGCGATCGAATGGCGCTCCCTCGGCGGTGCCCTGAACTTCGACAAACTTTCCGCTACCGGTGACTACTACGTTCATGTCGGTCTCGGCGCGCACGTCTTCGGTATAGGCAAGATCAAGAAGTGGAACGCCATCGATGATGCCCACCGAAATTGCAGCAATGCTGTCGCTTAACGGTTGCGACTTAGCTGGAATAAGTTTCTGAACGCGAGCCCATTCGATTGCATCATGCAACGCAACGTATGCACCGGTGATTGCAGCAGTGCGAGTGCCGCCATCTGCCTGAAGCACATCACAGTCAATCACAATTGTGTTTTCACCAAGTTCTTTTACGTCGATGATGGCTCGAAGTGAACGTCCGATTAGTCTCGAAATCTCGTGGGTGCGTCCGCCGACTTTGCCTTTTACAGCTTCGCGGTCGCTGCGGTCGTGGGTGGCACGTGGAAGCATCGCATACTCTGCGGTGACCCAGCCTTCACCCTTGCCGACTTTCCAACGCGGCACACCTGCTGTGAACGATGCGGTGCAAAGCACACGTGTGCTGCCGAAAGAAATTAGAGCAGACCCTTCGGCGTGCTCACTCCAGCCACGCTCGATGGTTACTTTGCGAAGTTGATCTGCACTTCGTCCGTCCATGCGCTTTGTCATGTTGACCTTTCTTATGCGCGCACGTGTTCGACGTGTGCGACTTCTGGACCTAGGAATCGGCGAGCGAGTTCGCCGAAAGATTTTTCGTCGCCGGTTGCGAGAAAACGCAATGTCGGCTGGGTGGTTGCGGTGCGCAAAAGATTATGTGCGACAAGTGTTCGGTAAACATCCTTGGCGGTTTCTTCGGCACTCGAAACCAGCGTGACATCTTCACCCATCACATAACTGATTGCTCCGGTTAGCAGCGGATAGTGTGTGCAACCGAGCACCAGGGTGTCGACTCCGGCGTGCTTGATCGGCTCCAAATACTTTTCTGCAATTCCAAGCAGCTCAGGCCCGGAAGTGACCCCGCGCTCGACATACTCGACGAATTCAGGACAGGCTGCCGAAGTGATTTTCAGATCAACCGCTGCGGCGAATGCGTCGTCGTAGGCCTTTGAGGTGACGGTCGCCGTGGTGCCAATCACGCCAATGTGCTTATTTCGAGTTGCGGCAACCGCGCGGCGGACCGCCGGCTGAATCACTTCGACCACCGGAATACCGCGGCCTTCGGTGTAACGCTCTCGTGCGTCACGAAGCACAGCCGCCGAAGCTGAGTTGCAGGCGATGACCAGGAGTTTCACGCCCTCGTCTACTAGACGATCCATTACTCCGAGAGCCAACTCGCGCACTTCAGGGATGCTCTTCGGTCCGTATGGGGAGTTGGCTGTGTCGCCAAGGTAAACGATTGATTCGTTTGGAAGTTGATCAATAATGGCTCGGGCTACGGTCAACCCTCCAACTCCAGAGTCGAAGATTCCAATTGGCGCATCATTCACGGCTTCAGTCTATCCGCGGCCTGTTTTACCGCGGGTAGGCTAATCGCGTGCTGAACACCACTGCCTTGATGACCGACCGCTACGAACTGACCATGTTGCAGGCGGCACGTCACTCTGGCACCGCAGACCGCAACTGCGTGTTCGAGGTATTTACCCGCCACCTTCCAAACGGGCGACGCTACGGAGTGGTTGCCGGCACCGGTCGCCTGCTCGAACAGATTCAGAATTTTCGATTCGACGAGTCAACCCTGAATTGGTTGGCGGCAGAGAAAGTTGTCGATGCCGACACGATCGATTGGCTTGCCGATTACAAATTCACAGGAAATATTTCTGGCTATCGCGAAGGTGAACTTTATTTTGCTCACTCCCCCGTGCTAACCGTCGAGACCACCTTCGCCGAGGGAGTCTTACTCGAAACGTTGATCCTTTCGATTCTCAACTACGACTCCGCCGTGGCATCAGCAGCATCCCGAATGGTGAGCGCAGCTAATGGTCGCTTTCTTGCAGAAATGGGAAGCCGCCGCGTAAATGAAAACTCTGCGGTCGCAGCCGCTCGTGCCGCTTACATTGCTGGCTTTGATGCAAGTTCGAATCTCGAAGCTGGACGAAGCTTCGGAGTGCCGACAATGGGTACTTCCGCACACGCGTTCACGCTTTTGCACGATTCCGAGGAGCAAGCCTTCAAGGCACAGCTCGAAACCTTCGGAGAAAAAACCACTCTGCTGGTCGACACTTACGATATCGAAACAGCAGTGCGCAAGGCAATCTCACTTGCGCCGAATCTCGGTGCCGTGCGAATCGACTCCGGCGACCTCGGCGTAGAGGTAAAGCGAGTGCGCCAGTTACTCGACGAACTCGGTGCAACCGAAACCAAAATCACGGTGACAAACGACCTAGACGAATTTGCAATCGCAGCATTGGCTGCCGCACCGGTGGATTCATACGGCGTCGGCACATCCGTCGCCACCGGATCTGGTTCGAGTACCGCCGGCTTCGTCTACAAATTGGTTTCGCACCAAAACGCAGATGGCACCTGGGTGGATGTAGCCAAGACCAGCGCCATGAAAACAAACCAGGGTGGCAAGAAGTTTGCTGCCCGCACCGAAACCGCTGAAATTATCAGCACCGAGGTAATTGACGAGGGTCGAAACCTATTGGTGGAACTCGTAGCCAATGGCGAGATCAAACGCGAGTTCGTCGGCAATACCGGTGTCGCAATTGCGCGGGCGCATCACCAAATTGCGAAAGCGGAGCTACCGCTTTCCGGCTTGCGTTTGATGCGCGGCGATGCCGCACTACCGAGTATTACTCGTTAGCTGGCTCTTCACCCTTAGGCAACTGCCCGTAAATCTCTTGGCACTCTGGGCAAACCGGAAACTTCTTTGGGTCTCGGTTTGGCACCCAGACTTTGCCGCACAGAGCAATCACCGGAGTGCCAAGCACCGCAGACTCGACAATTTTCTCTTTGCGCACGTAATGCGAAAAGCGTTCGTGATCTCCAGGCTCAAGATTTTGAACCTGCTCTTCGATCAGTGTGGTGTTGCCACCGAGTACTTCTGGAGTATTCATCGCCACTTACTTTAGTTGAGAGGCGTCGCCGAGCGTAACCTGCAAAGTGAGATTCGAACTGCCACGGACAACTTCGATTAATGTCTTACTGCCTGCTGGTAGCTGACGTACGGCCGCCATGAGTTCACTAGCAGAAGAAACCGCTTTGTCGCCTAACTTGACAATGACATCGCCAACCTTGACTCCAGCCTTAGCTGCTGCCCCATTTGCAGTAACTTCTTTAACTTCGGCTCCGGTAGTGAAGCTCGCTGCGTTCTTCGAACTGGTTGCATCAACCACGCCTGCACCTAGAAGGCCGTGACTTGCGCTTCCGGTTTTCATAATTTCTGCAGCGATTCGCTTTGCGACATTCGAAGGAATTGCGAAACCAACTCCGATACTTCCTGAGCCGGATGATCCTGCGCTCGCAATCGCGACGTTGACGCCGATTAACTGACCCTTGTCATTGACCAAAGCACCGCCGGAATTTCCAGGGTTGATTGCCGCGTCCGTTTGAATCACATCAAGATTTACTGCCGGCTTGCCACTGTTGTTGTTCCAGAATTGCAAGCCGCCACCGAGTGAATTATCTGGCGCCGCAGAAGATGAAACCTGAATTGTGCGGTTCAAAGCCGAGACGATTCCCTTGGTCACAGTGTTGCTAAGTCCTAGCGGTGCACCGATAGCCACCACGTTGTCGCCGACGTTGACCTTGTCGCTGTCTGCAAAGGTGATTGGGCGGAACTGCACATTTGCGTCAACCTTGATCACTGCCAGGTCGTTGGTCGGATCTGTGCCAATTAACTTTGCCTGGTAAACGTGTCCGTCGTAGGTCTTTACCTCAATAACCGGGCTCGCAGTAGAACCGTCGAGAGTCACCACGTGAGTGTTGGTGAGGATGTATCCGTCAGCAGTGAGGAACTCGCCAGAGCCATTGCCGCCGCTCGAACCGCTAGAAACCGAAATTGTTACCACCGAAGGCTGCGCGGTTGAAGCTGCGCCGGTCACCCAGGTGACGCTGTCGGCATTATTCACCACTACTGGAGCAGGGGTCTGAATCAAGGAATAGGCGCCAACTCCCACGCCGGCTCCCACCGCTCCTCCGAAAACTGCTCCAAACGCAATGGCAGCCGTACCGGTGAGGAACGAAACTCGCTTATTTAGTCGCTCACGCAAGCTCGGCTTCTTTACCGGTGCATTAACAGCGTCAAAAATGAACTGAGTATTTGCGTCGTACATCTAAGGGACCTTTCATACCTTCTTGTGTCGAAAGGATTACAAGAAAGCCTGATTAGTCTATGAAAGCAACCTGAAAGTTGCCTCAAAAGTTAGCAGCGATAAGCTCCCGGACGAGTCAGGCAGTTTCCAGAAACCAGCAGCGGTGGATTCGGCTTAGTTGCGACCGCTACCGGGATTGCAGAAACCGAAACTGAAGTGGCCGTCGCACTAGGAATGACACCCGCGTCTACCCATCCGGCACCAACGCTATAGCTCACCGAATACGACACAGTTAACCCAATCGAATGCACACCTGGGCTTGACCAACTTGCCGCAAATGAAGTGCCACTCCCGCTACTGCCATCATCCGAACTCCAGTCGTAACTAATCGGTGTGAACTGCACCTGCGCAGCCTGTCCAAGTATTGTGCCGCTGCGAGAATGCGCTCCCGCAATTGCGCCAAACCAAAACCCCTGCCCGACCGCGCCACTGCTCGCACTGCTCGAGATGCCAACTTGATTTGGTGTGAATGCCGCTTGATCACTTTGTGCACTCACTGCAGTAGAAGCAACAGTTTTGGAAGTGGATTTTGATGGAGCAGCAACCACCTTGGCTGGCGGTGCAACCACAATCGAACAACCCGAAATACTCATGCCGTAAACCATTGCCGCGGCAGGTACCTGAATTATGCAAGGAGGCGGTCTAGCCACTTTGATTAGAGTCGTGACCTTTTTCGCATTCGATGAACTAGTGGTTGTTTTGGTCGACGAGGTAGTTTTTGCTGTGGACGCAGATGCGCAAATCACAAGCGAACCGCCAGAAATACTTGAACCAACTTTTAGGCTGCCTGCAAATGAGGACGATGTGCAAGCCGCTTGAGCTGTTGTTTCCGGAATGGCAAAGTGACTTATCAGAAGCAGAAGCAGAACTAACTTTTTCATCTGACGAACCTATGTTGAAGGCAATAATCTGGCTGAAGTTTTGAACAGCCTTAAACGCCAAAACCCAGCAATCATTTCTGATTACTGGGTCTCGGTTTCGAGTTGCGGGGGCAGGATTTGAACCTACGACCTCCGGGTTATGAGCCCGGCGAGCTACCGAACTGCTCCACCCCGCGGCGAAGTTCCAACATTATCACAAACTATTTGACTAACCCAAGCAGTGCATCAATTGCTGCCTTGAGCTTGGCATCGGCCTTGCCATACGCCGCCCAGTCACCGCTTGCCATTGCCGCTGCCTTGTCGGCCATCGCCTGCTTGGCAATTGCCAACTGTGCCTTGAGCTTGGCCGAGTCGGTGCCGGTAGTCGTGCCGCCGTCGATGGATGGAGTTTCCGGAGCGGTACTGCCACTATTGCCGCCGAATAGTGCGTCGAGGGCGCCCGAAAGAGTGTCTTCGAACGCGATCTTGTCACCGAAGGCAACCAATACCTTCTTCAACAACGGATAGCTAGTCTCTCCGGTTGACTGGATGTAAACCGGCTGCACGTATAGCAGGCCGCCACCGACTGGCAGGGTGAGCAAGTTTCCATTTAGCACCTTGGTAGAGCCCTGGCGCAGAATGTTAAGCAGTCGAGAGACTTCACTGTCTGCGCTGAAGTTGTTCTGCACCAAACCTGGGCCTGGAATATTTAGTGACTTAGGCACAGTGAGTAGATGCAGTTTCCCGTAGGTAGGGGCAATGACACCTGCGGTGGATCCGGCATCACTGTTTGCCACCAAATATCCTCGCAATACGTTTCGGCTCGACTCAGAAGTCGAACGTGGAATAAATGTTGTGTAGAGCGAGAAGTTGGTTTGACTCTGGCCAGGCAACTTCATACTCAAGTAGTACGGTGGCTGCAATGCGCTTCCGTTGGTAACTGAAATTGCACCAGTTGGATCGTTCGGAGTCATCCATCCATCCGACTGAGAGTAGAAAATTCCAGCATCGTTCACGTGGTAATTTCCGAGCACGCTGCGCTGAATCTTGAACAGGTCACTCGGGTATCGCACGTGTGACATCAATTCGCCGCTGATTTTAGAAATCGGGAGGATGGTGTTCGGATAAATCTTCGACCAGGTCTTGAGAATTGGATCTTTGTCATCCCATGCGTAGAGCTTCACGCTTCCGTCGTAAGCATCAACAGTTGCCTTTACCGAGTTACGGATGTAATTGATGTTTCCGCGCACTAGCGTGTGGTCGGTCGCGGAGTCGGCAATGCCCTGGCTCAGATTTTGTGCTGAAGAATACGGATAGTTTGCCGACGTGGTGTAGCCATCAACAATCCACTGAATACGACCATCGACCACTGCAGGGTAAATGTCGCCATCGAGGGTTAGGTATGGAGCCACCGCGGCGACTCGTTCGCGTGGGTTCCGCTGGTAAAGAATTTGCGACTGATCGCCAATGGCATCACTCAACAAAATCTGCTCGCTCTGGAACTTCAGCGCATAGGCGATTCGGTTGATGAATCCATTGAGCTTTGGTCCACCATTGCCACTAAAGGTGTACGACTCAGCGGTAGCACCGGTACTGCTCGGGTAGTCCAATTCGCGCTTACTTCCGGTAGCGGTACCGACAATCGAATAGGCCGGAGACTGCTCGCCGAAGTAGATTCTCGGCTCAAACTTGCCTAGTGCACCGGTGTTTGGGATGCCGCTCTGCAGGAACACCGGCTGGCCATCGGTCGAACTTTGGTTTCCGTAAGCAGCCACGACTCCGTAACCGTGGGTGTAAACAATCACGTTGTTGTACCACGATTGCGAGTCGCCCAAACCTGACTGGTTTAGTTCGCGCACCGCCAAGACGGTGTCTTGAGTCTTGCCATTGATGTTGTAACGATCGACATCCAGGTGGTTGGCAAAGTTGTAGTACTGCTGCACCTGCTGCAACTGGCGGAATGCGCTGCTCACCAAGGTCGGATCAATCAAGCGAATGTTCGCGGTGGTTTCTGCATCGGCACGAAGCGCACCAGCTTCTGCAGTGGTCTTCGCCTGGTAATCAACATCGTCGATACCATCGAGTCCGTATGCTGCGCGCGTGGCATCAATGTTGCGCTTGATGAACTCGGCTTCAAGAGTTCGTTCGTTTGGTACTACCTGGAAGGTTTGCACAACCCAAGGGAATACGCCGGCAAGGATGATTGATGAAACCACCATCAAACCGGTGCCGACAAGCGCCAAACGCCAACGTCCGATCACCGCGGTGACCAAGAACAGAACGGTCACCACCAAGGCGATGAGTGCAAGAATTTGAAAACTCGGAATCGCTGCGTTTACATCTGAATAGGTTGCACCGGTGAATAGTCCTGAGTTACTGGTCATGGTTGCGTATTGGTCCAACCAAAGAGTTGCTGCTTGAATGCAAAGGAAAATTGAAGAAGTCACCGCGAGTTGAACTCGAGCTGGTTTTGCCACCGTACTCGAACGGCCGTTGAAACGAATGTTGCCAAATGCAGCGTGAGTAACGACAGCAATTACTAGCGATAGCAAAGCGATGGTCGAAGCGAAGCCAACGACAAAGTTATAGAACGGCAAATCGAAAAGGTAGAACCCCACATCCAAACCGAACTGGGCATCCTTGGTGCCGGTGTAGGTGTGGTTCAAGAAGGTAGCGCCTAACTGCCATTGAGCGCCAGCGGCTAGTCCTGCAATCACCGCAACAATGAGAGGTAACACTATTTGAGCCGACTTGCGCACCTGCTCAGCAAGCTGGCGGAATGCGGCGAGCGGGTCGCCTTCGATGAAGTTACGGGCATAGATTGGGCGACTGCGCAGGGCAGCAAGAAGGCTGAAATAAACCGCTAGCCCTGAGATCAAGAAGGCGATCACGAAGGAAATCACCTGTGCCATGATCTGAGTGGTGAATACCTTGGCAAAGCCAAGCTGATCGAACCACAGGAAGTCGGTGTAAAGGCCCGAGGCAAAGAGTAGGGCCGCGGCCAATGCCACCAGAATGACCAGCGAGATTCTCACCGGTGAAATCTTTTTACGCTCGCTCATTTTGCTTCTCCTATTTAGTTACTGGCACAGGTTGCCAGTTTTGATAAATCTGCTTTGCTACCAATGGCAGTGGTAGCCGTCAATGCGTCATCGAAAGTCTTTACTCGGAACACCTGCAATCCAGCTGGAATGTGGCCGTTGACTTCGCCACAGTTTTCTGCCGGGGCAAGAAAATACTTTGCCCCCGCGCGCTGGGCTGCATAAAGCTTTTGTCGAATGCCGCCGATTGGGCCGACCACGCCGTTTGTGTCGATCGTTCCGGTACCTGCTATGTGCGAGCCACCGGTGAGCGCACCCTTGGTGAGCGAGTCATAAATACCAAGCGCGAAAATCATTCCACCACTCGGCCCACCCACGTCGCTTAGTTTTAGATCAACCTTTATCGGGAAATCAAACTTGAATCCAACTGCAACGCCAAGCATGTAATCCCCCGCGTCATTCTTAGTCGGAGAGATTTCAAAGTTCAGCAATTTACCCTGACGAGATACCTGAACATCAAGTGGATTAGTTCCATCAAATGCCATGACCATTTTGCGAAGCGCCGCGAAATCCTTCGGGTGAACGCCATTTACCTTTTCTAGGTAATCACCTGCGATTAGCTTTCCCGAGGATGGTGAATTCTTATTTACCTGCTGGGCGTAAATATGGATTGGAATTTCATAGCCGAGTTTCTTTAGTGCCACGAAGATTGCGTTTTGCTGAGATTGCTCCATCATCGCAACGCTTTCGGCTTCACTTTCTTTGACGGTAGTGCCGACCGGATAAACCTCATCAATTGGCGTGACCGTCTGCGCCGGATCCAACCAGGCCGCGAAAATTTCCGGCCAGGTCGGGGTCTGCTCACGATTTCCCACGAGGCTAACCGTGAGTAAATCCAATTCGCCCGAGGTTGGGTAGACATCTGTGCCTGAAATTGAAATCACCGAGGTGCCGTCTTGTTTGCCAAGCACGTCGAATGCCGGACCAGGACGTTCAATTACGTAAGGGGCTGGAAACACGGTCATGGCTAAGGCACCCAGCAGGATTGCCGCGCTGAGCAACACCAAGCCGAAGTGGCGGCGTGGACTCTTTGTCGGCTCGGAGCCGGCTTGGAATAAAGTCATAGCCACCTTTCAGGGACAAGCCTATTAGCGTTAGCCCTAGGAGAAACCATGAGCGAAGACGAACAGTACGGTCCTGAAGGAGTTAACCCTGAGGACTTCCAGAAATTCCTTCGCGATTTTCTCGAAAAAGGCGCTCAGGGCATCGATGCCGAAAAACTGGCGGAGGCGGCTGGACTGCCTAAGGACCCCAGAGTGCTCGCCGAACTAATCGGCCAATTACAGAATGCCCTCGGCTCCATGAACGACGGTGGAGTCAATTGGAAGGTTGCAGAGGATCAGGCACGAGCGCTCGCGGCCCAAGGTTCTAAGTCGATTTCCGAGACCGCGCGAAAGTCAATCAGCGACGCCGTGAATATTGGTTCGCTTTGGTTAAACCAGGCCACCGAAATTTCAGAACTCGCGCTTGAACCGAAATTGCTTTCTCGTGAATTGTGGGTGCAAGAGGCATTACCTCTTTTTGAGGCCCTCGCATCACCGGTGGCAAATCGCATGGGCGAGGCTCTCAGCGAGAATCTGCAAGAAAACGCACCTGAAGAAATGTCTGGGATGCTCGGTAATGCATCCAAGATGATGAAGTCACTTGGTGGTGCGCTATTCGCAATGCAACTTGGACAGTCGCTCGGCAAACTTTCCGCAGAAGTAATTAGCGGTGGAGATATTGGTTTGCCTATTTTCACCGAGCAGCGAGCTGCATTCTTGGTACAGAACCTCGAAAGCTACATTAATGAACTCGATGTCGAGAGCGATCAGGTTTACATCTACCTCGCAGTGCGAGAACTCGCACACGCCAGACTCTTCAAGCACAGTAAGTGGCTTCGCGATCACGTGATTTCTCAAATCACAAATTACGCGTCTGGAATTTCAATCGACAATGACTCGGTGCAAGAAATCGCTAGGGACTTTGATCCAAGCAACACTGAAGAAATCCAGGCGGCGCTTCGCGATGGTGCATTCATCGCTGCGCGAACACCGGAACAAACACAGTCCCTGGAGCGAATCGAAACGATGCTTGCACTCATTGAGGGCTGGGTCGATGCGGTAACCGATCAAGCCACTCACCTACTGCCTAGGAGCATCGCGATCGGCGAGGCTGTTCGTCGTCGCCGTGCCAGCGGTGGGCCAGCTGAGCAAACCTTTGGCACTCTCGTCGGCTTGGAATTGCGGCCCCGCAAACTGCGCGAAGCCGCACAGCTCTGGAAAGAGCTCGGACATCGCCTCGGTAGCGCGAGGCGTGATGCCCTTTGGGATCACCCAGACCTACTGCCCACAATCTCCGAAATAGAGAACCCAGAATTGCTGTTCGCCAGACTCGGTGAGGGGCTGCCTGCCGACGACGACATGGATCGCGAGCTGCGAAAGTTGCTGGACAACCCAGACAACCAGTAGCTGTGAATTAGTTCGGCTGTGATTCAGCCGTGCTAGCAAAATGCTCGGATGGTCCTACGAATTAATCCGAGCCGCCAACCACTTTGGCGAAGTCCAACCGAGTTGCAAATTGGAATGGGTCCGTCTGCTCCTCGACTACGCGACATGACTCGCGCTCAAGAGCGACTGATCCAAATGCTTTACAAAGGCATGCCGAATTTTCATCTCGAGGAAGCGGCAGAGAAACTCGGTGTCACTAATTCGGAAGAAATTCTTGAGGCAATCAGCACTACCCTGCTCGAGGTGACTTTTCCACAAGTGGACGAAGATTTCGTGTCACGCAATTTCGCAGAAATATGCCGCGCTCAAAGCACTTATAACCATTCCGGTGAATCTGTAATCGCACAACGCAGAATGCACAGCGTATTTATTCAGACGGACACTGACTGCGGTCAACTGCTACACGACGCATTGACAAATTCGGGAATCGGAAGAATCAATAAAGACGAACAGGATAGGCATGACTTTGCAATTCTGATTGGACAGCAAGTACTGCCCCCGAGTAGCTACGCGCATTGGCTAAACACTATGACACCGCACGTCGCAATTATTTTCGATCATGACGGCGTGACAGTGTCACCAGTAATCGATACTGGCAAAACTCCTTGCCTCACTTGCTTCCACGAGCAGCAAATTGAAATCGATGCAGCCTGGCCAGAAATAGCATCGCAATTACTATTTAGCGAGCAGAAGTTTGATGATTCAACGAGTCGGTTATTCGCGGCTGCAATCGCAAGTCAGCGAGCACTCGACAGCATCGATCAACTTGGAAATTTTGTAATTCAAGAGCGAAATCGGGTGGGATACCGGCTAAGTATTCGCAGCGGCACCGTGTCCGAATTTCGATGGGAGTTTTCCGGCCGTTGCCTATGCAAGCAGTGACAAGAAGCGGCTGGGTTCCCGATTGCGACCATCACTCTTAGCCCAGCTGAGCACTAGATTGCGCTTGGCTCGGGTAATCGCCACATAGAAAAGGCGCTTCTCTTCGGCGATTTCCTCAGGTTTGTTTGCGAAGACGATGGGCAAATATCCTTCGGTAAGGCCAATCACAAAGACCGAAGACCATTCCAGACCCTTGGCCGCATGGATAGTAGAAAGCGTGACCGAAGCCTTTAGCGGTTCGTGTTGTGAACGCTTACGCTCTTCCAATTCGGCGGCGAACTCGGCAATCGATGCGCCCTCTGGCAACTCATCGACCATGGCAAGCAGTGCGGTCAACGAATCCCAGCGCTCACGCTCTGGTCCGGCATGATCCGGTTCACGAGAAGTCCAACCTAGGCTGCGGCAAATATCGCTGACCAGTTCGAAAGTGCTTTTTTCCGGGCGCGATGCAGAATTCGCCTCAGCCTTGATTGCGGTCATTGCTCGCTGAATCTCAGGGCGATTGAAGAACCGTTCGCCCCCGCGAAGTTGGTATTCGATGCCGGCGTCTGCCAAAGCCTTTTCAATTGGCTCGGACTGACCGTTCACTCGGTAAAGAACAGCAATCTCGCTAGCCTTCACTCCAGATTCGAGCTGATACTTGATTTCGTTGGCAACATTTTTGACTTCTTCTTGCTGCGTAGCAAATGTAAGTACCTGAACGGGATTTCCCATGTCACCTGCTGACCGCAACGGCGAAATCAAAGCGGAGTCTGAGACCACTCGATTCGCGGCTGTGACAATTTGTTTCGATGAACGATAGTTCTGAGTCAACTCAAAAACGCTTGCGTCGTTATAGCGCGAAGCAAAGTTGTAAAGATATTCGCTGCTAGCGCCGGTAAAAGAGTAAATTGTCTGATTTGGATCGCCGACCACACAAAGGTCGCTGTGATCACCCAACCAAAGATCAAGAAGTTCGTGCTGCAATGGTGATATGTCTTGGTACTCATCAACAGTGAAAAAACGGTAGCGCTGTTGCACGTGTGAAAGCGCCAAAGGTTCGGCACGAAGTAGTCCGACAGTGAGAATAAGCACATCCTCCCAGTCGAGTTTCTGACTCTTTATTTTTGTCGTCTCATAGGCTTCCTGAATTGCCAAGTTTTGTTCGAGGGTCAACCCAGAAACTTTTGGCCTGCCCTGCTGGGCATACTCATCTAGAGACTTGAGCGAGTATTTACGCCACTCAATTTCGGCGGCTAGCTCACGCACCGCGACAGTGTCTACTTTGAGCGACAAAGTTGCCGCGGCTTGGGCAATCAGTTTTGCTTTCGACTCAACCACCTGCGGGGCTGGAACCCCCGCAAATTGGGGCCAGAAGTGCTCAAGTTGAGCCAACGCTGCCGCGTGAAAAGTCTTCACCTGCACACCTGCAGCGCCAAGTGCTCTCAATCGGGCACGTAGTTCACCAGCCGCACGATTGGTATACGTCAGCGCAAGTACTCGGTTTGCCGAGTAGTAACCCTTTGCAATTCCGTATGCGATGCGGTGAGTAATCGTGCGAGTCTTTCCGGTGCCGGCTCCAGCCAAAATACAAGTTGGGCCAACAAGCGATTCTGCCGCGCGACGCTGCTCCTCATCGAGCGCATCCAAGAGTTGCTCGGCGTTCATTGACTCGCCACTTCGAGAGGCGATCCGTACCAGTTTTCGATCATCGCTCTTGCAATAGTCAAAGGCCCTGGCAATAACATCGAATCTTTTTCGTTTCGAATATCTTCGCGTGAGAACCAGCGCAGTTTCGCAATCTCAATTCCATCGGCTACTTGCTTCTGATCGCCACGAACTCTCGCCGAGAAAGCCATCATTATTGAATATGGATATGGCCAACCTTGGCTTCCCAAATATTTGATTTCGGTGACTCGCACTCCAGCTTCTTCAAACATCTCACGTTCAACTGAAGCCTCGAGTGATTCACCGGCTTCGACATAGCCGGCAAGCACCGACCAGCGATTTTCTTCCCATACTCCTTGTGAGCCGAGCAGAATGCGATCTTGGTCATCGATGATTGAAACAATCACCGCGGGATCAGTGCGCGGATAAATTTCTTTGCCATCGAGTTCACATCGACGAGTCCAGCCAGCTTTTTCAGAATGAGTTGCACCACCACATCTGGAGCAATATTTGTGAGCTTGATGCCAATTGGCCATTGCGAGTGCTTGCGCATACATTCCGGCATCGAGTGCCGAAAGACCAAATCCACTTCTGCGAAGCACCTGCCACTTTGATTCATCCGGTTCGATGGCATCCGCATTTTCGTCGGTGAGTACTGCCAGTACCAATTGAGTGCCTACTGGTACATCCTTGGTTGGCTCTGTGCTTTTACCCAGGTAGACCAATAGCTCAGGTTGGTTAACCTGGCCGACTTCAAGCAATCTCAATGCCTGACCGTTCAACAACACCTTGGCTCGGTGGATTGGTAGTAAACGAGTGCTGTCATTAGCCCAAAGTTCCTCGAAGAGATTCGGATTCTCGCGCGTCAAATAGTCGCGATCGATAGCAGATTGGGCAAGGGGTAGGTGAAGTGGCTGATTCATCAAAACCCCTTCGAATGCGTGGCGATGCCGCCTGAAGCCCAGATTGTTGCTTAACCTTTGATGCATGGGCAAATCTCCCCTAATTTTAGCCGCGCTAGCATCGGACGCCGTACCGGGCCTAGTGATCAAAAAGGCCACCGCGCTCAGCGGTGATGGCACCGGAAACTTCGATGCAGCCGTAATCACCGACGAGGCCGGTGAGCACTACATCGTTCGCATGCCAAACAGCCCTGCCGCTGGCACCGAACTTGAACTCGAACTAAAGGTAATCAAGAGCCTCAGTTCTTTCGGCGCACGTCTTGGCTTCGAAGTACCAAAACCAATCGGCGAGACTCGCGACTCGGTTGGCAACCGAGTAATGATTTTTAAGTTCGTCTATGGCAACAAGATTGACGCTGCACGTGTGGCCCCGGCCAGCAATTTGAGTCTTTCGATTGCTCGTGCAATCGCTGGCATCCACAGCCTGCCGCTGGAACTCGTTCAGTCGGCTGGCCTCCCAGAATTTAGTCCGGCAGAAAATATTCGTGCCCGCGTAGCCGAACTTGATCGAGCGGCGCAAACCGGCAAGGTTCCATCAGTGCTACTAAGTCGCTGGGAACAAGCACTCGAAGATGTAACCCTGTTCCGTTATCAGCCAACCGTAATCCACGGCGCTCTGAGCGGCGACGCAATGCTGGAACAAGACCACAACATTTCAGGCGTGATCGACTGGAAAAACTTACAGATCAACGACCCAGCACTCGACTTCGCTTGGTTGATTCCTTCTGGCGACCAAGAACTTATCGAGGCCGTACTGCTGAACTACCAGCTTGCTCGCTCCGGTTCGGATGCAAACATTGCGCGTCGTGCGACTTTGTATTCGGAGCTTGAATTGGCAAAGTGGTTGCTGCACGGTTACACCCGACGCGATGCAGCCGTGGTCGAAGATGCAGTTCAGATGCTTCAGGACCTTGCCGAACTTGCCACCGCTGGTGAACTCATTCCGCTGACTCAGTCGCAGACACCTCAACCACCGGTCGCAGCGTTTGTGCCAGAAGTCGTCGAGGAGACTGATATTGAAACCGTGACAGTCGTTTCTTCTAGCTGGTCGCTTGAAGAATCAGGCGAAGTCGATGATTCAACTAAGCCAATCCCGACTCAGCGCGACGACCTGTTTTAGTCGACCAACTGATCCAGAACCTTCTGCCATTCATTAAGAATCTCTTCACGTCCAAGCAGTGCATCCGGAGTTAGCTCTTTGCTGACCCCTACGAAGAAGAACGAAGCCTTTACCTTTTCGATCGGCATTCCGCTGTATTCCGAATAGGCCAAACGATAAAGCGCCAGCTGCAACGAACGACGATAAAGGTCCTGATCGTCTGTCGGCGGTTGGTTAGTTTTCCAGTCGACAATCTGCACGCCATCGCCATCGGCGTAGATAGCGTCCATCTTACAAACGAAGGTATTGCTGCCAATGGTCAGCTGAATCTCCTGTTCGACTGCCAGCGGCACCAACGATGCAAAACGCGACTGTTCGAAGTTTTGCTGCAATGTTTCAATCGCAATAAAGTCGTCGGCGTCCTCCAGCTCGTCGAATTCTTCGTCGAAGAGCACCCCACTAGGAGCAA
>JBJTNZ010000127.1:0-3097 GCA_046074345.1 Micrococcales bacterium | reverse complement strand
GTCGATGACATACCGATCGAACCTGGCTTACGGTGGTTGCGGTGCTGACCGTGTGATGCACCAACACCGGCAAAGCCGTGGCGCTTCATGTGTCCAGCGAAGCCCTTACCCTTTGAAGTGCCAACGACGTCAACCTTCTTGCCAACTTCGAGAACCTCAACACCAAGCTCCTGCCCTACTGAGTAGTCAGCTGCATCTGCGGTGCGAATTTCTGCGAGGAAGCGACGAGGAGCAACGCCAGCCTTCTTGAAGTGACCTGCAGTTGGCTGGTCAACCTTTGACTCCTTGATTGCACCATAGGCAACCTGAATGGCGTTGTAGCCATCGGTGTCAACGTTTTTAATTTGGGTTACTACGTTTGAGCCAGCCTCGATCACGGTGACAGGAACAAGCTTGTTGTTCTCATCCCAGACCTGAGTCATGCCGAGCTTCTTGCCCAGTAGTCCCTTAACAGTCTTGTTTACGGTAGTCATCTCTTATTCCTTAGAGCTTGATCTCAATGTTGACGTCAGCTGGAAGGTCGAGGCGCATCAATGAGTCAACTGCCTTAGGAGTTGGATCGATGATGTCGATGACGCGCTTGTGTGTGCGCATCTCGAAGTGCTCGCGACTGTCCTTGTACTTGTGTGGTGAGCGAATTACGCACACTACGTTCTTCTCGGTTGGTAGTGGTACTGGACCAACTACGGTTGCACCGGCACGAGTTACTGTGTCAACGATCTTGCGCGCTGAAACATCAATGACCTCGTGGTCGTATGACTTAAGTCGAATGCGGATTTTCTGTCCGGCCATGCTGACTCGCTCCCATTTATTTATTTACCAGTCCGACCCACGCGGTCGGGTGTGTCGCGAATCTAAGATTCGAACGCACCCCATGTGAGTCGGTTACATTTTTGTTCTGCTGCGGCCGGCCCGGAATTGCTTCCGTTCACTAGTGCCTGCAGTGGTTCACGCCAGATAGCGCGACTTCTCAAGAACTTTTCAATCTTGCCACACTCGGGCGTGTCAATGCAAATTAAATCTTTGCCTGAGGAGTATCTTTTTACATCTTTTATCGGCAATTTTCGACCCCATCGCCAATCGCCCAGGTCTCTTTGATTGCATTCTGAGAAGGCTGCAAAATCGAATGCAATTCGCTACAAGTTCGCGTCAAATCGCATTCGATTTTGTGGGAAAACTGGAGGTACTTCGCGGGATAGCCGCTTGTGAGCCCAATTATTTAGCTGATGCCTTCTTGACTACCTTTTTGACGATCTTGGTCGCCGACTTAGTGGCCTTCTTCTTGGAGGTACCCTTTACTGCCTTAACCAGCTTCTTAGCAGTCTTCTCAATTGCCTTGAGGTCCTTCTTGGCCTGCGCTTTGGCAGCCTTCTTGGCGGCTTTGGCGGCTTCCCTTACTGGGTCAACAACCTTGGCAGGCTTTGCTGGCTTGGTGGCCTTTGTTTTAGGGGTTTTTGGGGCCGGAGCGGTCACGGCTGGGGTCTCTGAAGTATTCACTCTTATATGGTGTGCAGGCACCCCAGCTGTTACCTAGTGAACTTTTGGGTTAAGAAAGTGAACTTTTACCCTAGAAGCCTTTACCATTCAGGGTTTTCGCCACAAAATCGGCTCCGCGAGCGCTCAAAGCCATGATGGTGAGTACCAAACCGACAGATCCGCCTGAAACAAAGGCCGAACCATCAGTAATTACCACGTTTGGAGCCTCCCAGAGCTGGCCATTCTTGTTGGTAACCGAGCTTTCTGGGCTGTCACCCATGCGGGCACCACCACATTCGTGGATTGACGCTCCAATACTTACGCTCATCGGGAAGCCGATGCGGAACACCAAACGGTCAAACCAGTTCAGGTGGGCCATCTGCTTGCCGCCATCGAGGCCGGTGATTGAGCCGGTGAACAGGATTTCGTTGGTCATGGCCTCGTGCATTTCACGAGCGGCCCGCAACTGGGCCTTGGCCATGGCTTTTTCGTTCTTACCTGGCTTGCAGTGCAGGTGAGGCACTGGGATTCCCCATTTGTCCTTGATTCGAGGGCTCACCGTGATGCGGTTGTCCGCGTATGGGAGCATCTCGCCGAAGCCCATCATTCCACCGCTAGCTGGAGCTTCTGGGCCACCGGTTGGGAAGCGCTGAATTGCACCCTGGAATGAGAAACCTCGGTAGTGCTCATCGGTCTTGTTCTTTCCGATGTTGGTAAATCGAGGAACGAAAATTCCTCCGGTGGTGCCGTAGTAAGGATCGTAAGGAGTCTGTGTGTCTTTTTGGAAACCCTTGTAACGGCCGTCGTTGAACATTGTCACGCTCGGCACCTGATCCATAAAGTAACGACCGAGTTGATCTTTTGAATTTCCTAAACCGGTCGGGTGCTTTTCATCTTTACTGTTCCAAAGAATGCGAACCGATTCGATTCCCGATGCAGTGAGCATGATTGACTTTGCAAAAGCAGTGTGCTTTTCCTTAGTGATGCGATCGATGAATTCGACACCTTCGGCAAGATCACCGAACTTGTTCATCAGAATTTTCGAAACGATTGAGTCAGTCTTCAAAGTTAGGTTGCCGGTCTTCTGTGCGGCAACAATTCCCTTTGGCGTGCGTGCAAGATTTGGTTCTGCGTAACGCCAAGAAATTACCGGGCGCTTGAAGTTTTTCTCCACGTAATTTTTGAAACCCAATTCGGCTTCAGTGAAGAATGGCTTGTGCTTAGGTGTGCCATCCGGAATCGCTTCGATGCCATCTTTGTCACCGATGATGCCGATGAACTTTTCGACTTTGTCGTAGTACGGTTTAACATCTTTGTATTCGATTGGCCAGTCGAAACCCTGACCATCCCAGCTCTTAGCCTTGAAGTCGTAGTCACTAAAGCGCATGCAAACGCGACCGTAGGTGTTCAATCGTCCACCGAGCACACGTCCGCGAATCCAGAGGAAGCGGCCCGAAAGGCTCATGGTGTAAGGGTTCTCGCGGTCGTTGGTTAGGAACTTGTTGCTGCCCTCGGAGTAAACCGAACGCAGCGACTGAATGTGCTGACCACCCAGCATCGCCTTTAGACGCGGCATCAGGGCTGGGCCGAGAGCAAACTTGCCAGGCACGGTTGGCGGAAC
>JBJTNZ010000126.1:0-2822 GCA_046074345.1 Micrococcales bacterium | reverse complement strand
AAGAATTCCTCAAGGAACCTCAAAAGTTCCAAGCGGTTGGCGCGAAAATACCTCGCGGTGTTTTGCTTTACGGCCCTCCGGGTACCGGTAAGACTTTGGTCGCAAAGGCAGTTGCGGGTGAAGCGGGTGTACCGTTCTTCTCAATTTCAGGTTCTGACTTCGTGGAAATGTTTGTCGGTGTCGGTGCATCTCGCGTGCGCGATCTTTTCGAACAAGCCAAGGCAGCGGCACCCGCAATTATTTTCGTTGACGAAATCGACGCAGTTGGTCGTCACCGTGGTGCCGGAATTGGTGGCGGTAACGACGAGCGCGAACAAACTTTGAACCAGTTGCTCGTCGAGATGGATGGTTTCGATTCACGCACCAACGTCATCTTGATTGCGGCAACCAACCGTCCTGACATTCTTGACCCAGCGCTGTTGCGTCCTGGTCGTTTCGATCGTCAGATCGGAGTCACCGCTCCAGACCTAATCGGTCGCGAGCAGATTCTTAAGGTGCACGCCAAGGGCAAGCCAATCGCAGACGACGTCGATCTAGCCGTGATTGCTCGCCGCACCCCTGGCTTCACCGGTGCGGATCTCGCAAACGTCTTGAACGAGGCTGCGCTATTGACCGCCCGTCAGAACGAGAAGCAGATCACCGCGGCTACCCTCGACGAGGCTATTGACCGCGTAATTGGTGGGCCACAGAAGAAGTCTCGCCTGATGCAGGACCGTGAGCGTCTAAACACCGCGTACCACGAGGCCGGCCACGCTCTGGTTGCTGCCTCGATGAACGACAGCGACCCGGTCACCAAGGTGACCATCCTTCCTCGCGGACGCGCACTCGGCTACACCATGGTGCTTCCAATCGAAGATCGCTACTCGGTCTCACGTAATCAGTTGCTCGACCAGATTGCTTATGCAATGGGTGGCCGCGTTGCCGAAGAAATTGTTTTCCACGATCCAACTACCGGAGCGTCGAACGACTTCGAGAAAGCAACATCGATTGCTCGCCAGATGGTTACTCAATATGGTTTCAGCGAAAACATTGGCGCAGTAAGTTTCGGAAACGGTGGAGAAGTTTTCATCGGTCGAGACATGGCACAGCAGCGTGATTACAGCGAAGCTACCGCGCAGCAGATTGACAAAGAAGTTCGCGCAATTGTTGAAGCAGCACACAATGAGGCTTACAAGGCACTCACTGCAAACCGCAAGGTACTCGACGCTCTTGCTAAGGAATTGATGGAGCGCGAAACTTTGAACCAAGAAGAGATCGCGCGCATCTTCAAGAATGTGAAGAAGCTGCCTCGCCGTCGTCAGTGGTTGTCGTCAAAGACTCGCCCAGTTTCAAAGCAGGGTCCGATTGCAATTCCGTTAAAGGGATCTTCTGCTGCGAAGGAAAAAGCTGCGAAAGCTGCAGCCGCAAAAAAGCCAGCCGCAAAACGAACCGCAGCTAAGAAGAAGTAAATGGTTGACCAACAGCGCATCGAAGCCGCGGTCACCGAATTGCTAAATGCAATCGGTGAAAACCCGCAGCGCGATGACCTGTTGGCCACTCCAAAAAAAGTTGCAGAGGCTTACGGAGTTTTCTTCAGCGGCATCGGAGTAGACCCAAAGACAGCACTCGGTGAAACTCTCGCTGCCGAACACAATGAGGTAGTAATTCTCAAGGACATCGAGTTCGTGTCGATGTGCGAGCACCACCTGCTTCCATTCACCGGCGTTGCTCACATCGCCTACCTGCCGAACGACCGAGTGGTCGGTCTTGGCCGTCTGCCAAAGGTGGTCGAGATCATCGCTCATCGCCCGCAACTGCAAGAAAACCTGACTGCGCAGATCGCCGATGCCATTGAGCAGGGGCTTGATGCCAAGGGCGTCGTGGTGGTCGTGGAAGCCCGTCACCACTGCGTGGTCTCCCGCGGAGCCCGACAACCAGAGGCCAACACTGTGACCATGTCTGCCCGTGGTGCCTATGACGAACCAATTGCTCGCGCCGAAATCATGGCGCTCATCACCAAATGACCTTGCCGCTAATCATGGGTGTGCTCAACACCACACCAGATTCATTTTCAGACGGCGGGCAGTACCTAACGCTCGATGCTGCGATGGCACAAGTGCAAAAAATGGTCGCCGAAGGCGCTCAGATTATTGATGTCGGCGGTGAGTCCACTCGACCAGGTGCCGAACGCGTCGAAATCGAAGAAGAGCAACGCAGAGTCATCGAAGTGATTCGCTCAATCAAATCGAATTACAAAATATTGGTGAGCATCGACACCATGAATGCGGCAACGGCTGTCGCTGCAATCGAAGCCGGAGCAGACATTATCAATGATGTCTCCGGTGGTCTCGCCGACGACGCAATGTTTGCGGTAGCTGCACAAAGTCAGGTACACATTGTTATTTCGCACTGGCGTGGATTCAGCACCGAGATGGATTCGCTAAATGATTATGACCACGTTGCTCGCGATGTGGCTCGCGAATTACAAGAACGTATCGATAAAGCGATTGCCTCTGGCATCACTCGCGAACAAATCATCGTGGATCCGGGATTGGGCTTCGCCAAAGACGCAGAACAAAACTGGCAATTAGTGGCAAACCTAAATGAATTAGAAAAACTCGGATATCCAATCTTGGTAGGTGCATCCAGAAAGCGTTTCATCGCGAGTGCTCTAGATGCCGAAGATCCAAAATCAGTTTCGAATGGACGTCGCGATATGGCTACTGCGGTACTAACTGCACTGTTGCTGCAGAGAAACCTATGGGGAGTGCGGGTGCATGACGTACAGGCCACAGCTGATGCCATGGCATTGGTGTCGGCATTACGCGAAGCCGAATAAAGTT
>JBJTNZ010000125.1:0-8784 GCA_046074345.1 Micrococcales bacterium | reverse complement strand
CGAACTGCGCTAGACCACATAATCCCTGGAGTAGAGGGCCACTACTAATTTGCAGTGATGAGGTTCAGACTGATGCACCTGTTAGAAGTGTTGGTGCATTGCAAACGACTACCATCGGATCATTCCGATTAGTTCAAGCCTAACTTGAAGGTGCCGAAATACCTAGAACTATTTGGCAGGAATTAGGTTGCGGATTACGAGCTCCGCGTGAAGCTCAGCGTCGCTTGGTTCGACTAGCACCTTGCCATCGGCAAACTGCACGACAGGAATGTTCTTGCGGCCAGCAATTTGTTCGGCTTCGGTGGCGAATTCTGGGTGTGCTTCGACGTCTTTTAGGTCGTATTCGACGCCGAGGGTGTTGAGCAGTGACTTTGAGCGGCGGCAGTCTGAACACCAGTCGGCGCTATAGAAGTTAATTTCACTCATGATCTACCTCAATCTGTTCTTGTCTGGAATGTATAGCAATTCACCGTCGAAAGTTATTCCCGCGAGGTCTTTCACAACGACGTCGGCGACTCCCTCGAGTGCCATTGGTCCGATGCCGACGATGAGTCCGACTCCGGCAGCTTCCGCTGCCTGGGCACCCATGATGGCGTCTTCGAAAACCACGCAATCTGCTGGGTCGAAGCCGAGGCGTTCGGCTCCGAGCAGGTAAGGATCAGGATGCGGTTTGCCGCGTTTGACGTCGTCGCCGGTGACGAGAGCAGGAGGCACTGGAATTCCTGCGGCTTGGATACGAGCTCGACCAAGGTTGGCGTTTGCGCTGGTGCAGATGGTCCAGTGAGCAGGATTAAGGCTGGTGGTAAGTTCGACTGCTCCTGGTAAAGGAAGGGTTTCGTTTGCCGAATCTTGTTCGAGTCCGTTGATGAAGTCGTTGGCTTCTTTGAAAAGATCTGGGCTGGCAATCCATTCGCGCACTTTGTCTTCTGCGCGAACGCCCGCATTGTCGTCGGTGTCCCAATTAATGTGAGGCGCATATTTCGCACACCACTTTTTCCAGGCGGCAGCGGCCGCTGCGTGTGAATCTACTAAAACTCCGTCGTTGTCAAACAACAGGCCTGATGCATAAAACTTCAAGCGCCAGTCTCTCGTTTACGGTGACGCTCGGTGATGGCAAGGTAGACGCCAACCACTGCGAGAAGGAGAAGTACTTTAGCCGGAGCAAGTTCTTCGATGTACCACTTGAAATCTGGAGTCATGACATCTGGGTAGCTTTGCCCGTTGGTTGGATTGACTGCATTCCAACTCTGCAATTTACCCATCGCCTCGTTGCCGAATGCAAACGCCATGATGCTGACTACTCCGCCAAAAACGATCGAGAGTACGAAATTGAGGTTGGCTGCTCCAGCCGCGAGCGCGGTCTTTGGCTTCACCGGAGCTGGTCTAGCAGTGCGTGCCTTTGATGCGAAGTGTGTGCCCATGACCACGCCATAGCCAACGATTGCGATGATGATTACCCACACCCAAATCTGCAGATTCGTTCTGGTGGTTTGGTAAATCGCCAGACCAAGGATGATTGCAAACGCGGTGGTGAGGATTGGGATGGCGTAACCGAGGGCAAGGGACTTCTGCTGCTCGCTCATCTTTGGCTTGTCCTCCCCCTTTGCCTCTTCACCGTTGCGCTGGAAAACGAAGGCGCGAAGCAGCACGAACACGACAAGTGCCGTGGCCAAAATGATTGGCAGGTAAATCCAAACCAAATTTTCGAGCAAGGTATTGGTGGTGTTACCCGAGTTGAACGACCCCATGAAGTTGCCGAATACAAAGATCACGAGTGCCGCAAGGCTAAGCACCACAGTTAGATTCGTGAATCGGTGAGCTGCTCGTTCGATTCCGGTACCGTCTGACTGCTGATGTGCGGTAACCGCCCAACCTTGACCAATGAGCGAGCTGATAGCAGCTACCGCGAGCGCGGCAAGAAATACATAGGTGCTCGGGTTCGGTCCGTTGCTATAACTCTCGGCGGTAACCATGGACACCCACTGCCCCACCATGAACAGACCCCAGGTGAAAATCAGGCCAATCAGCGGAAGAGCAAGAGCACGATTTGGCAACGGTATTCGCTTCATGGTTCAACCCTACGCCTCGCCCGAATAAACTGACCCCATGATTTTGGTGATTGGCGAAGCACTTATCGATCTGATTGAAAACCGGTACCAGCCGGGGTCTTTCAACGCAGTGGTGGGTGGGGCAAATGCAAACGTAGCTTTGGCGCTTGCTCGTCGCGGGACTAAACACCAGTTCTTGGGGCGAATCAGCCGCGACAGTTTTGGCAATTCGATTCGCGAACGTTTGTCGTCGAATGGTGTGCATCTCGAGTATTCAATCGAAGCGGATGAACTAACCACTCTCGCTGTCGTGAAGATGAATTCTGCCGGCGTACCTTCTTATGCGTTCTATGTGAACGACACTGCCGACTGGGGTTGGACTCCGGACGAACTTCCTACCAACGCGGATTTCGAAAATCTGCATGCGACTGCGATTCAGTTCGGCTGTTTGACCATGGCGATGCAACCATCGAGCGCAGTGATTGAAGCTTGGGCACGTGAGCACTATGAGCAGAAATCGGTGACTATCTCGCACGATATCAATATGCGTCCGGCTCTTGGATTCGAGCAGGAAACCGAGCGAGTGCGCGTGGAGCGATTGAACTCAATCTCACACATTATTAAGGCATCCGATGAGGACATCTACTGGCTCTACAACCTTGCCGAGGGTTCATCGGTCGATGGCATCGTGGCCGAATGGATTGGCGAAACAGACCGCTTAGTTTTGGTCACTCGCGGAGCCGATGGCACTTCGATTTATCGCCGCGGTGGTTCGCGCATTGATGTGCCAACTCGTGCGATAAATGTGGTCGATACCGTGGGCGCCGGCGATACCTTCTGTGCCAACTTGCTAGGACAGTTGAGCGATGTTGATGCACTCGGCACAGATCCGTTCGACCGCTTGGCAAATTTGTCGGATGATGAGCTTCGTGGAATGGTGCGCGTGGCCGCGGTAGCTGCATCAATCACCTGCGAGCGCGCTGGCTGCGAGCCACCAACCCGCGCCGATTTGGATGCCGTACTCGCAAGTCTCTAATGTCGTCGGCATAGGCGAGAATTAGTTCATGGATTTAAATACGACTCTCATGCTGGTACTTGCCAGCCTCCTGGTTCTCACCGTCTCGTCTGCGCTGGTCATTGCGCGCACCGCCAAGAGCAAGGGCTACAGCTTCGGGTTGTTTTTCTTCTTCGCGATTGTCAGTTACCTGATCACCGCTGTGGTCACGGTCTTTATCCGTCCAAAGGGAGATGCCACCGCTCGCCCACGAGCTTCCTCGCTGGTGCTGCTGATTGTCGGAATTGTGGTCGAATTCATCGGAATTGGCTATATCCCAGAAGCCCAGCTCACCGCCGATAGCGATGCCGCTGCGATCTCGGCAATGCTTGCCGACTCACAGTTCCTTGGCGGAGTCGCTATTGCCCTAGCCGGGCTTCTGATTGTGATTGGCTCTGTCGCCAACGATTACCGTCAGGCCGGCAAGAACGAAGTACGTCAGCTCTAGACGTTCGCCACAATTTCCGCAGTAAACACGGTCTTGTTTTCGCCGTGGGTGTTTAGCGTCCAACTCAGAGCGAGTTCATTCAGGATTTGAGTTCCGTAGCCGGTGTTCGCTTCATTCTTGGTCGGAGCTTTGCCGTTGTTAACAATCTGAAGCTCGATCACGCCTCGGGATTGTTTCGCAGTAACTTCAATTTCGTTCGCATTACCGTGCTTGATGGCATTTGAAGTAGCTTCGCGAATAATTTCGACAAAAGCTTCTGCGGCATTCGCGTGACGTTTAGTCAAATCGTAAACCGACTTCGGTACGTTGAAATAAATTTCACAGACGCCGGCCCAGACATCGATGATTTCTCGAATCACCGAACGAACGGCAGGTACTTCAGACTGATCGAAGCGCAAGGCGTTGAGTGCTTCACCAAGATCATCGTTGACTTCTTTTAGTAACTTCTTGCTCGGTCGTTTTGATTGAGTCAATCGAATGGCAGAAGCGTAAAGAGCGGCCTGAACTGGTCCATGCAAAACAGTAGCTATCCTGCGACGGTTGATCCAAAGTTCTTGTTTTGCTTGGGCATTTAGCAATTCGAGCTCGCGGTTGACTTCTTCCAATGCCGCTGATGATTGCTGCAATAGCTGGTATCGGCTCTGTGCCACGAAGAACACAATTCCGAAAATAACGTTTAGCAAAATCAATCGCGGTGCAGAAATTTCCAACAAATTGGATTGCAGCAGTGCAATCGCAATTGTGACAACCACTGTGATCAATGTGTAGCTAAGCATGACAATTACCACCGCAGGAATTGCCCTCAGCTGTAGTCGAACTGTGCGTCGCTTGAAAAACGTGAGTATTCCAAAAGTTGATACTGCCATTACTAAGAGCACAATCGCTCCAGTTTGCGCCCCACCGAAAGTGATGATCGGCGACGAACAGATTAGGGTGAGCAGGAATGATGAGAGTCCTGGCAGGAATAGCTGACTCACCTGAAGCTTGGTCTTCGGGCTTAATCGAGCAAGTAAGTTGGCGCGATCGAGCTGCACTTGAGGGTCAGAAAGTTGGTTGCCTTCGCGGGCAACTGATTGGCTGAGCGGGCGCACTACGTTGTCGACTGTGCTGCGCAGTGCCGCAATCTGCTTACCGATATCACTGCTCTTGGCGGCATTCACACGCTGGATCAAGTCGGTGATTACCGGCATAAGCAGGCCGCTGACTCGGCCTGCAATCTCGGTCTTTTGATCTGCAATTTCAAGCTTCATTGAGTTGAGGCGAGCGGTGCGACGCAGAGTTTGTGCCTGCAGCATCTTGAGCGTGGAGTTGGCTCTGTGAAAATTTGAGATCAAGATGGTGGCAATTGGAAACACACAAAATGCGTAGGTGCCTGAACCGAGTAAGCGATAAGCAACTTCTTGAAGGTCGACCACTCCGACAGAAGTACCGACCAAATAGATAGCGGTACCCCTCAGCAATCCGAGCAGCCAATATGTTGGCAAGTAAAGCGGAAGCGGTACTTGCCACTTGGAAAAGATTGGTCGGATTAGCAAAGCACCAAGCAGGAGAGCGGCATATCCAATGAATGAAACTATGAACCACTCGAAAAAGGTGCCTGGTTCACGTCCGTAATCGAGGGTCAGATTCGTAGCGATTAGCGGAAGTGAAACTAAGAAGAGCGTGCGATTTGAAAACGCCAGCGGATTGGAAAACTGACGGTAATAGCGACTGAATCTAAGTTCGGATAGTTGATCTGGCATGCTTACTCACCAGGTCGAGTGGCAATTAAGAATTGCTTAGTCGCCTCAACTCTTGCGTTTCCAGATGCATGCACATCGATACCGAGTTGCTCGAAAATTCGACTGACCATGCCCTCGACTGCGCGCACCGATGTGCCGCGCACATCTGCAATCTGCTGATTGGTTAGTCCATCTGCGATTTGCTTCATCACTTCGAGCTGCTTCTTCGAAAGCGAGGCGAACGGGCGATTTGGATTTAGGTCATGGCGGTGCTTGTCGGTGATCTGATCAGTCAAGACTGCATCAAGTGCGTCAATCAGCTGATTTGAATCGATTAGTTCAGACTTGCGAAGATAAGCGGTGTGTTTTCCGATGATTTTTGAATCACGACCGGCGTGACGAGGGTCTGGAAGGTTGGTCAAAAAGACGATTGCGACTTCCGGACTCTCTTTGGTGATTGCTGTCGCAAAGTCGAAACCATCTGGGCCTGGGCCAAGCTCGATGTCGACAACTAACCCGTCCGGGTCGTTGGCTAAACATGCACGACGAGCATCCGCTGCGTTGGCTGCTGTACTTACGGTGAAGCCAGCGCCCTCCAGGGTGCGACCAATTAGGTCTCGGAGCAGGGCCTCGTTTTCGACCACAACAATGTGTCTTGCGTACATAACCTTCTAAGCCTAGTTAGGCAGGCAGAACCTTCAAAGTTTTCAGAGTCGGATCTGCCACAAAGGCAATACGTACCCCAATGTCACGGGCCTGAAACAGCGCTCCGAGGGCAGCCTCAGTGATCCGCTCGCCTGGGCTGAGCACCGGTACGCCAGGTGGGTACGGGCAAATCATCTCAGCCGATACGCGGCCAACTGCATCCTTGGCCTCGACCACCTCGTAGCCCGAGAAGAAGGCTTCGCGAGGAGTGACAACTACCTCTGGCTCAATCGAGAAAGCTGGCAGGATCTCGATCGGGCGAGGAGTACCGCGGTACTCGTTTACTGACTTGATGATTCTGCGAATGAGGTCGTCGATTCGCTCCGGTGTATCGGCAAAAGTAATCATCGGAATGATTAGGTCGCGGTTAGCCATCTCGACGTCGATGTTGGCAGCAAGCAAATCGGCCTCGACTTTGTTACCGTCAGCACCGCAGCTTGATAGCAAAATCACGAGCTTTAGTGGATCAATGTACTCACCATCGATTACGTCGATGCCGGCAGCACGCAAAGTTGCGCGGCCCTTTTCGGTGGCTTCGATAACCGGACCGATTAGTTCTTCACCGTGGCGCTCGAGTAGTGCGCGAGCAGCATCGATAGATGCAAGGATTCGTCCTGACATAGATGTGGTCTGAGTCGAATCAAACATTTTGTTAAAACGTGCTAGGTCTACATACTTCGAGTTGACCAAGACAAAACTTGCCTGAGAGTAACTCGGCAATGTTTTATGTGCAGAAGTCACCACAATATCTGCGCCTTCGGCGAGTGGGTGCTCCGGAAGTTCAGGGTGGAATCCGTAGTGCGCAGCCCAAGCCGCATCTACGACAAGTGGAATTCCATACTCGTGTGTGACTTTTGCCAAGCGAGGAATGTTTGACATGGTGCCCACGTATGAAGGCTCACCAATTAAAACTGCTTTGGCATCCGGGTGTTCCTTTAAAGTTTCAGCAAGGCGTGTGCTTGGAAGATACTCAGGCAATCCGGTATCTGGATTTATCTCTGGGCGAATCCAAATTGGCACGACACCGGCATAAACCAAGCCGACGAGCACTGATTTGTGCAAAGTGCGCGAGACAATCACCTTGTCGCCAGGGCCGGCAACTGCCATGACCGCAGCGTGGTTAGAACCTGATGAACCATTCACGCCAAACCGGCAGAGGTCGGCTCCCCATAGTTTGGCGGCCAGCGCCTCGGCCTCGAGAATCAGGCTTGGAGAGATTCGGTGTGGGTGATTGCCCGGTAGCACTGGGATGTCGCCGTCGACGACGGTACCGGTGAGGTCGTTGCGGCCTTTGTGGCCAGGAATTTGGAACGGAGAACGATCCGTCTCCATGTCACGAATCCACGCGTCTAGTAGCGGTGCGCTAGTGCGCAATCCCATTGGGTCTTTAGGGTCTAGCAAAGTTGCTGCGCCAAAAGCGTGCTGTGACAATATCCCAACCTCTCGTGCTTGAAGTTATAGCCTACGAAATTTATAGCGAATGAAAAAGAGACCGGGTTTCCCCGATCCCTTTTTCTAAACGTTTATTAGGCGTCGATCTTGGTGACGTTGGTGTCTAGAGGGATACCAGGACCAAAGGTGGTCGAAACTGCACCCTTGATGATGTAGCGACCCTTTGAGCTTGATGGCTTTAGACGTGCAACTTCGTCAAGCGCTGCCTCTAGGTTTTCACCTAGCTGCTTAGCGGTGAACGAAGCCTTACCAATGATGAAGTGTAGGTTCGACTGCTTGTCGATACGGAACTCGATCTTTCCACCCTTGATGTCAGTCACGGCCTTAGCCACGTCTGGGGTTACGGTACCAGTCTTAGGGTTTGGCATAAGGTTACGAGGACCTAGAACCTTACCTAGTCGACCGACCTTACCCATTAGTTCAGGGGTTGATACTGCTGAGTCGAATGCGGTCCAGCCTGCAGCAACCTTCTCAATGAGTTCGTCGCCACCAACCTCGTCGGCACCTGCGGCACGTGCAGCGTCAGCAGCGGCACCTGTTGCAAATACGATTACGCGTGCGGTCTTACCAGTTCCGTTTGGAAGCGATACGGTTCCACGGATCATCTGGTCGGCCTTACGAGGGTCAACTCCGAGCTTGAGCGCAACTTCGATAGTTGAGTCAAACTTCTTTGAGCCAGTCTCGCGAACGAGAGCTACGGCTTCTGCTGGTGTGTATAGCTTGCCTTCAGTGATGAGTGCAGCTGCGGCTTGATAAGCCTTTGAGCGCTTTGGCATCTGTTATTCCTTTTCTTTGGTCACAGTTGTGGTTAGCAGATCGCGCGCGATCTTCCCACGACTTCTTTTTATTTTGTTTTGCTTACGCGTCGCCGCGATTATGCATCAACCGTAATGCCCATGCTGCGTGCGGTACCAGCGATGATCTTCGCTGCTGCATCTACATCATTTGCATTTAGGTCAGCCATCTTCTGCTCCGCAATCTTGTAAAGCGCATCCTTTGAAAGGTGTGCGACCTTCACAGTGTGAGGAGTTGATGAACCCTTCGCTACGTTTGCTGCCTTCTTGATGAGTTCAGCTGCAGGAGGAGTCTTCAATACGAAGGTGAATGAACGGTCTTCGTAAACAGTAATTTCTACTGGGATTACGTTTCCGCGCTGGTCTGCAGTTGCGTTGTTGTACGCGGTGCAGAACTCCATGATGTTCACACCGTGCTGACCTAGCGCAGGTCCGATAGGAGGAGCTGGGTTAGCAGCGCCCGCCTGGATCTGAAGCTTGATCATTCCAGTGATCTTTTTCTTCGGTGCCATTTGTTATTCCTTTTTGTTGTTGTGGAACTCTTTGTAAATCTTTGTTGTTA
>JBJTNZ010000124.1:0-4188 GCA_046074345.1 Micrococcales bacterium | reverse complement strand
CCCGGGTGAAATCATCGGCAATGCAATCGGCCTGCCGCACATGACCGGACCATTCGTGATCACCATCACCGCTCAGACCTTGGCGAGTTTGGTTTTCTGGTTCGGACTTCGCCCCGACCCACTGCTCACCGCCAAGACGCTCGGTGACGCAAAAGCAATGAAGCCAAAACTTTCATTCGCATCAGCGAGAGCCACACTAAAGAAATATCCGCGAGCAGCCTACGCAGTAATTTCGATCGCGCTATCGCACATGGTCATGGTCGCAGTGATGTCAATGACTCCCGCGCATCTCAAGATGGAAGGTGCCACCTTGGTGGTGGTCGGTTTTACCATCAGCGTGCACATCGCAGGAATGTATGCGTTCAGTCCGATTTTTGGAATCCTCGCCGACAAGATTGGCAAGATTCAAACCGTGGTGCTCGGACAAGCGATTTACGTCGCCGCGCTTTTGTTTGCCGGTTTCGGAATGCACGATCACAATTTGGTTTTACTCGGGCTATTTTTGCTCGGGCTCGGTTGGAGCGCAGCAACTGTGTCTGCATCTGCACTGCTCTCGGCATCGCTTCCGCCCGAAGAAAAAACTAACGTGCAAGGAATGAGCGATGCACTGATGAACCTGAGCGGAGCATTTGGTGGAGCGATTTCCGGCACCATCATGGCAGCACTGATGTTTGTCGGCCTGAATCTCGCAGCGCTCGTGCCGGTAGCAATCATCCTGGGCTTAAGTGGAATTGCCCTGCTCAAAAATCAACAGGGCAATTCACTCAAATAACTTTTACGCTTCTTGGCGCTCCACCGACTTGCGGCCAAGTAGGTACTGGCCAACAAATCCAATTGCCAAAGCCAAGAACACACCAATGTTTGAGTAGTACCAAGGCGAGTTATCGCCGGTGATACCAAATAGGCCGTAAAGGTAGCCTTCCCAAGTAGTGAAGCCAAGGCTGGTGTCAGGGCTTGAGATGAAGCCGTAACCAACGATCATGGCGACAATCATGGTGCCAACCGCCACGACGTTGACGCTGCCATAGCGACCCTTGGCGTCGTAAAGCGCAGCTTCGTCGTAGCTCTTCTTGCGAAGCGCAAGGTCGGCGATGAAGATACCGGCCCAGGCAGCCATTGGCACACCGAGGATGTAAAGCCCAGCCTGGAACGGCCAGAAGAAGTCACCGGCAATCCAAACAAAGTAGATAGTTCCCAGAATCATGAAGATGCCATCGATGCCAGCGGCCTGGTAGCGCTTCAACTTGAAACCGAGGGTCAATAGGTTCAAACCTGATGAGTAGATGTCGAGAATTGCTCCACCCATAAATCCGAGTAGTGCAAGCACGATGTAAGGAATCAGGAACCAAGTTGGGAGCACACTTGAAATAGCTCCGATTGGGTCGCCACCGATGCGCTCACGAATCTTGTCGTCAGACATTGCCAACAAGAATCCGTAGATCACCAAGATTGCCGGAGCGATTGCTGCTCCAAAAGTAGTCCAACCAAAGATGCCCTTGCTCGATGCTGTGCGAGGTAGGTAACGAGAATAGTCAGCACCACCGTTTACCCAGCCCAGACCAAATGCGGTCATTGCGTAAACAATTCCAGCGGTAAGTACTGCAGCTCCACCTGCTGGCACTGAGTTAACTTTTGAGAAGTCGATTGCGTGAGCTGATAGTGCGATGAACACGACCGTCAGCACGACAGAAGCCAGCGTGATCCACTTCTGAATTCGCATAATGAACTTGAATCCGAAAATTCCAGAGGTAACCACGATTGCGATAATCACCAAGAAGATGACAACCTTCTGCACATCGCCACTGCCCCAACCGAGGCGAGTGAATACAGTGCTGGTTGCCAGCACACCGAGGGCGACCAAAACGATTTCCCAACCAACTAGCAAGAGGTACGAAACCAAAGTCGGCAGCGCGTTGCCGTTGACTCCGAAAGCTGCGCGCGAGAGTACGAGGGTTGGAGCCGAGCCGCGCTTACCGGCAAGAGCAATCAGACCAACCAGTGCGAATGAGAACACGATTCCGACCAGACCGGCAACCACTGCCTCGCCGAATGAAAGTCCGAAGCCCAGAATCCAGGCGGCCATGGAGATACCGAAAATTGAGACGTTCGATGCTGCCCAAGGCCAGAATTGGTCCTTTGGCTGTCCGTGACGTTCAGACTCAGGGATGACGTTGAGTCCGTGCTGTTCTACTTCGAGGTTGTTAGCCACAACTGCTCCTAATAAAGAGGACCCCAGCAATTACTGGGCGTTGGCTTAAAGGTTACCGAGTACCTCGGCGGTAGGCCCGCAGGCTCCGCCCTTCTGCGTCACCGAAAAAGCCGCGGCTTTATTTGCTCTAGCGATTGCATCGTGCCAGTCCATACCCGCAGCAAGCGATGCTATCAACGCACCCGTGTGCACATCGCCGGCGCCGGTGGTGTCCAGCGGATTATCCACCGCATAGGTGGGAACAACTGCGATTGGGTTTGCTCTCTCAAACAACACGGTGTCTCGCACGCCGTTGCGCTGCAAGAACAACGCCTCCTCACCAGGGCGAGGTGAAAGGATTTCGTATTCCATCTCGTTCAATGTGATGACATAGGCCTTATGTCGCAGTGCCTCGATTACGTCTTTGTCGATTGCCGAGACCATGGTCGAAGGGTCGAAGAAAATATCGGCGATGTCTGCGTGGTCACTCAAGATCCAACTCTTCACGGCCTCGCGACTGCTCGCATAAGACAAGTCATAGCCGGAGATGTAAACGGCATCGGTTGGACGAATCTCCACGCTCATGAGTTGATCCACGGTGACCATCGCCTCGGCAGCGGCATACGTGACAAAGCTGCGTTCGCCATCTGGCTCTACCATGGTGAAGCAGTAACCGGTATCGATGTCGTCGACCTTACGACCAATGAAATCGATATCGTCATCGCGCATCGATTGCAAAGCGATGTTTCCGTAAAACCCGGTGCCCACCGAACCAGCGTGCAAAGTCTTCAAACCAAGACGACTGGCTGCCGACTCCACGTTGTATGCGCCGCCGGTCATGATTAGCGATTCCTTGACTAGGGCATCAGATCCGCGCGCCGGTAAATGATCGACGTAGTTAATGATGTCGACAATCGTGCTGCCGAAAGAAATAAGTCGCTGGTATCTAGATGTCATCAGAGTAATTCTCGCGCAGGTCAAACAAACGCGATGCCATCACCGAGAAGTCGAGGTTGTTTTGTTCGGACACAAAGTACGAGGCCTCCACCTCGTCTTGCCCCCAGTGACCACTGCTGGCCACCATTGCGCTGGCGATGGCAGCGATGGTGTCGGAGTCGCCACCAAGCGCGGCTCCCAGCTGGGCAGCGTTGATTGGGCGACCCTCGGCCAGCAATGCCACTGCTAGCGCCGCAACCACTGACTCCCGAGACTCCAGTGAGGTGCCAATGTTGGTGTCGATGAATTCGAGCGCTGCCATCTTGCCGCCCAGCGCAGCTGCATGCTCCACTTCGAAAAGAATGTTTTCTTGTAGTCCACTAAAGATGTTGTCGTTTGGCGACGCTCCCCAACGCTCGGTCAAGACCTCCGCCGCGATGAAACCAACCTCGAGCGATTCTTCCCAAGTCAAACCATCGACGCCGGCAGAAATAATTGCAGCAACAATCACCGAAGCAAGATTTGCTTCCAATGAATTGTGCGAAAGGCGATTTACCTCGAGAGTCTGATCGACCAATGCATTTGCTCCAGCCGCCGGCAAAATTGTCACAGCACAACCAAGCACCGGAATTCGCATCGATGCACCATTAGTGGTGCCAGCCAGCGAAACCAACCGGGGATCAGCCAAACGCAAAAGTTCTTCAAGAGCCGCCTTAGTAGAAGGGCCCAGCAAATCCTGCGAGCCTGCAGCAATCATGCTGCGCTCCCACTCGAGCATCCGCAATGCAAAACTTCTAGCCTCAAAACGGCCGCGATTTTCAATCAGATTTTCGCCGAGGATTAGCAGTTGGTGGGTGTCGTCGGTAATAGTGCCGCGCCTGAGACCAGGACAAACCGGGTTGTCATCGGGAGCATCGGCAAAAATACCCTCTGATTCGAGCAGAGCGATCGATCGCTCACGAGTCAGCAGCTGTGTGGGCATGCCCATTGCATCGCCGACGGCAAATGCCAGTAAGACTTGCTCTATTCGTTCTGCTGACACGCAAAAAGACTAACCGCTGCCA
>JBJTNZ010000123.1:0-13283 GCA_046074345.1 Micrococcales bacterium | reverse complement strand
CATATCCATTGGATTGGCGTTCCAGCCAAAGCTGCCAGTACGCGTGCCGGGCAAGTAGACAATGGCGGCATTCGCATATTTTTCTATTCGAACGGTCGGCGTACCTCGATTGACTAGGTACATCATTCGTTCGGCCAATGTGGCTAAGGACGCAGGCGCCGAAATTTTACCGAGCAGCTGCCCTGCGGAAACACGTACCGGTGGATTAATCACTAGGCCGGTGGTGATGCCGATGTCCAGAGCCATTCCGGCCAACAGGCGGTTCTCTGTGGTTGATATTCGATCGAGCATTGCCTCGCAAGCCACAATGAGCCGTCTTAGTCGGGTGATTACCGCAGGCAGTCGAATCGCCAAATGAGCGAGCTTTATCGGCGACGCCTGAACCGCATCGATTACCAACTTCGCGGCCAAGACCTCGGCGGTAACTACTAGTGAATTTCGAATCCGTTCAATTTCGGAGCGGCTACTCAACAATCGATTTCAACCCGCCAACTATCGCTCGAAGATCATCCGCCAGTAGCTCTAATTCGCGAGCGCAAGCCGCGGCAGCCGGGCCATTCCAGTGCAGCGGATTGGGCACCGCCAGTAGCAGGTGCGTAGCAGCTCGAAAAATAAGGTCCTCAAGAAAATCCATGATCGAATGGTCGCTCGAATTCATCCCGGAAAATCGGGCGACCTCTTATCTGTGGAATAGATAGGGCAGAATATCCCTGTGAGTAATCTTTCAAACCAGCCGCTAAGCCCCCTTGATGGCCGCTATCAGCCAGCCGTCGCCGGACTAGGCGAGTTCCTTTCCGAAGCTGGTTTGAACAAGGCGCGAGTGCACGTGGAAGTCGAGTGGTTGATTCACCTTGCCAACCGCAACCTGCTCAAGAACAACGCCCCCCTAGACCTCACCGAGATTGAGCGACTACGCAATGTGGTCAGCAACTTCTCAGACGAAGACGTCGCCACCTTGGCTAAGACCGAGGCAGTTACAAAGCACGACGTCAAAGCGGTCGAGTACTTCGTTCGTGAGAAGTTGGCCGAAGTCGGCCGCAGCGATCTCGCCGAGCTCACTCACTTCGCCTGCACCAGCGAAGACATCAACAATCTTTCTTATGCCATCACCGTGCGCGATTCAATTCAGCAGGTTTGGTTGCCACGCGCAGAAACGTTGCTAACCAAGCTTCGTGAACTTTCTGCAAAGTACGCAGAGGTTGCAATGTTGAGCCGCACTCACGGACAACCAGCAACTCCAACCACCATGGGTAAAGAGTTAGCGGTGTTTGTCTACCGACTTGAACGACAACTCACACGCATCCGCAACAACGAATACCTTGGAAAATTTTCTGGTGCCACCGGTACTTTTTCTGCTCATGTAGTTGCCGCTCCACACGTCAGCTGGGCAATTGAATCTGAAGCTTTCGTTACTTCACTCGGACTCAAGTGGAACCCACTCACCACTCAGATCGAATCTCACGACTGGCAGGCCGAGTTGTATTCAGCGGTTGCATTGTTCAACCGCATTCTGCATAACCTTTGCACTGACATTTGGACTTACATCTCGTTGAATTACTTCAAGCAGATTCCACAGCCAGGTGCTACCGGTTCATCAACCATGCCGCACAAAATCAATCCGATTCGTTTTGAAAATGCGGAATCAAATCTTGAACTCTCGAATGCAATTCTTGATTCACTCGCAGCAACATTGGTGACCTCAAGAATGCAACGTGACCTTACCGATTCATCTTCACAGCGCAACATCGGTGTAGGTCTCGGACACTCACTCCTAGCTATCGACAATGCGACTCGCGGACTCGGTGAAATCGAATTGTCACCTGCGGTACTCGACGCGGATCTTTCAGAAAACTGGGAGGTGCTTGGTGAGGCGATTCAAACCGTCATCCGTGCCGAGGTGGCTTCCGGTCGTTCGTCAATCGAAGATCCATACCAGCTGCTTAAGGAACTCACCCGAGGCAAGCGAATTGGGCACGATGAACTCGTTGCTTTTGTCAATGAATTGGACATCTCGGCTGAAGCCAAAGACCGTCTCTTGGCGCTGCGTCCAAGCAGCTATATCGGTATCGCTTCTGAGCTTGCGAACCGAATCAACTAATTAGCTGAGGCGTGGCTTTTCTGGATCATCTTCTTGATCCTTCACGGTGAGAGCAAGGGTTGCAATGCCAACCAAAACCACGATAAAAGTGACGCCAGCCCAAATAAGTGCTTCGACGACTGCCACGTAGTGTGTCGCGGCTAGCACCATGATGCCCACGAACAATGCAGCGATTAGTGAAAGCGTCAAATAGTTACGCAGCGAATTTTTCTTGTTGGCCATAGCTAAAGCCTACTTCTTAGAGTTCTTTGGAGTGTAGGCAGCGATACCCAGGTGCACACCTGAAAGAATTAGGTAAGCCCCGAAAAATCCGACAGCCGAAACAATATCCATCGGCACAAAGGCGAACAGCGCTGCGAGCAAAAACGCGAGTGACGCGCTAATTGCATCCTTGTTTAGCCAATCGATTGACGCCTGCGCAATTCCCCAGATCGCAACAAGTAATACAAATGTCGAATCAGAATTTTCTTGCAGATTAACCGCCGCGATGAATGAAGTGATCAGTGCGATGAGCGCAATAGGAAAATATTTTGGTGACCCAAACAATGTGCGCAATCCATACAGAATTGTGAAAATTGCGAGAGCCACTAAACCAACTGCAGCATGATGCGATTGCCAGAAAGCTACAAACAAACCAACAGCAATACTGGCGAGAGCTCGCAAAGATTTAATTCGACGCACGGGTTAAACCTATTTGCTCTAAGCCTTTGGATCTTCGAATTTACTGAATTGACCAAGGAAGTTAACCACGATCGTGCCGGTAGGTCCGTTACGTTGCTTCGCCAAGATGAGGTCTGCCTCGCCAGCGCGAGGGTGCTCGCGTTCGAACATCGCTTCGCGGTGCAGCAAGATTACGACGTCGGCATCCTGCTCAAGTGATCCGGATTCACGAAGCTGGGAAATCTCTGGAACCTTGTTGTCTGACTTTTCTGAGTTTCGGTTTAGCTGCGAAATGGCAACCACCGGCACATTCAATTCCTTGGCAAGCAGCTTCAAGGCACGAGAGAATTCAGAAACTTCTTGCTGACGCGATTCAACTTTCTTGCCAGAAGTCATTAGCTGGAGGTAGTCGATCACGATCATCTCGAGACCAACGCGCTGAGCCATGCGGCGACACTTTGCACGAATCTCAACCAGGGTAAGGTTTGGGCTGTCATCGATGTAGAGCGGGGCCGAGTTGATCTCGCCGCGGACTCCGGCCAGACGTTGCCAGTCGTTGTCGCTGAGTGAGCCCTTACGCATGCTCTGTAGGTAGATTCGCGACTCGGCTGAAAGCAGACGCATCGCAATTTCGGCGCGACCCATTTCTAGTGAGAAGAAGATCACCGGCTTCTTGTGCTTGATGGCTGCATTTCGGGCAAAGTCGAGAGCCAAAGTCGACTTACCTACCGCAGGACGAGCCGCGACGATGACGAACTGCCCGCCGTGGAGCCCGTGAGTCATCTCATCGAGTTCACTGAAACCAGTAGGGACTCCGACCATGTCGCCACCGCGGCTCTGGGCGCGTTCCATTTCTTCGACGGCTGCCTCGATGGAATCGAATAGTGGCACGTAGTCTTCGCCAACGCCCGCGCGAGTAACCGCGTAAACATCCTCTTGGGCGCGGTTTACCAGATCAGTGACTTCGCCCTCATTTGAGTAACCCATTTGAGCAATGCGAGTACCAACTTCGACCAGGCGACGTAGTGTGGCTTTTTCGGAGACAATCTGCGCATAGAACGGCGCATTAGCCGCTGTCGGAACGATCGAGGTGAGCTGGTGCAGGTAGTCGGCTCCGCCGGCTCGAACTAGGTCGCCGTTTTTGGTGAGCTCATCGGTGACGGTGATTACGTCTGTCGGTTCACCCTTGCTGTAAAGCGAAAGGATGGCGTTGAAAATGGTTTCGTGCTTTGGTGCGTAGAAGTCATCGGCTTTGACGACTTCGAAAACCTCGGCAATCGCTTCTTGGGAAAGAAGCATTCCACCGATGGTGCTTTGCTCTGAAAGAAGATCATTTGGGAGGACGCGACCTTCGCCAATGCGGGCCGGTTCAACAGGTGGCACAGTTGCCAACGACATAAGAAACCTCCGAACTTCTTTGAGTGTATGTCTAGCATCGAGCACCGACACTCAACCATCAAAACGAGTTGTGCACCATTCTGGGGATAACTTGTGGAACACGCCCGCGATTTGTCCCCAAATCTGTGGATTAGCCTGTGGAGAATTTGTCTAATGCACGGCTAAAGGCCAATGATTTACAGGGATTGCGCCTGTGTAAAAGAAATAAGTTTAAACCCTAAACATATGGCTCAAGGTTGTGCATAACTCTCAACATAAGGCTGAAGATATCCCCACTTGTCCACAAGTTATCCACAGTGTGAGTGTTAACCGAAGGTTATCCGTAGGTATCCCGTGGGCCACGACCTGGCACAGACCTTGGTCCCTTTTTCCATGATGGAGCATCCGGGCCAAGCAATTTCAGGCTGGTGATTCCTAAATCACCGTAATTCTCGGTGATTTTGGCCAGTATCTGATCGTGCATGAGGCGAAGTTGAGTTGCCCAGGCAGTTGATTTGCAGCGAATCGTCAAGACTCCGTTGACCAAAGTTTCCGGGTGTGAGTTCAACCCGTTTACCTCGCCGACCAATTCACCCCAACGATTGAAAAGTTCCGCTTCGGCCATGCGAGCTTCCCAACGGAAATCCTTCAAAATTCCATCGAGTGAAGATCCAACAGAGACCGGATCACGACCCTTGTCGAAGGGTTGCGAATTGTTCTTGGACGCCTTCGCCTTAATTCGTTTGGCATCTCGAGATAGCCGACCGGTTACGGCCTCACGCATTTTCCAGTAGAAGTCCTGCGCGAAGTCATCAGCCATTATCAATCACCCCCGCCTTCACGTTGAAAACTTTAGCGTTCAATTCCTTAGGTACATCCTCAGCTACGGCAGCCGTAATCAGAACCTGCTCGTTGTTGCGAACCAGTTCGGCCAGACGTGAGCGGCGACCAGCATCTAGTTCAGCGAAAACGTCATCCAAAATTAAAATCGGATCTCCGCTTCGGGTTTCCATTTTCAAAAGCTGAATTGATGCCAAGCGCAGTGCCAAGGCATATGACCAACTCTCACCGTGACTCGCATAACCCTTTGCCGGAAGATTCGAAAGCAGTAAAACCAAATCGTCACGATGTGGGCCAACCAAAGTGATGCCGCGTTCTAGTTCCTTGTTTCTAACACGTTCTAACTTCGCTCGATACAGACTCTTTACTTCATCGATGTCAGCGGTATCGATGTATTCAAGATCATCCGCTTCTTCTCCGTCAGGAATAATCGAGCCGAGAAGCGAGCTCTTAACCAAAATACGTGGTTCGTTATTTGCAATCGCGATTGACTGATAAGCATCAAGCACAAGTGGTCGAAGTCTTTCGATCAAAGCGACTCTAGCTGCAACTATTTCGCTTCCGAACTTTATTAGGCTTTCATCCCAAGCATCTAGAGTGCTCAGCGATGTTCCCTTGGCTCCAGTTTGTCGAGCAGTGCGCAGCAGAGTGTTGCGCTGTTTTAGTACTCGTTCATAGTCAGTGAACACCCCCGCGAATCTCGGAGAAATCTGAATCAAAAGTGAATCGATGAAATCACGACGATTGGAAGGATCTTTCTTGACGATATCCAAATCCTCCGGCGCGAAGATCACGGTGTTTACATAGCCGAGAATATCTCGAACTCGATTTACTGCAGATTTATTTACCCGCCCACGATTTTGTGAGTCGCGATTGATTTCTAATTCAATAAGTGCATCGCGGTCTTCATGACTAACCATCGCTCGAATGATTGCCCCAGGAATTTCTGGCTCAGCATTTTTAATCAGTGGAAGATAGCCGGCGACGCGGTGGCTACGCAATGTAGAGAGATATCCAATTGCTTCGACAAAGTTAGTTTTTCCCTGGCCGTTTGGTCCGACTAGAAGATTAACACCTGGTGCTAGCTGAACTTCAGCAGTGCTGTAATTGCGAAAGTTACTCAGCGACAGATGCTTAACAAACATCTGAACTACTTAGCGAAGAACTAGAAGATTTGGCTGCAGTAGGTAACGGTAGTTGTCGGCCTTGTCCTTAGCGCCGTGCGATGTGATCAGCACCGGACTTGGCTTGTTTGGATTGTCTGCGTTGCGTGTGAAACCAATCTTCACAAACTCAGTGTGCACTCCGGCAAGACCATCGATCAAATACTGTGGCTTCAATGCAAGGATGTTGTCGTCACCGGTTAGTTCGGCAGGAATGTTCTCTGAAGCCTGAGCGGTTTCGTTACCCATCGATTCAAGTTCGATTGAATTTTCACCAAAGGTGTACTTGAGAGCATTGTCTCGCTGAACAACCAGCATGACTCGACGAGTTGATTCGAGAAGATCGGCCTTTGAAACTACGGTGAAGTTTTCAAGTTCGGTTGGGAACATCGACTTGATTGGTGGGTAGTTGCCCTTGATTAGTAACGCAGTAACTGAGCGATTGTTTGCCTGGAACGCAATCATCTGTCGCTCATCGTTATTAATGATCGACACTGAAATCTCACCCTGGTTCGCAAATGTCTTTGCCACCTCAAGAAGTGTGCGCGCAGGAACCAGAACGCTCTGACCTTCCGCACCTGAGTTTGCCTTCCAAGGCAATTCACAAAGTGCCATACGGTATTTGTCTGTGGCTAGGAGAGAAATTTCTGATCCGGTGGTTTCAATCTGAACGGCGCTGTAAATCGGCTGGACGTCATCCTTCATCGCCGCACTAGCTACTTGCTGAACAGCGGTAGCGAAGGCTTCTCCCGTGACTGAACCAGAGATAACTGGGATTTCAGGAAGAGTTGGGTAAGCGGCAACATCCATAATTGCCAAAGCAAATTTGGTTGAGCCACAAGTGACGTGCACCTTTGAGCCATCAAGATTGAATTCAACTGGCGAATTAGGTAACTTGCTGGCGATGTCGCTTAGAAGACGACCCGAAACCAAGGCGCGGCCAGAGGTGTCTACCTTGGCAATGATTTCTGCCTGAGCTGAAACTTCGTGATCAAAAACTGAAAGACGCAATGCATTGGCATCAGCCTCAATGAGAATTCCACCAAGGATTGGAGTGCTTGTGCGCTGTGGAAGCAGTCGAACTGCGAATGAAACAGCTTCACTCAAAACGTCGCGATTTACCTGAAACTTCAAGGTGATTACCTAACTGGTTTGGTCGGAGAACTAATCTTGGCACATAACCGCTGACAAATTGGCTAGGTGGTTTATTTGAGGACTAAGCGTTATCCAATTCTCAAAATATCTTTTTAATTTAAAAACATTATTAACCACTGTGGAAACTGTGAAGAAAGATCTCCTGGTCAATAAAAATCAGGAAACTACAACGGTGAAAGTTGTTTATACACCTGTGGATTCTTATGTGGATAACTTTGCCTCCTGTGGAATGGATTTATAGTTCCCACAGCCCATGGCCAGTAATTCACTGATTTATTTACTAATCCACAGTTATCCACAGGGGTGTGCACATGGGGAAAACCGAATTTTTTAGCGAGAAACCTTAACTCGGTTGATGATTTCACTCACCTGGTTGTAAAGCTCACGTCGATTTTTCATCTCGTCAGCAATCTTGTTGTAGCCGTAAAGCACTGTCGTGTGATCGCGATTTCCGAAGATTTGACCGATTTTAGGTAGTGACAGGTTGGTCTGTGTGCGGCATAGGTAGAAAGCAATCTGGCGGGCGGTAGCCACAGCTGAAGTTCTTGACTTGCCATAGATCTCGTCTGAACTGATGCGGTAATAGGCCGAAACCGCATTTACGATATCGACGGCAGTAACCACTGTGTCCTCACCGAGACTGGTGGTGTGTTTCAAAACGGTTTGTACTAGAGCCATGTCAACCGGGCTGCGGTTCAAGGCTGCGAATGCCGTCACCTGAATTAGGGCACCCTCAAGTTCTCGAACGTTCTGTGAAACTCGGGTGGCCATGAATTCCAGGACATCTTCAGGGATGCGCAGCTTCTCGTTTTCCGACTTTTTACGGAGAATCGCGATGCGTGTCTCGAGCTCAGGAGTTGAAATATCTACGCTTAGGCCAGATTCGAAGCGGCTAGTGAGTCGTTCCTCGAATCCGGTTAGAGCTTTGGGTGGTAGGTCAGAGGTAATCACGACCTGCTTATTGGCGTTGGTGAGGGTGTTGAAAGTGTGGAAGAAGGCTTCCTGAGTTTGATCCTTGCCCTGTAGGAACTGGATGTCATCGATTAGGAGAATGTCTACTTCGCGGTATTCAGCCTGGAACTGGGAGGTTCGATTGTTCTGGATCGCGTTGATGAAGTCGTTGGTGAATTCTTCACTAGAGACATAGCGGACCTTGATCTTCGGATAAAGGCTGAGCGCATAGTGCCCGATCGCGTGGAGTAGGTGAGTCTTACCTAGTCCAGAGTTGCCGTAGATGAAAAGCGGGTTGTAGGCCTTAGCCGGAGTTTCGGCGACGGCAAAAGCCGCAGCGTTGGCGAAGCGATTTGACGATCCAGTGACGAAGTTGTCGAAGTTGTACTTGGGGTTCAACCGAGTTTCGTGGCTTCGTCCCACCGAAGTGCTATTGGCCAGGTAACTTGGTAGGCCTGCTGGAGCTGCGATTGGCTCTTCTACAACCTCGGATGCGGCTGGCACCGAGATTTCAGGATTTACGAAAACCGCAAAATTGTGAGCGCCGTAGACCTCAACGCTGGCATGGAGAGCCTCGACTATTGATGGTCGGATGCGGGTGTCGAGCATCTGCCGGGTTAGCTCGTTTGGCACTTCGATGTAGAGCGTGTCGCCCAGAACACCTTTTGGCTCGGCTAGACCAAGGAATGCAAGGACGTTTCGCTCGAGTCGATCGTCTGCATTGACCTTGTTAGTTATTTCCTGCCACAGAGTTGCGACGGTATCAGTTGCTGCCATCGTCGCTCCTTTGCTTCCCCTAGATGACTGGCCTTCAGACAGTTTTACACAAGTTCTCCACAGCGTGGATAACTTGTGGATAAGTCCTAATTGCCCCTGTGGAAAAAATCCACAATCGCTATTTTGATTAACACCCTGTGGAAAAAGCAAATCGGCTCAGCGTGTCGAAAAAAGATTTCCTTAAAAGCCACAAAAAACTTGACCTTCAGGGGCAAAAGCCCCTAAGTTTAACAGGTTGCTTTGCTTTGGAATCGGCAGCAACTTACCCGTCAATTTGACACCAACTAAGGTTCTAAAAAGTTTTTCATTGGAGTAGATCTATGAGCAAGCGCACTTTCCAGCCAAACAACCGTCGTCGTGCAAAGACCCACGGATTCCGTGAGCGCATGAAGACTCGCGCAGGTCGCGCTATCTTGGCTGCCCGCCGTCGCAAGGGCCGTTCAGAGCTTTCGGCTTAATCGAGTTTCACCATGCTGGCTCGCGAGAACCGGCTGATCTCAGCCGATGATTTTCGCTCGACCATGAGAACTGGTCGAAAAATTGCCAGCAACCACCTAGTCACCTACCTAAAGAAGGAAGCTCCGCAGGGGCCAATTCGTTTCGGGTTTGTAGTGGCTAAATCGGTGGGGGGAGCCGTCAGCCGAAACCTGGTCAAACGCCGGCTTCGCGCCGTTGCCAGGGAAATAATGGCCGACATCAATCCCACCGACAACATCTCGATCGTAGTCAGAGCCCTTGAGGGAGCCGCTGATGCCAGCTTCGAGACGTTGAAATCCGAGTTTCAGTCATCGGTGCAAGCCGGAGTCAGGAAAATGGCTGGATGAGCTGGTTGTTTCAGACCATCTGGTTGGCACCAAGAAATGTAGAAATCTTGTTGCTGAAGGGTTATCGCAAGGTAATCTCGCCGCTTTATGGCGATGTTTGCCGCTATTACCCAAGTTGTTCCAGCTATGGGCTGGGGCAGGTTCAGCAGCGAGGACTAGTTTTAGGGTCTTTGCTAGCAATTTGGCGGATCCTGCGCTGTAATCCGTGGGCTCAGGGTGGAGTCGACGAAGTAAAGCCAGGTTCGGGCAAGTTTCTGGTAACCGAGACCGGCTTTGTAGTACCGAAACCTAAGAAGGGTTAGTTCATGGACTTGTTGTATCCGGTCAAATGGGTAATTGAGGCCATCTTGGTGGCATTCCACTGGGTCTTTACCACAGTAGGCATGTCGCCAGACGCTGGTGCCACCTGGGTGCTTTCGATCGTAGGCCTTGTGTTGATCGTTCGTGCCGCACTGATTCCTGTCTTTGTGAAGCAGATCAAGTCTCAGCGCAACATGATGATTATGCAGCCGGAACTCCAAAAGCTGCAGAAGAAGTACAAGGGCAAGACCGACCGCGAGTCACGCGAGAAGTTTGCCAAGGAGCAAATGGAGCTCTACAAGCGCACCGGTTCAAACCCAATGAGCTCGTGTTTGCCGCTGCTTATTCAGATGCCGATCTTCGGTGGTTTGTTCTTCACCCTCAACGAAGCACAGCACGACAAGGCTGGAGTCTTCTTCCTGACCAAGGAATTGGCCGCTTCGTTCAGTAAGGCTAACTTGTTTGGTGCCAAACTATCTGAGACATTTTTAAGTGCAACCTCAATAAACGTGCAGGTTCTAGCCGCGATCATGGTTGTCACCATGACCGTTACTCAGTTCATTACTCAGAAGCAGATCATGGCTAAGAACCAGAACCCTGACTCAATGAACAGCCAGTACATGATGACTCAGAAGATCATGCTTTACGTCTTCCCACTGATCTTCATGATCTCTGGTGTTTCATTCCCGCTAGGTGTGATGTTCTACTGGTTGACCTCAAACTTCTGGACCATGGGCCAGCAGTTCATCGTCATCCGCAACATGCCAACCCCAGGATCAATTGCTCACAAGCAGCGCGAAGAGCGTTTAGCTAAAAAGGGCAAGTTGTCAAAGACCACCGATGAGCCAGAAGCCATCGAAGAAGCCACCCCAACCACGACCCAGCGCCAGCAGCCGACTGGCAAAAAGCGCGCCAAGAAGAAGTAGACCATGTCAGACGAAATCAAGAACGAAGAAGTAGTCGAGGAGACCGCAGAGGTCACCGAAGCTGAGTCAAAGGACAGCATCAAGGCTCTGGAGGAGGAGGGCGACATCGCCGCCGACTACCTAGAGGAACTCTTGGACATCTATGACCTTGACGGAGACATCGAGATCGACGTGCGTCAGGGCCGTGCCTACCTAGAGGTTTCAGCCTCAGGCGACAGCAACCTCAAGTTGATCTCTGACCCAGAAACCGTGGAAGCCCTTCAGGAGCTCACCCGCCTGGCTGTCCAGGTAAAAACTAACTCTTTCAGCCGCCTGATTCTAGACGTTGGTGGCTCACGACAGGCTCGCGTCAACGACCTGACCCGTATTGTCAACAAGCTGGTTGCCAAGGTGAAGGACACCGGCGAGGCTATCCCGATGAAGCCGATGAGCTCATACGAGCGTAAAATCGTGCACGATTTGGTGTCAGAGGCCGGGCTTACCTCGGAATCTGAGGGCGAGGGCAAGGAACGCCACATCGTCATCAAGCCTGCTTAATGTTTCACGTGAAACATGGAAGAGTTTGCCCCTGAATTAGAGCCCGCTGAGGCTGGTGCCATTTTTGGCGCCCAAATCGACCAGGCTAGGGGATACTTTAAGGCGCTGGTTCGTGATGCTGACCTTTTGGGCCTACTTGGGCCTCGAGAAATGCCCAAACTGTGGACTCGCCACATCTTGAATTCCGCTGTGGTTGCCGAGCTAGTGCGACCGGGCCAATCTGTTGCAGATGTGGGATCAGGGGCTGGTTTACCTGGAATCCCTATGGCCCTTGCCCAACCTGAGGCAAATTTCACCCTAATTGAACCGATGGAACGCCGTTCTGATTGGCTCAAGCAGATGGTGGATGAGTTGGGTCTCAGCAATGTTTCCGTGAATCGAGCACGCGCCGAGGAAGTTGGCGATGTCTTTGATGTGGTCACTGCCAGGGCTGTTTCTGCTCTACCAAAGCTTCTAAAGATGTGTGTGCCACTTACCCGGCACGGTGGCGAAATTGTCGCCCTGAAGGGAAGTAAAGCTGGCGAGGAGATCGAAGACTCCAAGAAGCTGCAAAAGAAGCTTGGAATCGAGAGTTTTGAGATCATCCGCTGCGGTCAACAATTTTTGGCTGAGCCAACTTTGGTGGTTCGGACTAAGTTAGTCTGAATTCCAGAATGAACGAGATTCCAGAAGCCGAGAAATCTTCGGTCACCAAAGCAACTGTGGTGACCGGATTGGGCTATCCAAATGGTCGCGAGGAAACCTCGCCTGAACCTACTGGCTGGATCGGGGGAGATGTTTCACGTGAAACAAACTGACACTTCAGGAATGTCTGGGGGCTTCATGGACACCCCGCTCGCTCGCGAACTGAGCGAGAACAATCAGCGTCTTGCCAACGTCAAGTCACTTCGTTTGCCTAAGCCAAACCGAACTCGAATCTTCACAATCTCAAACCAAAAGGGCGGGGTCGGAAAGACCACTACCGCGGTGAACTTGGCTGCAGCCCTTGCCAGTAAGGGGCTCCAGGTCCTTGTAATTGATTTGGACCCTCAAGGTAATGCGTCCACCGCTCTGAACATCGAGCACCGTTCTGGCACCAAGAGCATCTACGATGTGCTGCTGGACAACGTCAGCATTGAGGATGTTTTGCAGATCAGTAGTGAAGCTCCTGGCCTGACTTGCGTGCCAGCAACCATTGACTTAGCCGGAGCTGAACTCGAATTGGTTTCGGTGGTTGCTCGTGAAACCCGTTTGAAGATGGCTCTCGAAACTTATATCAATACTTCGATGACGCCACCCGATTATGTCTTCATCGATTGCCCACCTTCACTGGGACTCCTGACTGTCAACGCTTTTGCCGCGGCAAATGAGGTGCTGATCCCGATTCAGTGTGAGTACTACGCGCTTGAGGGTGTCAGCCAGTTGATCAACAACATCGGCTTGATTCGCAAGATGCTGAACCCGAGCCTCGAACTATCTACGATTTTGTTGACTATGTACGACAGCCGCACCAAGTTGGCCCAGGGTGTGGCCGATGACGTGAGAGCGAACTTCCCAGACATAACTCTGAATGCCGTAATTCCGCGTTCGGTCAAGGTGTCGGAAGCCCCTTCGTATTCACAGACCGTGATTACCTACGACCACACATCGCCTGGAGCAATTTCTTACCTTGAGGCAGCAGCCGAAATCGCAAACC
>JBJTNZ010000122.1:0-5622 GCA_046074345.1 Micrococcales bacterium | reverse complement strand
TCGATCACCGAACCCTTCAGGCTGCCGAAGGGCTGGGCGCTCACACAGCTAACCTATAGGTTGACTCTGGCGAGCTGAAACTCGTTATAGCGTGCGCCCTGCACGGTGACGGCATCAGCCACCTTGCCAATTGCTGCAAGGTCATCAGCGCTGAAATTCACTTCAACTCCACCAATGTTCTCGATAAGCCGCTCAGTACGTCGAGTACCTGGAATCGGTGCAATCCATGGCTTCTGGGCAAGTACCCAGGCCAAGGCCAACTGCGGAGCGGTGATTCCCATGCCAACGGCAATCTTGTTTAGTTCTTCCACCAGCTTCAGATTTTCTTCGATGAATTCCTTCTGGAATCGAGGGATAGTAGAGCGAATATCATTGTCTGCAAACTGGTTGTCCTTGGTCACAGTGTTTGTCAGTGCACCTTTGCCGAGCGGGCTGAAGGGAACGAAGCCGATGCCCAACTCTTCAAGAGTCGGAATTACATCTTTTTCATAGTCTCGATACCAGAGAGAGTATTCACTCTGCAGGGCGCCAACCGGAAATACAGCGTGAGCCTTGCGAATGGTTGAGACAGAAGCCTCAGATAGACCGAAGTACTTCACTTTTCCTTCGGCTACCAATTCGCCAACCGTTTCTGCAACTAATTCGATTGGGGTATTAACATCGACGCGATGTTGGTAATAGAGGTCGATGTAATCGGTTTGCAATCTCTTTAGAGAACCTTCCACAGCACGACGAATATTTTTCTTGCTGCTGTCAGTGCCGAGCGTCTTGTCGCCGTCATAGGCAAAACCAAACTTGGTAGCCAGCACCACTTGGTCGCGCACCGGAGCTAAACCTTCGCCAACAATTTCTTCATTAAGAAATGGACCATATACTTCGGCGGTATCAAAGAAGGTCACCCCTCGATCGACAGCATCTCGAAGAAAGCGATTACTCTCACCACGATCAAGAATCGGGCCATAAGAACCAGACAGACCCATGCAACCCAAACCGATTTCCGATACTTCCATGCCTTGACCGAGTATTCGCTTTTGCATTTGCCCTCCAGAAGATTTCTATTGAGCATAAACCTTTTGAAAACCACGACTCACGTGGAATTCGGCTATCTGGTTATTAGTCGAATGGCTTTGAATTTGCCTAGGTACTTTGCCTTAGATCCGTCTGCCAGTTGCTCATCCACCCAATGCAGGTCAGGCTCGCTTTCAAACTTCCAGCCGGCTATGGCTGGCAGCAGTGCTCTAAGGAAAGCGCCAGTCTCTATCTCGGTGATGTTTTGCCCAAGACAGGCGTGCGGGCCGAAGCCAAAGGCAACGTGGGCATTTCGCTCGCGTTGAAAGTCAATTTGGTCAGCGTTCTCAAAGCGTGCCGGGTCGTGATTGGCTGACACGAAGCCAAGTAATACATAGTTGTCGGTGTCACGATCTTTGTCTTCGCCCACCGCGTATTCGCGTGGGACTCGTTCCATGCGGGGTAGCGGAGTGAGGTAACGAGCCATCTCTTGGATTGCTGCCCGGAAATGTTCTGGGTCTTCCCTCAGGAACTCTGCATCCCTCGGAGTTCGAATGAGATGCCAAACGAAACCGGCTAGCAATTTAATTACGGTGTCGCGCCCTCCGGCCAGTAACACGTTGGCAATGCCCTGCATCTCCTTGCGGTTAATTCTTTGTTCTTCGATTTCAAGGGCTGCAACAAAATCCCAAATGTCTCGCTCTGGTTCGCCGGCAAGTACTCGCAGTTCCGCTTCATCAAATACTTTGTCTAGATATGTCTGCAAAGTCTCACCTGATCTCGGATTTTCACCTGAGAAATCTCGGTTGCGATGTGCCTCTTCAGCAGCATGCACATCTTCTTTGCGTTGATAGGCAGCTGCAGTCCAAACATCGGGGCCCCATGAACGCCATTCTTCAAAATCTTGCGGGCGTTTGTAAATGATGGTTAGGCAACCGATTACATATGGAAGCACCAGATCTTCTAAGACTTCAAATTTTCCCTTGGCGGAAACTTCTCTAATAAGTTTCTCTGCAAGATCTTCAAAATCAGGAGCTAACGGACGCAGTGCGCCTGGGCTAAAAATTGGATTTAGCGCCATTCGAAAATGTGTGTGACGAGGAGGATCTGCTTCAAGGGGAAGCTGCCGATAATCTCGCACGTCTCTGTCGCCAAGGAGATCGCTCGAATATGTTTCCCAGTCGCGCGCGGCCTCACGCACCTCTTGATAGCCACGAATTTCGCTGCGCATGGCTCTAGTCAACGACTAGCCGAGACTTTCGTCAAGCGGAGTAGTCTTTGGCTATGACTGGTTACGAAGTACTAAACGTTGGCGCACCAAACGAGTGGCGTAATTATTTCGGCGGATTTCGCCCAGAAACATCACGGGATGGCCGTCGAGTAGTCGACAAAGAAATGGACCTGCAATTCATGGGGCTTACCGTGAATGCCCTAGTCGCAGGCGAGGTTGCTCCTTACTGGCACAAGCACTCGCAAGTCGAGGAGTTATATATCTTCATCAACGGCAAAGGTCAGATGGGTCTCAACGACGACGTGGTCGAAGTTTCAGCCGGATCAATCGTGCGGGTAAGTCCGGAAACCTGGATCATTTGGCGATGCGACCCAGAAGCCACCGAAGAATTGCGTTGGCTTTGCGTGCGAGCCGGAGGCATGGAATTGCCGGATGCGCCGAACGACGCAACAGTCGATTACGACCGACCTATGCCTTGGTAACAGCGAACCAGCGGCCTTCGTTATCTGGGAAAGCAAAAGCGGTAACGCCACCTTGGTCACCAATTTCGGTCGCCTGAACACCTGCAGCAATGAGTTTTTCGCGAGCAGCCTCGAGGTCTTCTTCACTGAAAGCTATAGAGGGAGTCGCCAGATCAAGCCCGTGAGGGTTGTCTGCCATTATTGCCAATGGAACTAGCTGAAAACCGAAGCGTTGGTCGGTAAATCCAACATTAACGATTTCAAAAGGCCCAGCCTGCTTTGAATCCTTCTTGACCATACCCACCTGTTCAGTCCAAAACTTCAGACAGGCTTCTGGGTTTGTGACATAGAGCACTACATATCCAACGTGCATTTACGAGTCCTTCTAGTAAATCGAGCGGAGAATGGGGGATTCGAACCCCCGAGGGCTTGCACCCAACACGCTTTCCAAGCGTGCGCCATAGGCCACTAGGCGAATTCTCCTGGGAACCTTACGAGTTTACAGCCACGGATGCGGCTTGGAGTAGCGGGTGTTCATCATTAAGGCCGGTGAGGGCAATTGCGCCAGTTAGGCCGTCGCCTTCATTGTCGATGAGCTCGAACTTTGCGATTTTGGTTTGGAGTTTCTCTAGGAAAGTTTCGTGGAGTCGTGAATTCTTAAACACGGATCCCGTGACCGCAATCTTTGGGGTTAGGTTGGGTTGTGAAACTCGTTGCCAAGCAGTGGTGACTGAATCAACTAATTCTGTGGCGGCGAGATCTGATATTTCTTTAGCTATCGGATCTGTTTGTGCAAGTTCGCTAACGTCTTTCGCAAATGAGGCAACCACCTGTACACGTTCGGGGTTGCTTTGAATTTCTATGTATGCATCTTCGAGATTAGGAAAGTGGTTTTGAACGCGTTCGGTGAGTTCTGTTTGTTGACCGCGTTTGTCGTGTGCTCGCATGACAGCGGTGAGGGCTTGCTTGCCAATCCAGAATCCGCTGCCGGCATCGCCCATGATCCAACCCCAGCCGTCGACTCGTGCAGTTGAAGTTGGCCCGACACCGAATGTGACGACGCCTGTGCCCGAGGCAACTACTACTCCGTGTTCATCACCGAGGGTTCCAAGAAATGCCGTGATGGAGTCGTGGGCGAGGATTACTTTCGTGATGCCGACGGATGCGGTGAGTGATAAAAGTTTTGTTGCGTCTGATTCGAGATTGGTTAATCCAGAAACTCCGGCGGCAAGTGTGTTGGGGTTTATTCCTGTTTCGTTTGCGGCTTTGATTGTGACTTCGGCTAATTGAGGAAGGAGAGGGAGGTCAGTGCGAATTCCAGGAAATGTGAGTTTGGTTAGTGTTTTTCCGTCTGCGCTGATGGCAACTTTGATACTGGTCTGGCCGGCATCGATTGCTAGGTAGCTCATCTGAAATCCTTCATTGGACGGTCGCGCTGGTTTCAGGATACCTCCGCTAGAATGGAGGTATGACTCCTAAGAAACTGTTCAACTTCTTTGCTACGGCAGAGGCGTTTACTTGGACTGCATTGATTGTCGCGATTATCTTGCGGGCAACTGGTGTGGTAGATCCGAGCGTCTCAACTGTTGTCGGTGGTTTGCATGGTGCAGTGTTCCTTGGTTACGGGGTGACCGCAGCTTTGGTTGGAGTGAATCAGCGTTGGGGCGTCCTGGCCATTGTTGGTGGAATTTTGCTAGCGATTGTGCCGTATGCGACTATCCCATTTGAGCTGAATCGCAACCGCAAAGGCTTGGTTGAGGGAGCCTGGCGCACCAGCAGTTCGGCTGACCCGCGCGATGCAGGTTGGTTTGATCGCCTTTTCCGCTGGTTTATTAAGCGCCCAGTTCTTCTGATCCTTGTGTTGCTTCTAGTGGTGGTCGGGATCTTCGCGGGACTGCTTTGGATGGGTCCACCGGACACCTGGGCCGAGAAGTTTAAATAAAAGACTCCCCGCACACCCATCAGAGCCCAGTTACCCTTGCTGCATTTCTGCCCTGGGGGATTTCCGAGGTGACGCCGCACGGGGAGTCCTAGGCAAGTTTAGCCGCCTGTGCGGCCGCGGTCGAGGTCGGTAGTAAAAGGTAGGCTCGTTCCTGTGAGTACCGCTCTTTACCGTAGATATCGTCCCGAAGCCTTTGCTGAGCTGATCGGGCAGGCTCAGGTGACGGCTCCACTGATGACGGCTCTGCGTAACGATCGAGTCAATCACGCCTATCTATTTAGCGGACCTCGTGGTTGCGGAAAGACCACATCGGCTCGCATCCTGGCCCGCTGCTTGAACTGTGCCGAGGGGCCGACTGATACCCCATGTGGTGTTTGTGATTCATGTGTGGAGCTTTCGCGTGACGGTTCTGGTTCGCTTGATGTGGTCGAAATTGATGCGGCTTCTCACAATGGTGTCGACGACGCTCGTGATTTGCGTGAGCGCGCAATTTTTGCGCCGGCTCGCGATCGCTACAAGATTTTTATTCTCGATGAGGCTCACATGGTCACGCCTCAGGGTTTCAACGCTCTGCTAAAAATTGTCGAAGAGCCACCTGCCCACGTGAAATTTATTTTTGCGACGACCGAACCTGACAAAGTTATTTCGACGATTCGTTCGCGCACTCATCACTATCCTTTCCGTTTGGTTCCTCCTGGTCAGATGCTCGAGTACTTAGAGCAGTTGTGTGCTTCAGAAAATGTTTCGGTTGAAGCCGGAGTGCTTCAGCTTGTGGTTCGCGCTGGCGGCGGTTCTGTGCGTGACTCGTTGTCTTTGTTGGATCAGTTGATTGCCGGTAGCGATGGAGGACAGGTTACCTACGATCGCGCCGTTGCACTTTGGCCACGCTGGTGTTGGCCGTGCTGGCGATGGTGAAGCCCGCGCTGCCGCTGGCGCCAATGCTGCTGGCCCCCACCACGTGGGCGTTGTTGTAGGCCAGG
>JBJTNZ010000121.1:0-6490 GCA_046074345.1 Micrococcales bacterium | reverse complement strand
AACCAAGGCAGTCCGCCTCATCAACAGTGGAGCTCGCTTCATTGCCACCAACCCAGACCCAACTGGACCTTCAGCTGAAGGCGTGCTTCCAGCAACCGGCTCAGTCGCAGCACTGCTAACCAAGGCCACCGGGAAGCACCCATACATCGTCGGCAAACCAAACCCAATGATGTTCCGCTCCGCGATGCGCAAAATCGGGGCTCACTCGGAGTCCACCGGAATGATCGGCGACCGCATGGACACCGACGTCGTCGCTGGCATTGAAGCAGGGCTTCACACCGTGCTGGTGCTCACCGGTATCGCTGATGAAAAAGAAATTGAGAAGTACCCGTTCCGCCCGACCGAGATTCTCGACTCGGTAGCAGACCTCGTCTAACGATGGAAGGTAAAGCACTTAATCGCTGGCACGCAGCGGTATTCGTTTGCTTCACCTTCCTAGGCATGGGCATCGCTGCGCTTGTCACTCGTATGCCTGAAATCAAATCGAGTCTCGGCGTCAGCACGAGTCAACTCGGCGTGCTGCTGCTACTCGGATCTTTAGGGTCTATCGGTGCACTAATTTTCAACGGACGACTCATCGAAAGATTTGGCACTAAGCCGGTGCTGATTGTCAGCACTGCAATTTTTGCAGCATCACTTGTATTCACCGCCATCGTGATCCTGAATCATCAGGTTGTTGCCACCGCAGTAATGCTTTTCATTTCATTCGCGAGCTACGCCACCGCAGACATTTCCATTAACGTCGATGCTGCACAAATTGAAAAAATATTGAAGAAGTCAGTTCTACCGAGAATGCATGCGGCATATTCGCTTGGCGCTTTTTTCGGTGCCGGCATCGCCACCGCAGCTATTGAACTAAACCTTGACTTAGATCAACTACTCGCCACTATCGGAGCAACCTCAGTGCTAATTACCGTTTCAGCCGCTAGGTTCCAGCCAAGCCACATCGGTCAAGAAGCGCACCACAAAGACAAGTCGATAGCCAAGGTTAAATCAGAGTCGGTCTGGAAAGATCCAATGGTAATCCTGCTCGGCATTGGTGTTCTCGGAATCACCATTACCGAAGGTGCCGCCAGTGACTGGTTGGCAATTGGTTTCACCGAAGGGCATAGCCACACTCTCACAAACGCCGGAGTAGCGATGACGATCTTCAACATCGCGATGGCACTCGTGCGATTCTTTGGCGGAAAGTTTGTCGACAAATACGGACGCAAAGTCATGATCAGAATCTTTGCCTTCACCGGCATAGTCGGTGTGCTGCTAGTCATCCTTGCTGGCAACCTAATCTTCGGCTGGATTGGTGCCGCCCTCTGGGGTGTTGGCGTAGCCCTTGGATTCCCGCTATTCATCTCTGCGGCAGGCGAGGGCAAGAATGCCGCAAAGAAAGTGAGCCTGGTTGCCGCATTCGGCTACATGGCTTTCCTTATCGGACCTCCAGCGCTCGGACTACTAGCCGAAAAGGTTGGCATCCTCAACATGTTCTACGTACTTGTCGCGGCTCTTTCAGTAGCCATTTATTTCGCGAAAGCTACCCAGTCAAAACTTCCTAGCAACTAGCCTTTAGTAATGACCCCACTGAAGCGCTGGCACATTGCCGTCCTCATCGTCTTTTATTTCATGAGCGTGAGCATGACCGCCCTATACACCCGCATGCCTGAGATCAAGCAGTTGCTCGGTGTGAACTCATCTCAGCTTGGACTAATCCTGCTCGCTGGCGCGGCAGGTTCGATGAGCACTATTCCGTTCTCAGGAAAATTGGTCGCACGTTTTGGCACCAAACGCATCATTGCTCTCGCCTTCACAATCTGCATGACCGCACTTGCAGGCATGGCAGTAGCAGCGCTAAACGGATCAGTAGTCGGAGTCGTCCTGACACTGTTTGTTACATTCGCAGGCGCGGGGCTAACCGATGTGTCGATTAACGTAGACGGTTCTCAGGTAGAGCAGCAGCTGAAGAAGAGTGTGATGCCGCGCATGCACGCGTTCTTCTCACTAGGTGCATTCTCGGGTGCCGGACTAGCCACCGCAGCGATGGCGCTAAAGATTGACCTTGCCACTCAAACCATATTGCTATCGGCAATTTCAGCTGCAGTGCCTTTCATCCTTTGGAAGAGTTTCCCGGCTCACACTGGACAAGATCTTCACCACAAGGACAAGACCGAAGTTAAGAAAGACCACTACTCACCTTGGCGCAACCCAATCATTCCGCTTCTCGGACTTGGAATTCTCGGCATGACAATTGCCGAGGGCGCGACCAACGACTGGTTGACTCTTGGGTTTGTTGAGGGCCTAGGACAAACCACCACCAACGCCGGTTTGGCTTTTGTGATTCTTCAAGTTGGAATGGTTGGCTCACGATTCTTCGGAGGCGCACTGGTCGACAAAATCGGTCGTCGCAGAACTCTAGAGGTACTTGCAATAGCAGGAATCGTTGGACTTCTATTGGTTGTGTTCAGTCACAACATCGTTCTCTCCTGGATCGGTGCAGCGCTGTGGGGTGCCGGCGTCAGCATGGCTTTCCCGTTGTTCCTCGGCGCTGCCGGTGAAGGCGAACATTCGGCTAAGAATGTCGGTGCAGTAGCCACCTTCGGCTATGCCGCGTTCCTGATTGGCCCGCCGATTCTTGGACTTGTCGCCCAGCAAATTGGCATTTTGAACATGTTCTTACTGCTGGTTGGCTTCCTAGCGATGTCCTTCTTCTTCGCCAGGGCTACCGAACCTAAAGTCTCCAAGTAAGCGAAATCTCAAATAGCCCAGCCGAATTATTCACCTGAATATTGTCGGCACCATCAAGCATCTGTTGCCAACCCAAACCTGGAGTGATTTTAGAAGCATCGTTGCTGGCTTGATTGATGCAGGTCATTTGCAAGGCAGTTTCTTGTAATTCGAACCTAATCTGTACTTCGGTAGCCGACTCATGTCGAACCGCATTAGTTAGGCATTCCTGTATCGCTTCAACGACCTTGGTAGCTAGCTCCAAATCGTTCTGCAGAAAATTCTTCACTTCTTCAGGAAAATCAAAATTAATTTCGACTAGGCCACGCCAGCCTTCGACTAATGTTTCGAGCTGAGCATCGAAATCAACTTGTGATTCGTTGTCTGCAAAAGCTTGAGTCAGATCAGTGCGAGCCAAATCGAGCTGCTCTCTGGCTTTCTCGATTAGGGAATTTGCCTCATCATGACTCTTAGTTGACGCAGTGGCAGTGAGCGCGAGCGAAACAGACGCTAGTCGACCTTGAACAGAGCCATGCAAGATCTTGACCAATTTTCTACGCAAGAGTGCAAGTTGGGTTCTCACTTCGACAAGCGAATCAAGCATCTCAGCCGCCAGCAAACTAAGTTCTCGAGTTCGTATTTCATACGTTGCTGAAAATCCTCGTATGAGAAAAATAAGCAACCAAATGGAAATACCACCCACTGGTACTGCCACCATAAAAGTGTCCACGTGCAGGTATAAATCGCCAAAGTCTTTAGCCACCAATTTGACTACCTGAACACCAATCGTGGCAAGCACTAGGTATTCAACCGGTGCGCTAAGTATTTGTAACCACAGTGGTGAATTGCGAGTTAGTTTAATTCGCCACTTGTCAGCTATAACTAGGATTGGGAATCCGACCGCCAGAGCAATCACAACTACAAGCGTGGTTTCAAAACTTCCAATCGCTAATGCGAGAGAGACGGCCTGAAGCGTGCCAACAGATAATACCCAAGGGATGTTCGCAGAAGCGTCACCGCCAAATTTCGCGAATAGATGCCAGGAAAACTTTTGTCGCTTCGCTGATTTATTGAACTTGTCATCCGTGACATCAGACAACTCGTGGCTTAGTTGTCGAACATCATTTTCGGTAAGGTCACGTACTTTAGCTGCTGTACTAAGCAAAAGTTCAGGGTTTGTTGCACCTGTTAAATTTCTAAGTTGGGCAGCAATTTGATCCAATACGCGTTCTATTCGTTCAACAATTGCCCCGCGCAAGGAGTCTTTATAGCTGCTCAGCTCTGCCTGAGCATTGTTGTGTAGGTTCTGTAATTCGCTATTCCAGGCTTGAAGCTGATTGAACGCCCGAACATTTCCGATCAACAAACCAAGCGCTAAGTGGCCCATCAGCAACCAGGAACTTGTAACTACGGAAGAAATTGTCAGCAGCGACCAGGCGGAAAGCCCTGTTCCCGGAGGAATCCATGGAATTGCCAGTCCGGCGTTGAGCACGAGCGAGTCGACTACACCGGCGAGTAAGTAAATCAGAAGCAGCAGATGAATGCTTCTGATCATAAAAAAACGAATCACCAAGTAGTTGAGAAGCAATGCTGTTAGCGAAGTGACTAAATGCGCAATGACAATGATGGTGATTACATATGCAATGTCATCGTTGGCTTTTGGGTAATAGGCCTCGAGTCCGAAAAATATTATGAAAGGTGTGAGTCCGAGTAATACCCAAGGATTAGCCGCTAATCGTCCTGGCAAGTAGCCATTGAGGAACTTGGCAAATTTATTCAACGTACTTGGACTTTTCCTTGGCGCCAAATACTGACAGCCTCTACTCGTTGGTTGCGATTCTCTGTTTGAGATAGCCCCAGCGCTTTGTAAGTACGCTGAATCATATTCTCTACAGCGCGAAGGCTGGTGCCGCGTAATTCTGCGATAGCAGCATTGGTTAGGCCCTGACTGAGAAGTCTGAGAGTTTCAGCCTGCGCTTCTGAAATCACCTTGAGATCTGAAGATTGGCCCAAACCATAATCGATCGGCATTTCGCCATGCAACTTGGAAATCGACTCATTCACAGCTCCGCCAATTTGTGAAAGTTCCGTGATTGCCGATTTGACCAAATAAGTCACTCCACTCGGAAGTTCTCCTGCACCTGCTAGCACAGGATTACTATGCGCGGTCAAGACCACTAAGCCAATCCACGGATAGTCCCTTGCTAACACTTTGAGTAATTCATGCCCACTCGCACCAGCGCCAAGATCGAGGTCAGAGATTACAACGTGCGGCTCTTTCTCTCGAATTGCACTCATAGCCTCTGCAGCCGTCGCACATTCGAAGGAATCGAAGCCTTGCTGAGTCAGGGTGTTCGCAACTAGCTGTCGAGTGAATGATTCATCCTCGACAACTAGTACGCGTAATAGGCTTGCCATCCGGTTTAGAGGATGCCCATAAGTTTGAGTGAAAGCACAAACATTATGATGCCACCGATTCTGTATACCCAAACCAGACGCTCGCTCAAGACCGGACGAGGTGCATCCAGTGTCTGACCGTGGCGTCCAAACAATCCGAGAATTGCTAGTACCAGCAGAGGTATTGGGAGAGCCATGAATGCCTGAGCAGGTGCTGAGTCACCCGTGAATGCGTTTGCTGCCCAAGCCGAGGTGAAGCCAGCAACGATCAGCACGAGGTTCAGGCCTGGCAATCCTGTTGGAAGCAACTTCCAAAGAACAACCGAGTTCGGAAGCTTGCTTGCAAACCAATTCAATGCAGTTGGCAATACAAACAAGAACGAGCCGATTAGCACGTAGCCGTTGTAGCCAAATATCGCTCCGGCGATAAGGGCAAAGATGCCAAAGCGCAACAACCAACTGATGATTCGTTGGGCCCAGCTTGTTTGTGGCAAAGAGTTGTCCAAAATTAACTCTGGCTTGGAATTTGCAATCAATGCTTCGACCAATACTCGAACTGCCACAGCGATTGTCAATGCGAACGCAAAATCGACCACGTGATTAGCAACCACCAAAGTAGTTCCGGCGATTGCAGGCAAACTCGAAACCGCTGAGGTGGTTATCCAGCCAACTAGTACGGAAGATAATGTGACTTGAATTGCAAGTTCCCAGATTTTTCCTGTTGCAACATTCCTTCGCGCGCGGAATGCCCTAGCTACAAGACCTGGCGCCAACCAAACAATTGCGATCCCTGTGAGTAGCGCAAGATCGACGTTTGAGTTGACTCCTGCAGTGAAGACAGAAATAAATGCAAATGCAGTGAAACCAACAGCGCCGGCGAGTGCATCAAATATTCCAATCACAGCTAGCACGAGGAATAGCTGCCAAGTCGGTGGAAGCAACTCATTACCATTTTGCATCGCTGCAATTGATGCGATGACCAACGAGGCAATCGGTAAGACCGGATAGAAAACTCCGATGCTCGAGCGCAAGTACGCTCCGTTTGCAACAATCTTCGAAAGCAGCGGTGAGAAACGACCAACGATTTGAGCGAATCGATTGAATGCTCGACCGAATCGCGCCGATCGTCCAATGCCAAAAGCAGCAGCGGAACTTCCGGCGAAAGTACCGCCAGTGCCACCCGTGTTTCCACTCGAAGAACTTGATGTGGATGAAGTGGTTGCGGTGCTGGACGAAGTTGAAGCAGATGCAGCAGATGCAGCGGCAGAACTCGTTGATGTTGAAGACCCTGCGCTCGAAGCTGCACTAGCCGAGCCGGCAGCAGAGGCTGAACCTGCGGCACCAGCTGCAGCTGCACCAGCCGCGGCGGCGGCACCCG
>JBJTNZ010000120.1:0-12008 GCA_046074345.1 Micrococcales bacterium | reverse complement strand
TTCGACAAGTACCGCAGGGGTAAACGCAAACTCGAGATTGTCGCTGAGTTCTACAAAGTTCAACTCGATGATGCTCACAACTCGAGGGCCGATGCAATTGCTGCCGGACGGGTAGGGCTAGCCGTACTCAAGAATCATCTGGAAAAATTACCGGCGACAGCAGCCGAGCTGCACGACCTACAAGTTGGTTGGGCAAAAGAGATAGATGAGAGCTTCAGCAAGTGGATGGTTGAAAATGTCGACAAGAACTTTCAGACAAGTCCGGGCTGGCCGATCAAGCACTAGGCCAAAAAAGAAATACCCCGACCAAAAAGTCAGGGTATTTCTATGAGAATCTTTAGTTGAAGTTCTTGTAGCGTGCGTTGAAGCGCTCTACACGACCGGCTGCGTCCATGATTCGCTGCTTTCCGGTGTAAAACGGGTGCGACTGTGAAGAAATTTCAACGTCGAATACCGGGTAGGTGTTTCCGTCTTCCCATTCGATTGTCTTGGTGCTGGTAACGGTTGAGCGAGTCAAGAACGCTACACCCGAAGCCAAATCGCGGAACACGATTGCTTCGTACTTTGGGTGAATGTCAGCCTTCATGCGAAACTTCCTTGAAAATCAGAATTATTTGGTGCGATGGCACCAAGGGTCAAGCATACCAAAGCAATTAGCCGAATGCCAGTGGATTAGCCCTTAAATCGGGCACGATAGCGACCCTCGGCGAAATCTACCTGAATTCCTAGCCCATAGGCCTCGGAAAGCTTTTCACTGGTTAATGTGTGTTCGATTTCACCTGCCGCATGGACCTGTCCGCCGCTGAGCACCATGGCGTGGGTAAAGCCGGCCGGGATTTCCTCCAGGTGGTGGGTAACCATAACAATTGCCGGTGCCGCAGGCTCGGTCGCGTAGGCGCTGATCAACGCGATGGTCTGCTCGCGCGCTGCTAGGTCGAGGCTCGCAACAGGCTCATCCAGTAGCAAGAGTTCTGGGTCTGTCATTACGGCTCTAGCAATCTGGGTACGTTTTTTCTCCCCATCACTAAGAGTGCCGAAGGCACGATCCGCTAGGCTGCCCAGCTTCCACTCATTCAGGACTCGGTGAGCTCGGCGAAGGTCGACATCGTCATATTCTTCATTCCAGCGCCCAGTAATGCCGTAGCTCGCGGTAAGGACGGCGTTGATTACAGTCTCGGAGTTTGGGATGTGATTGGCCAGTGAGGTCGAGGCAAAACCAAGACGGGTGCGAAGTTCGAAAACATTTACCTTGCCAAGTTGTGAGCCAAGAATCTTGGCCTCCCCCGTCGAAGGATGAATCTGGGCAGCGGCAACTTTCAGAAGTGTAGTTTTTCCGGCACCGTTGGGCCCAATGATTACCCACCGCTGATTTGAATCCACCTGCCAGTCAACGTTATTGAGGATTGCTTTTCCGTCGCGGTGGACGGTGACGTTGTTGAGATCGATGACGCGAGACATAAAACGAGCCTATTTGAAGTTCTCGATAGCGCTTCGATACACGCTCAAAGTCTGCTCGGCGATGCTGTCCCAGCTGAAGTGCTGCTCTACTCGCTTGCGACCAGCTCTACCAAACTTTGCAATATTTGGGTTGGCCAACATTTCATTCAGTGCATTTGCAAAATCGCCTACAAATTTCTCTTCATCCAGAGGTTTGCCACTGCCATCTAGGAGCTGTTCGATTGGTACCAGCAAGCCAGTCTCGTTGTGAGCTACAACTTCTGGAATACCGCCGGTAGCGGTAGCCACCACTGGGATGCCACATGCCATAGCTTCAAGGTTCACGATGCCTAATGGTTCGTAAATACTTGGGCAAGCAAAAACCGTAGCCGAAGAGAGTACCGCGATTAACTCAGCACGACTCAGATGTTTTTCAATCCAAATCACATTGTCACGAATCTTGCGAAGTTCTTCAACCAAGTGTGTTACTTCAGCCAAAATTTGAGGTGTGTCTGGTGCGCCAGCGCATAAGACAAGCTGCACGTCTGAAGGCAGAGCGCGCGCAGCCTTAAGCAAATAAGGTAGACCCTTCTGCTGTGTGATACGTCCCACAAAGACGACACTTCGTTTGTCTGGGTCTACACCATTTGCTCGCACCAACTCTGGGTTGTTTGCCGCTTGGAACGCGTCCAGGTCAATGCCGTTGTGCACCACCGATACCTTGTTTGGATCGATTTGCGGATAGGCGCGCAAAATGTCTTCGCGCATTCCTGCACTAACCGCAATGATCTTGGTGGCACCCTCGTAGGCTGTTCGTTCAACCCACGACGAGAGACGATAACCGCCGCCAAGCTGTTCTTCTTTCCAAGGGCGAAGTGGTTCTAGCGAGTGAGCCGTAATCAAATGTGGAATGCCGTGGAGCGTTCCGGCTACATGCCCGGCGAAGTTTGCGTACCAGGTGTGCGAATGCACCAGATCCGCACCGGCGATATCGGCAACCATGCCAAGGTCTGTTGCCATGGTTTGAAGAGCGCCATTCACGCCATCAAATTCGGAGGTATGCCGGTACGAGAATGTATCGGTTTCATTACGTTCTTCCCCGAAGCAACGAACCTTGACTGAGACCTGTTTGCGCAGCACTCTCACTAATTCAGCGACATGTACGCCCGCGCCACCATAAATAAAAGGTGGATATTCCTTAGTGATTAGGTCGATCCTCATATCCAAATGTTACTGGTGTTCGCTTTCCGCATTAACATTCTGAATATGAGCAATCCACGCGTATTTGGAATGGTGCTAGCCGGTGGTGAAGGTAAGCGGCTCATGCCGCTGACCGCTGACCGTGCAAAACCTGCAGTCCCCTTTGGTGGAAGCTACCGACTGATTGATTTTGCTCTTTCCAACTTAATCAACTCCGGACTTCGTCGCATTGTGGTCTTGACTCAGTACAAGTCACATTCTCTCGACCGACACATTTCACAGCTTTGGCGTATGTCCCCGTTGCTAGGTTCTTATGTTGCGTCTGTACCGGCCCAGCAGCGACTCGGAAAACGTTGGTTCTCCGGTAGCGCAGACGCAATTCTGCAGAGCATGAACCTTCTCAGCGACGAACGCCCAGATATTGTTGTCATCGTTGGTGCCGATCACGTGTACCGAATGGATTTCGACCAAATGATTCAAGCGCACATAGAATCTGGTCGAGGTGTGACTGTCGCTGCTATTCGTCAACCAATTCACCTTGCCACTCAATTTGGCGTGATTGAAGTTGATGACAATGATGCCACCAAGATTTCGGCATTCCGCGAAAAACCAAGCGATCCAAAGCCGCTTATTGACTCACCGAATGAGGCTCTAGTGTCGATGGGTAACTACGTCTTTTCAGCGCAAGCACTCATCGATGCGATTGAACATGATGGCACCTTAGAGGATTCATCACATGACATGGGCGGTGACATCATTCCTTACATGGTGTCGCGCGAGGAAGCCAGCGTCTACGATTTCACATTTAATGAAATTCCTGGTGCTACAGAACGCGATCACTCTTACTGGCGTGACGTCGGTACCATCGAGTCTTACTACGAATCACACATGGACCTGATCTCGGTTATGCCGGTTTTCAACCTCTATAACTCTGAATGGCCTATTCATACCCAACAGGTAAATCTACCTCCCGCCAAGTTTGTCCACGATGGAGAAGGAAATCAGGGCCGCACCACCGACTCAATCGTTTCGCTCGGAACCGTAATTTCGGGTGGAATAGTCGAGCGCAGTGTGGTCTCCCCCGGTGTGCGTGTTCATTCCCGCGCCTTGATTACTGACTCGGTGCTGCTTGACGACGTTCAGGTGGGTCGCGACTGTACAGTGAGAAAGGCCATTCTGGACAAGAGTGTTGTCGTGGCCGACGGTGCTTCTATTGGAGTAGATCGTGAGCGGGATATCGCTCGAGGTTTCACAGTAACTGACACCGGTATCACTGTTGTAGCAAAGGGTGTGCTCGTAACTCCGTGACCAAACTTCTAGTCGTATTCGATGTCGATTCAACTCTCATCGAAGACGAAGTAATTGAACTATTGGCCGAGGTAGCTGGAAAGCGCGCCGAGGTGGCAGCTATCACCGAGCGCGCGATGGCGGGTGAGCTGGATTTCGCGGCAAGCCTGGTTGAACGAGTCAAAGCTCTGGCTGGGCTTGATGAATCAGTATTCGCTCAGGTTGGACAGCGCATTCGGATAACCCGGGGCGCAAAAGAGCTAATCGATGCAGTGCATCACTCTGGTGGTCGTGTAGGTGCAGTTAGCGGTGGTTTCACTCAAGTGTTGAATCCACTAGCAGATATTTTGAATTTGGATTTTGCCCGCGCCAATGACTTAGAGGTCATCGACGGCAAACTCACCGGTCGCGTAGTCGGAAAAATAATCGATCGCACAGCCAAGAAAGATGCATTGCTCGAATGGGCGCAACGAGCAGACTTCAAGATTGAGCAGACAGTGGCAATTGGTGATGGAGCCAATGATTTAGAAATGATGGCTGCCGCTGCATTGTCAGTCGCGTTTAATGCAAAGCCACTTGTGAAAGAGAAAGCCAATCTTGTTTTGGAATCGGGAAATCTAGCGGATTTGATTCCAATCCTTGGTTTGGCTTAGTGGCCCATTCCTAAGCCGCCGTCGACAGGGATCACTGCGCCACTGATATAACTAGCATCATCCCCAGCAAGCCAGGAAACAACCTTGGCCACTTCTTCTGGGGCTGCAAAACGACCTACTGGAATCTGCTTCTTGTAACCAGCCTGAATATCCTCAGGAAGTGCTGCGGTCATATCGGTGTCGATGAAGCCTGGGGCAACCACATTCGCAGTGATGCCTCGTGCGCCTAGCTCGCGAGTGATTGAACGCGCCATTCCAACAAGTGCAGACTTGGTAGCCGAATAATTTACCTGACCTGCAGAACCCAAAAGCCCAACTACAGAGCCGATTAAAATGATGCGTCCACTGCGCTTCTTAATCATCCCTAGGCTTGCGCGCTTTACGACTCGGAAAACGCCATTGAGGTTGGTGTTGACCACATCTTCAAATTGTTCGTCGCTCATACGCATTAGCAAGGTATCTTTGGTGATTCCAGCATTTGCGACCAGGATGTCAACAGGCCCAAGTTTTGACTCGATTTCTGCAAACGCTGCATCAAGAGAGGCCGAGTCGGTCACGTCAGCCTTGACGGATAGCGCCCCGGATGGTCCTTCACCGGATCGCACGGTTACCGCTACTTTGTAGCCCTGCTTGATGAATTCCTCGGCGATGGCTCGTCCAATGCCGCGATTTCCGCCGGTGACGAGAACAGTCTTATCAGTCATGAAAAGAAGTCTAGTGTTTGGCTTAAAGTGGACTTAGGACATGAAACGGAACCTAAGTGGCTGAACCTCAAAGCGTGACAAATCTCGGCACCGCACCCGAGGTTGAGCGTCGTAGCCGAATGATCCGCTACAGCATTGCGATGGCGGTACGCATGGTCTGCATCGTTCTTGCCATTGTGGTGCAAGGTTGGCTGATGTGGGTCTGCTTTGCCTTGGCGATCGTGCTTCCGTATTGGGCGGTGGTCATCGCCAACAGTCGCGGTGATTCGAAGCCCAAAACCAAGGCCGAGCAAGTGGTTGCCCCTCGGCTAGCAATATCAGCGGATGCCTTCAAGATTCCAGAGGATCACGCAAAGTGATCGAGTCCAAGTGTTCCCGCGCTGAATGTCAGTCTGCAGCGATCTATTTAATCGATTGGGCAAACCCAATGATTCATTGCGGTGAACGCAAGAAAACATGGGCTGCCTGTGAAGAACATCGGGATTACTTAGTGGACTTTGTGAAAGCTCGTAATTTCTTTATTGAATTGCGACCGGTGGCATCGAATGGCAACTAGTTCCGATCTAAAGCGTTGGTCTGGTTGGCTTGTACTGGTAATCGTTTTTACGATTGCCTGTGCGTTGCTTTCCAATTGGCAATTTTCAAGAAGAGAAGAAGCACTTGCGGCCATCGCACAAGTTGCAAAAAATTATGATGCTTTACCGGTATCGATTGATGAGGTCGCATCGGCAAATTCATTCAACGAGATCAACCAATGGCGACCAGTAAAACTCGAGGGGTACTATCTGATTGGCAACGCTGTGTTGGTGCGCAACCGGCCACTCAACGGGCAACCCGGCTTTCTTGAATTAGTCCCCTTTCAGCTGACTGACGGGCGAATTGTTGCTATAGAACGCGGTTGGATAGCGAGTACTGCAAATTATTTGGCGCCGAAAACTTATCCATTACCGAGTGATGCACAGCAGACCATCATCGCTCGATTGAGGCCTTCAGAGCCAAGCATGGATCGCAAAGCACCAGCCGGTCAACTTGCGACAATAAACATTGCTGCTTTGGTCAGCGCAGAAGGAATCAAAGACCGAATCTTTACCGAGTTATACGCGCGAATCGATTCAGAAAGTGTCCCGGTCTCGGTAAACCCTAAACCATTAGCCAAGCCCGAATTAGATGAGGGTAATCACCTGAGCTACGCACTGCAGTGGATTATGTTCGCTCTCATGGCTGTTGCAGCACTCTACTGGGGAATCAAGAAAGAGCGCGAAGCGCAAAATGGAAAAACGGCTCAAAAGCCGAGACGCAAGGCTGTCGGAGAGGCGGACGCCGAGATTGAGGATGCCCTTAGCTGAGCGAGATCAGTTCAGCGTAGCTGTCGTTCCAAAGGTCTTCGTCACCATCAGGCAAAATCAATACTCGCTCTGGATTTAGCGCAAGCACTGCTCCCTCATCGTGAGACACCAAAACCACCGCGCCGGTAAAGGTCGCTAGTGCTCGAAGAATTTCTTCACGACTTGCTGGATCAAGGTTGTTGGTCGGCTCATCTAGAAGTAGGACGTTAGCCGAAGACACTACCAGTGCAGCAAGTGCCAGTCTGGTTTTTTCGCCTCCGCTAAGCACTCCGGCTGGTTTCTCGACATCATCGCCAGTAAATAAAAATGAGCCAAGTACCTTGCGTGCGTCGGTGTCGGCAAGGTGCGGTGCAGAGGCCTGCATGTTTTGCAAGACGGTCTTGTTCACATCAAGCGTTTCGTGTTCCTGTGCGAAGTATCCGACCTTTAATCCATGTCCGGCAATAATTTCTCCGGTGTCAGGTTTATCGATGCCGGCGAGCATGCGCAGTAGCGTTGTTTTTCCGGCACCGTTTAGGCCGATTATGACTACCTTGCTCCCCTTGTCGATCGCTAAATCGACTGCGGTGAAGATTTCTTGAGAGCCGTAGCTCTTGCTTAGGTGACTGGCCATGAGTGGTGTCTTGCCACAAGGTGCAGGGTCAGGGAACTTTATTCGGGCTACGCGATCGGTTTCACGAACTTCATCTAGCGAACTGAGTAGTTTTTCTGCACGACGAACCATCTGGTGTGCAGCTGCGGCCTTGGATGCCTTTGCCCCGAATTTCGCTGCTTGTAGCTGAAGCACCCCAGCCTTCTTTTCGGCGTTGGCACGCTCGCGCTTGCGTCTTTCTTCGTCTGCTTCTCGTTGCTTCAGATAGTGCTTCCAACCCATGTTGTAAACATCTATCACCGAACGAATTGCATCAAGGTAGAAAATACGATTTACGGTTTCACCGATTAGTTCCACATCGTGACTGATTACAATCAAGCCTCCCGAATAGGACTTCAGGAAATCGCGAAGCCAAATAACCGAATCCGCATCTAGGTGGTTAGTTGGCTCATCCAGAATCATTGTTTCAGCATTACTAAAAAGTATTCGAGCCAACTCAATACGACGACGCTGACCTCCCGAGAGGGTCTTCAGTGGTTGATCCAAAACATTTCCCTTTAGCCCAAGGTTTGTCGCGATAGTCTCGGCTTGCGCTTCGGCTGCGTATCCTCCAGCCGCCTGGAAACGTTCTTCCAGACTCGAATACTTTTTCATTGCGGCTTCGTAGACATCCTCATCGATGCTGCTCATGTCATGAGTAGTTTTTGCCATTTGCGCCGCCAGTTCACCTAGGCCGCGGGCATTCAAAATACGATGACGGGCTAATTCCTCAGGATCGCCACTGCGAGGATCCTGCGGTAGATAGCCGATTTCCCCAGACCGTTCGACTTTTCCGTGGTCGGGCTGCCCATCACCCGCAAGTATTTTGGTCAAAGTAGTCTTGCCGGCTCCGTTTCGGCCAACTAGACCAATCTTGTCTCCCCTTGAAACTCGGAAATTTACTTCCGACATTAGGACGCGCGCACCGATGCGAATTTCTAGGTCGGTGACCGCAATCATGGGAATGCTCCAAAAGTTCGGGACGGATTTGGTTAATCTTTATAGGTCAACCACAAAAGCCCTAGTCTACAATCGACTTATCAAATCGAATTGGAGTTTCAATGTCACTTGCCCTAGTCGCCAAACCGACCATCATTGACAGCCTTATTAAGCGCAGTAATGCTGCAGACATCGCTCTGGTGGTTGCAGGTGCCGCTCTCACCGCTGTGGCCGCACAGATTTCGATTCCTGCTTACCCAGTGCCATTTACGCTCCAGACTCTTGTGGTTCTGCTAGTTGGAGCTACCTTGGGTTCTCGTCGCGGAGTTCTTTCTCTTGGCTTGTATGCCCTAGCCGGATTGGCCGGTATTCCAGTTTTCGCACCAAAGGCTGATGGAAGTCACGTAGTTGGCATTGATGCCTTTGTCGGCCCAACCGCTGGCTTTATCTTTGGCTTCGTTATTGCAGCCTTTCTAGTTGGTTTACTTGCAGAGCGCAAATGGAGCTCAAATGTGCTCAAGACTTTTGTGGCATTCGTAGTTGGATCTAGCATCATTTACCTAATCGGAGTGCCAGTGCTCGCTTCTGCCGCCTTCAAGGGCGACCTAAACGCCGCCATCAGCTACATGGTGCCGTTCATGGTTTGGGACGTGGTAAAGGCTGTAATCGCTGCCGGACTACTGCCAGGCGCATGGTTGCTGGTCAAGAAGGCCAAGTAAAAACTTCTAAAAAAAGCACCTCCAATTTTGGAGGTGCTTTTTTATTTAATTCCTAGATAGCGAAACCAATTGCGCGCATCTGTTCCTTGCCGTCTTCGGTTATTCGCTCAGGGCCCCATGGCGGCATCCAAACCCAATTTATGCGAAATGCATCGACTACTCCGTCAAGTGAGGCAGCAGTCTGTTCTTCGATTACATCCGTTAGTGGGCAACCTGCAGAGGTCAGGGTCATGTTAATTAAAAGGCTTTTGTCTTCCGCTTCGAATAGGTCGTAAATCAAACCAAGATCGTAGATATTCACGCCAAGTTCAGGGTCGATAACCTCTTTTAGGGCTTCGACTACCTGATCGTATTTTTCCGCAGATAATTCTTGTGGCATTATGCCTTCACGTAGCGATCGTAGCCTTCGGCCTCTAGACGCTCGGCTAGCTCTGGTCCGCCTTGTTCGGCAATCTTGCCAGCAACGAAAACATGTACGAAGTCAGGTTTGATGTAGTTCAAGATTCTGGTGTAGTGCGTGATTAGTAGAACACCGAAACCATTCGCCGCTTTAGCACGGTTTACACCTTCGCTAACGATGCGTAGCGCATCGACGTCAAGACCAGAGTCTGTTTCGTCTAATACCGCAAATTGCGGTTTGAGCAATTCCATCTGCAAAATCTCGTGGCGCTTCTTCTCTCCACCCGAGAAACCTTCATTAACATTTCTGGCTGTAAACGCCGGATCCATTTTTAGATTCGCCATGGTTTCTTTAACTTCGGTAGTCCAAGGGCGAATGGCTGGAGCCTCGCCTGCAATTGCAGTCTTGGCGGTGCGTAGGAAGTTGCTGACCGATACTCCAGGGATCTCCACTGGGTACTGCATTGCCAAGAAGAGGCCTGCACGTGCGCGCTCGTCGACGCTCATTTCGAGCACATTTTCACCATCAAGCAGAATTTCACCTTCGGTAACTGAATACTTTGGGTGACCCGCGATCGTGTAAGCCAGAGTCGACTTGCCGGAACCGTTTGGACCCATGATTGCGTGAGTTTCTCCGCTTCTAATGGTCAAATCGACACCCTTGAGGATCTCTTTTGTTCCCTGGTCGGTTTCAACTGAAACGTGGAGGTTCTTGATTTGTAGAATTGCCATTTTTTCCTAAGCCTCGTATTCCAAAAAGATGTCGCCATTTTCGATAATCACTTCGTAGCGATTTACCGGTTCATATGCTGGAAGTGTCAGCGCTTTTCCAGTGGCCAATTCGAATTTTGCTCCGTGTGCCCAACATTCGATTGTGGTGTTGTCGACGAATCCCTCGCTGAGTGAGATTTCGCCGTGCGAACACTTGTCGTCGAGGGCAAAGACCTTGTCTTCCTTGGTGCGCACAAGGGCAATCGGATGTTCCGAAATTACTATGCGCAGAGCCTTGCCAGGCTTAAGGTCATCCAGTGCACATATTCTGATTGCCATTAGTTGATTCCTCTAGTCAGTTCTGCTTCGATGGCTGAGTTGAGTCGTTCTTCCAGTGACTCAATTCCAATCTGCTGAATAATTTCATTCAAAAAGCCACGCACTACAAGGCGACGAGCGTCGACTTCTTCGATTCCACGTGCCTGCAGATAAAACAGCTGTTCGTCGTCAAAACGACCGCTCGCTGAAGCATGGCCAGCACCCTCAATTTCGCCAGTCTCGATTTCGAGATTTGGCACTGAGTCTGCGCGAGCACCATCAGTTAGCAATAGGTTTCGATTCAGCTCGTATGTGTCGGTGCCTTCAGCAGCCTTGCGAATTAGCACGTCGCCTACCCAGACGGTGTGAGCATTGTCGCCTTGAAGCGCGCCCTTGTAAGTAACGCGCGATTTGCAGTTCGCCACTGCGTGATCAACATAAGAACGGTGTTCGAGATGCTGACCTGCATCGGCAAAATACATTCCAAGCAGTTCGGCATCTCCACCGGTTGCGGTGAATTCTGCATTTGGGGTAACTCTTACGGTCTTTCCACCAAGAGTGATCACGATGTGCTTCAGTTTTGAGTTTCTACCAAGACGGGCAAACTGCGCAGAAGTGTGAACTGCGTCGTCTGACCAATCTTGAATTGAAACCACAGTCAGGTTGCTTTCGTCGCCGACGATTACTTCAACGATTTCGGCAAGACTTCCCGAACCAGTGTGATCGATTACGACGGTGCCAATCGAGTGTGTACCGCTCTCGATAATGATGTGGGCACCCTTGTGCTGGCCAGGGTTTGATACCGAAATTGTTGCCGGCTCGGTTACTTCGCCGTTGAGCGATAGCTTGAGTGCCTTAGTAGCCGCAGCCCAAGCATTTGCGCTAGGTCGATCCTCCGGTAGTCCGGCCTTACCGAAAGAAGAATCCTCTGCGGTGACCAGTGAACTCGAGTACCCAGCCGGAGCGTTGATTGAGATTGCCTCAGAGAAATTTGAAAGAACTTCAGTGTCGAGTCCGCGTAGGCGTTCCGAATCCAGGTATCTCCACTGTTCGTCACTGCGGTTTACAGCGGAATGCTCCGACGCAATAGTTGATCGCAGGCGTTCAGATCGAGTCTGGATAGGAATTGCTCCACCACCGTGGCTGTGTCCAATGGCACCTGGTCGGATAACTGCATCAACCATTAACCGACAGCCCCTTCCATCTGCATCTGAATTAGCTTGTTTAGTTCGAGCGCATACTCCATAGGTAGTTCTTTGGCGATCGGTTCGATGAACCCTCGAACAATCATTGCCATGGCTTCATCCTCTGGTAGTCCGCGAGACTGAAGGTAGAAGAGTTGTTCATCGCTGATGCGAGAAACAGTTGCCTCGTGACCCATGGTCACATCATCTTCGCGCACATCAACTGCTGGATAGGTGTCACTTCTGGAGATAGTGTCCACCAACAGCGCATCGCATCGCACTGTGTTTGCACTGTGGTGTGCACCTGGGTTGACACGGATCTCACCACGATATGAAGTTCGACCACCGGCACGAGCAATAGATTTTGAAATGATTGATGAGCTGGTGTGCGGTGCCATGTGAATCATCTTGGCTCCAGCATCTTGGTGGTGGCCAGCACCTGCGAATGCGACAGAAAGCGTTTCGCCCCTTGCGTGCTCT
>JBJTNZ010000119.1:0-2997 GCA_046074345.1 Micrococcales bacterium | reverse complement strand
CCCACTTGCCGGTAAGACCGGAACCACCGACTCCGGAGTGCAAACTTGGATGACCGGATTCTCATCTGCTGTGGGTACCGCAACTTGGGTGGGTAACGTCTCTGGATCAGTTGCACTTCCTGGTATTCGACTAAACGACAAAGCCGGAAACACTGTGCGTCACGACATTTGGCGCACCACAATGCAAACAGTAAACAAGCTTTACCCCGGTGGCCCGCTTGCATCACCTCCCGCTGACATGATTGCCGCAACAATGGTCACCGTACCTGGCATCGGTGGTCAGATTCCGGCTACCGGCGGACAAAACATCAAGAACGGTGACCTCAACTTCGCCATCGTCACAGCTCCGGTAAGTTCATCGCAACCGGCCGGCACTGTCGCCTACACTCGCCCAGCGGCTGGCACTTCTATCCCTCGCGGCTCTCAGGTCAAGATCTACATCTCGAAGGGTGGCAACGCCCCGGTACCTGATGTTGCCGGACTCACCGTGGCCGCAGCCAAGGCCAAGCTGCTGGCCGCCGGTTTCTCCGCGGTAAGCGAGCCACAGCCATCGCAGACTCAATTCTTCGTGAAGTCTTCAACCATCGCCAAGGGCCTAGTGGTCGGTACCGATCCAGCGGCTGGCACTTCAGCTGCGGGTAACGGAGCCATCCTGCTCGTCATTAGCGCCGGGCCATAGCTCATATGGAATGGTGGGGCTGGATTCTTCTGGCTGCATTCGCAGTGCTGATTTACGGCATGACCTTCGCGCGTTGGCGGTTTGTGATTCATCACAGTGAAGTACATGTGCTACCTAATGGTGCAAAACCAATTCGAGTGCTACACATAAGCGACGTACACATGGCTCCATGGCAGAAGCGCAAGCAAGAATTCATCAAGTCTCTCGGTGGGGAGGCCGCTGACTTAATTGTGAACACCGGCGACAACCTAGGCCACAGCGACGTGATTCACGTGACCATGAATGCTTACCAAAACATTCTCAAAGTGCCAGGCGTTTTTGTGAATGGCTCTAACGACTATTACGCGCCGCGAATCAAGAATCCGCTCGGCTATCTACGCAAGCCATCCACCCCAGACAACTCTCGTCCACTTGCCACGGGCGAATTGACCAGCGCTTTTGAAAACCACGGCTGGAAAAACCTCAACAACCGCTCGGCAACGCTAACTATCAACGGAACGAAAATTTCTTTTGTCGGAGTTGACGATCCGCATGACAAACTCGATGACCTAACTTCGATTAGCCCGCCTGACGGAGACATAATCATCGGAGTAGCACACGCCCCATATCGCAGAGTCATCGAGGCCTTTGCCGAGGCTGGAGCCAGCCTGATGTTTGCGGGCCACACCCACGGCGGTCAGGTGCGAGTGCCAGGCATTGGCGCGCTGACCACCAATAGCGACCTGCCGAATAAGCACGCCAAGGGTCTGAGTGCTTGGTTATTCAATGAAAGAGTGATGCTGCTAAACGTGGCAGCTGGGCTTGGAAATTCTATTTACGCGCCGGTGAGATTTTGGAATCGGCCAGAAGTACGAATCGTAACTCTGCTTCCGGTTACTTGATTGCTGCCCAAACCTTTGGGCCCAGTGCAATGTACTGACCAGACTTATTGTCGCAACGTGCTGTAATTTCATTCACGTAGCAAGTGATGTCACCGACAGTAATTGATTCGCCAGAATTCAAGGTCTGAGCAACAGAGGCATCCGAGTAGTAGCCGCCGGAACAAATAAAGCCTGGCTCAGTCGCAGGATCTGCATACATTTTGATCTGGTAACCGTAGCTACCCTGACAGTCGCTTGGCACTGGCACCGGTGAATACTCGGCCGCGGCTTCGTTCATTTCGCACAGCGCCCAACTCTCGGCAGCACTTACCGTGCACCAAACTGGACCATCTCCGGCCTTGAACAAGAACTCGTCGAAGCCCACGTCGAATAGCGCGGAATCGATTGTCTTAACTTCGGTGCCAGGAGCGGCAGGAATCAAGCTGGCATCAGGAGTGGGGAGGGTAGTGGTTGAATTACCAGGATCAGTATTTGGAGCTTCGCTCGCGCAACCGGATAAGTCAACCAAAAGTGCTACTGCACCAATTACCGAAATTACCCTGCGCATAGTCAAAGACTAATGCTAGAAATTAAAACTCTTTGGCGACTAGCTCGGCGATTTCGTAAGTGTTGAGCGCGGCACCCTTACGAAGGTTATCGCCCACTACGAAAAGCTCGATGCTGTTGTCAAAGTCAAGAGCCTGACGGATTCGACCAACGAAAGTCGGGTCCTGTCCGGCCACCTGGTTAGGGGTTGGGTAGACGTGGTTGGCTGGGTCGTCGAGCACACGCACGGTCGGCTGCTGCTGTAGCAGGTGACGAACCTCGTCTGCGGTGAGCTTCTCAGCGAATGTGGCGTGGACGGTCAATGAGTGAGCGACCTGCACCGGCACGCGCACGCAGCTGGCCGAAACTTTGAGGTCCTTGATGCCAAGAATCTTGCGGGATTCATCGCGCACCTTCATCTCTTCAGATGAGTGCCCGCCTGCCTTTAGTGATCCCGCGAATGGGATTACGTTTAGTGCGATTGGGTAGTGCCAAGGAGAGTTCGATAGGTCATTGCCCGCGTTTGCAAGCGCTGCCTTGACGTCTGAGGTGTTAGTACCAAGCGACGCATCCTGACCAACCACTGCAAGCTCTGCGGCTAGCTCGTTGATACCCTCGGCACCCGCACCAGAAACAGCCTGGTATGAAGAAACAACGAGTTCCTTAAGAGTCCACTTGTCGTGCAGTGCACCCATTGCAGCCATCATGGTCAAGGTGGTGCAGTTTGGGTTAGCAATGATTCCAAGCGGACGATTCTTCGCCTCTGCCGGGTTTACCTCAGGAACCACCAAAGGTACCTGGTCGTTCATTCGGAATGCTGCAGAGTTGTCTACGGCAACCGCACCACGTGCCGCGGCAATTGGTGCCCAAACTTCTGACACTTCGTCTGGCACATCGAACATTGCAATGTCG
>JBJTNZ010000118.1:0-8557 GCA_046074345.1 Micrococcales bacterium | reverse complement strand
CTGGAATACAAGCAAATTTCTGGTGGTGTCCTGGTTCAAGAAACCGATGAGTTCTCGCAGTTCAACTCAAGCGGTTGGAAGCTAGTTACCGGGAAAAAGGCCGACCTAGAAACCATGAAGGAGCTTGAGTTTGCCTGGCGTGCATGTCGTGCCGTGAAGTCAAACGGAATTCTGCTCGCCAGCGATGGAGCTTCTGTCGGTGTAGGTATGGGTCAGGTCAACCGAGTGGACTCCTGCAAGCTCGCGGTTGGTCGCGCGGAGTCACGTTCACGCGGATCGGTAGCCGCCTCGGATGCGTTCTTCCCGTTCGCCGACGGCCTGCAGATTTTGATCGATGGCGGCGTCAAGGCAGTGGTTCAGCCGGGTGGTTCGAAGCGTGACCCTGAAGTTATCGAGGCCGCCCAGGCTGCCGGCATCACGATGTACTTCACCGGCGAACGTCATTTCTTCCACTAAAAACGACATAGACTGCAATGCTGGCCTGATTTTGAAGTGTTAATCGGCCGGTAGATAGGTTTTTCCAATTGAAGTCTCGCGGCACCGTTGCCACTCTGCTTCGGATTTTTCCATACGCTAAGTCGGCCCTACCTCGCATCATTCTCGGCACGATTGCAGCTCTTGGGGCGCATCTTTTTGCCCTATCAATTCCACAATTTTTGCGAAGCCTGGTTAATGGACTAAAGACCAATGGAACAGTTGAGGCGCTCGTTCCTGCAGTGCTTACCGTTTTAGTTTTTGGTTTACTCGAAGCGTCAATGGTGCTTTTACGTCGTTGGTTGGTGCTTACTCCCGGAACCCATGTTGAAGCTGGGCTTCGCCGCACTCTCTACGCAAAACTTCAAAACCTTCCGGTTTCATTTCACGACAAATGGCCGAGTGGGCAGCTATTGAGTCGTGTGACCGGAGACCTTTCGCTATTGCGTCGCTGGCTGTCGTTCGGTCTTGTGCTTTTTGTGGCAAACACAATCACGATTGTTGTTGGTCTCGCCGTGCTTTTCACCTTCCACTGGATTCTCGGACTGCTTTTCTTTGTCACATCAATTCCAATTTGGATTCGTGGATTCAGATTCGAAAAGGAATATCACGCGATTGCGCGAAAGAGTCAGGATCAAGCTGGAGATCTTGCAACCTCTGTCGAAGAATCGGTTCACGGTATTCGTGTGCTCAAGGCATTTGGTCGTGGCGGTTACTTCGCAGATAAATTCGCGAAGGACGCAGACATACTTCGATCAACCGAATTAAAAAAAGCCGGTTTAATTGCCAACATTTGGATTTATCTGATTTTGGTTCCGGAAATTGCAGTTGGACTTTCGTTGCTAGTCGGAGTCTGGTTGGTAGCCAACGGTGAACTAACCGTCGGTGGGTTGGTGGCCTTTTTCGCCACCGCTACCGTGCTGCGCTGGCCAACCGAATCGGTCGGCTTCCTGCTATCCATGACCCTTGATGCCAAGACCGCGGTCGAGCGTTTCTTTGAGGTGCTCGATGCTCCAATCGAAATCGATGACCCTGAGCAGCCAAAGTCGGTAAGTCAGCCGAAGGGCCGACTGGTCTTCAAAGACGTGTACTTCCGCTACCCGGACGCCCCGGAGTCGCAGCCAGATTTGCTTAGCGGGGTCAACCTGACCCTCGAGCCGGGGGAGTCTGTTGCCCTGATCGGTATCACCGGTTCTGGTAAGTCCACGCTCACCGCGCTATCCAGCCGCCTTTACGAGGTCACCGGCGGTGCCATCGAACTCGACGGCGTCGACATTCGCGAACTCACCAGGCAGGAACTGCGCGAGCACATCGCCATGGCCTTTGAAGATGCCACCCTGTTTTCGGCAAGCGTGCGCGACAACGTACTACTCGGTCGCCCAGAATCAACCGAGGCAGAGCTCAAGCAAGCCCTCGAAATTGCTCAAGCCCAGTTCGTCTACGACCTCCCGGAAGGGCTTGAAACCAAAATTGGTGAAGAGGGAATGAGCCTCTCCGGTGGGCAGCGTCAGCGACTTGCATTGGCTCGCGCAGTTGCCGCGCAACCAGAGGTGCTCGTGCTCGATGACCCACTTTCTGCACTAGATGTCGACACCGAGGCAATGGTCGAAGACGCACTTCGCACAGTATTGAAGAGTACGACCGCGCCGATTGTCGCTCACCGACCTTCAACCGTTCAACTCGCTGACAAAGTCGCGCTACTAGAGAACGGCAAGATTACGGCTGTCGGAAAGCACAGCGACCTTCTAGCGACCAACGAACATTATCGATACGTAATTGCTTCACTCGACGAAGAAAAGGCGGTGAAGTAATGAGCATGCAAGGTGTAGAGGGCGAAGACAAGATCGACCTCAACAAAGAAGAATCAAAAGCAATCAAACTTCGCTCGCGAAGACTTCTCTTCTCGCTGATTCGTCCAATCCGCAAACGACTCGGAGTGAGTGTGAGTCTGGTCGTCATCAGTCAGGCAATTCGCGTGCTCGGTCCAGGACTTATCGCACTTGGCATCGACTACGCACTACCGCAGGCAATCAAGCACAATACCGCTCCACTGTTTTTGATTACCGCTGGATTTATTGGCTCGGCTGCGGCCACCGCGTTCCTGATTTCCTCGTTCTTGATCTACACCACCAAGACCAACCAGGGTGTGCTCTTCGATCTGCGCAATCGACTCTTTGTGCATTCGCAAAAACTCAGTCTGCAATTCCACGAAAAATACACCTCCGGCCGAGTAATTGCTCGACAGACCAGCGACCTAGATGCCATCAAGGAACTGCTCGATACCGGTGGCAACGAGATGGTCGCCGGCATGCTCTACATGCTCTTCACTGCGGTTGCCCTTGCCCTGCTCGACATCGGCAGCTTCGGCATCCTGATGTGCTCGCTCGTGCCGCTGTTCTTCCTCACCCGCTGGTTCCAGAAGAACACCAGAATCAACTTCCGTAAGACCCGCGTGGCCTCGGCCAAGCTCATTGTGCACTTCGTCGAGACCATGACCGGCATCCGTGCCGTCAAGGCATTCCGCAAGGAAAAGCGCAACAACGAGGAATACAGCGAACTGGTCGAGGACTACCGCTCGGTTAACGCCAAGGTCATCCAGCTCTTCGGTATCTATGACCCAGGACTAATTGGTATCGGCAACCTCACCGTCGCAGCCGTGCTGTTGTTCGGTGGGTTGAGAGTTATTGATGGTTCTATCGGTATCGGTGTGCTCACCGCTGCAATTCTCTACGCTCGCAGATTCTTCGATCCGATGGAAGGCCTGGCGATGTTCTACAACGCCTACCAGTCGGCAAATTCATCACTCGAGAAAATCTCTGGTGTGCTCGAGGAAGTTCCAACTGTTCCAGAATCCGAGAACCCAATTCCACTTAGCGAAGCCAAAGGAAAACTCGACTTCAATCAGGTGAACTTCCACTACGGCACCGGCGCTACGATTTTGCCTGATTTCGATTTGCAAATTCCAGCTGGACAAACCATCGCACTAGTTGGCACTACAGGAGCCGGAAAATCCACACTCGCAAAACTCATCGCACGCTTCTACGATCCGAGTGAAGGCACAGTCACCCTCGACGGCATCAACCTGCGAGACATTTCAGACGAAGATTTGCGACGGGCTATCGTCATGGTCACTCAAGAGGCGTACTTGTTCTCCGGCACCGTGGGTAGCAACATCGCACTCGGTAAACCAGATGCTACTCAGCAGGAGATCGAAGCAGCTGCCAAGGCAGTGGGCATTCACGACTTCATCGCGTCGCTTCCAGAAGGATACGAAACCGACGTCAACAAGCGTGGAGGACGAGTTAGTGCAGGTCAGCGCCAGTTGATCTCGTTCGCGCGCGCATTTATCGCAGACCCTGCCGTATTGATTCTGGATGAGGCCACAGCAAGCCTCGACATCCCAAGCGAGCGAATGGTGCAGCACGCGCTGCAAACCCTGTTGAAGGGTCGCACCGCAATCATCATCGCTCACCGACTAAGTACCGTGTCGATTGCAGATCGCGTATTGGTCATGGAACACGGTCGAATCATCGAGGACGACAGCCCTAAGGCGCTCATCGCCGGCACCGGCAAATTCGCCAAGATGCATAAGGCCTGGCGGGATTCGCTGGTCTAATACCTGCTCGCTTGGCTGACTGCCAGCACGCTAAAGGCCGGCACTTTTCCGGTAAGCGTGCCGTCTTTGGCCACCGTGAAACTCAAGCCACGGCAGCCCTTGCCGACCTTAGGTGACTTGCCTCCCGAGTAGAAATCACAGTATTTTCCTGCGGCTAAACCGGTCTTGAGCTTGTTCGCCGAATAGGTTTTTGCATTGGAATTGAACAGCACGTAGCCAGCTTTAGCTCTAGCGAACGCGTAGACCCCTGACTTGCCAATCGTCAAAGTCTTGGCCGCGGAGCCGACGGAATCACGCCAGGCAATCATGCCGGCCAAACTCGTCCAGCGTTGCACGCAGGTGAAGACCCCGTCTTTATATTTACTCAACACAGTTGCACTACTCGCGCACTTTGCCAATCCGGCAGGAGCATCCGCGTTTTCATCAAAGAACGTGTAACCGCTGTAGAGCATCGGCTTTCCATACGGCTCTGAGAGAATCCAGGCGAATGCCATCTGGTAAAGCTTGCCCGCATCGTAGGTAATCGCACCACTGTGATGTTCGGTGTCGTGGTTCGTAACCCAGGTCAGAGATTTTTCACTCGGCGTAAATGTCTTTATCGCCGCTTCAAACTTTTTACCGGCATCCGCAAATCCATTTCCTTCAAACATGTCATTTGAGAATGGCTGTTGCTTCCAGGCCCAAACATCACCCGTGGCAAGATAGTCCTCGGCAATCGAAGTATCGCCAGGCACCTCTTGAACTATGTATGCCTTGCGAATCAGCAATGCCTCAATGGCTGCGATGTCCGATGGCGGAATATGTTTGGCTGCATCAATTCGGAAACCGGATACTCCAATAGTCAATTGATCGTTTAGATAGTTTGCAATCGTCTGGCGCACATTTTGCTTTTCGGTGGCAAGGTCTGGCAGACCAGGGAACTGGCAATTGGTTCGCTCATCGAATGCTTCCCAGTTGCTTATGTCTCTATCGCAGAAGTGAGCATCGGTCTTAGGCAATCCGGAGTGAAAGTCAGAAGCCGTGTAAAGCGGTGCAAAGTCCAAACCGCGACCACCGGCCATGTGATTGATCACTGCGTCGGTAATCACCTTGACCCCAGCGGCATTGCAATCCGCAACCATCTTGCTGAACTGCTCGCGGCTGCCCAGCGTCGAGTCCAGCTTGTAGCTCACCGGCTGGTAGTGAGTCCACCATTGCTTGCCGGTGATTGACTCCTGAGGTGGGTTGGTCAGCACCCAGTCGTAGCCATTAGGCCCCAGGTAATTGGTGCATTCGGCCGCTAGGGAGGTCCAATTCCAGCCAAACATCTGGATGCCCACAGACGAACCGGTAATCGGGCGATCGATGGTTGAAACCTCATCGGCATGCACCGGCGTAAGCCCAAGCATCCCGAGCACGACAGTCAACACCACAATGAGCCGCTTCATGAATATCAGGTTACGCACTGTTGAAAACTTTTTGGAGGGTTTGCCTGTGAATAACTTCCACAGCAAAAACGGCCAGCCGATTTGCTTGCAACCATGCACAGAAAAAAGATCCGCAGGTGGCACAAGCTGCTGAGCGTTAGTGGAATCATCGTTGCTGTTTTCGGCATGTTCTATGTGCCAGCGGCAAACGCCCAACTGGGCGGCCCAATTCCGGATGGACTATACGGTCCAACCTTTTCGAAAAACGATGCTCAGGTTTGGTATCTCGATCTCCCCAACAATGTGACCGGCTTCCAAGCGACGGACATGTATGTCACTGGCACAGCCGCCGGGTGCACGATTGACTCAATCCCAAACATCGTTGGATTCAGTTTTGGTTTCTGGGTTCGTGGTTGCAGCGATGGAAGTTACAAGTTGAACCTAAAAGCCGAATCGATTGCATATCAAAACGGAGTCACCGGACCAACCGTCGACTTCGTTGGCTCAGAAACCACGGTTGATCGCACTCCACTGACCATCGATTTCATCAACACACCAATCGCTGCCAACCAGGCCAACCTTGAATTCCAAATTCAAACCAATCACCCGATGGTCTACACGCCGTATTTTGATTTCTCAATCGAAGGTCTCGGTTGCAACGTTGCATCCACCAGCCCAACCACATATGGCTTGTCGGTTGCGATCAACAGCTGCCAATCGGGCGCCCAGGCAAAACTCACATTGAACCCAAACTCAATCCAGGATCGCTTCGGCAACTACGGACCGTTGACTCCACTTACCTCACCAACAATCGCGGTCAACTACGCGGCGGCCACACCAACTCCAACTCCAACCCCGGTGCCAACCGTCAGCCCAACCAGCACGCCGACGGCGACTCCGACAGCCAGTCCGACAAGCTCTCCGACACCAACTTCGAGTCCGACAGCGAGTCCGACAGACACTGCCACTCCGACCACGACTTCAACACCGACTCCGTCGGACAGTCCGGCGTCCGTCGCGGTGGTAAATCCTCCGACAGACCCGCCTGCCCCTCCGACAGCTCCAGAGCAGCCGATCCCGGCACCGGTGTCGGATGCTCCTCCAACACAGGAAGTAGTTGAGACAGTAGCGGAACCGTCCGTCAGTCTCACTCCGATTGCCGTGGTGAGGTCAAAGATCGTTCAGGTGCGCAAGAGTATTGCCAAACCAGTAGTGGTTGAGACCAAGGTTGAAACCCCACCTGTAGTTCAGGAGCCACCAGCTCCGGTAATCACTCCAGCCATCGAGGTCGCGGCAAAGCCGAGTTTCAACTGGCAGCCGATTGGTTACCTCGCGCTCGCGGTAGGAGGAGCGGCGGGTGCTGTCGGCGGGGGATTACTAATTCAACGAATGACTCGAGTGCGGCGTTTGAAATTTAGCTAAAGATGACGGTGCGGTCACCATCGAGCAGCACGCGGTGCTCGGCGATCCAGCGCACGGCCTGGGTGAGGGTCTTTGACTCAACATCCTGACCGATTGAAACCAGGCGCTTCTTTGAATCGCTGTGTTCCACGCGGACTACGTTCTGCTCGATGATCGGACCTTCATCCAAATCTGAAGTCACGAAGTGAGCGGTCGCACCGATCAACTTCACTCCACGAGCATGTGCCTGTGCGTAAGGGTTAGCACCCTTGAAGCCAGGCAGGAACGAGTGGTGAATGTTTACGATTTTGCCGGCAAACTCGTCACAGAATTCTGGCGACAATACCTGCATGTAACGAGCAAGCACGATTAGCTCGATACCGGTTGCCTTGATGTAGGTGCGAAGCATGTTTTCGAATGCGCGCTTGTCGGCTTCTCCCGAAATCGCATGGGTCTCGAACGGCACCCCGTAGAACTCGGTAAGTTCGGCAAGGTCGTTGTGGTTTCCGAACACCGCTGGAATCTCCACCGGAAGCTGACCAGCACGCTGACGGAACAACATGTCGTTAGGCAGTGTGCCGCCTTTGATACCAGCACCAAAGTCTTGAGCTTGCGGCCCACGGTGTCGAGCACCCATTCCATCTGGAACTGCTCCACCATCGGAGCCAGTTGCTTCTCGAATTCTTCCCGAGAGACAGATGACTCAATTTGTAGACGCATGAAGAAGCGGTCGGTGTCTAGCGAGCTGTACTGGTGTGACTCGGTGATGTTGCCGCCACTGGCTAGGACTGCCCCCGAGATGGCGTGAACAATACCTGGACGGTCTTCACAAACGGCGGTTAGTACCCAGTGGGTGGTGGCTGATGTCATAGGGACAAGTTTAAGCGGGTGGCCTAATTAGTCGAAGGATTCATCGCGGTCGGCTTTGCGCTGCTGGACAATCTGGATGGTGATGTAGACACCCAAAGCCAAGCCCACGACGACCATGGCAATGCCAATGATCAGCGCTAAATCAGACATTTCTTCCTTTTCTCGGGCAAAAGCCCGACCCCCAAACTTTGTTCAGCCTAACGAACATTTCCGCATTTCTTGGGTAAAACAGGCCACATATCCAAAGGTAAAATTGCCTCATGACCACCTCAAAATTGCCTTCATCTTTCAATGCCCCGCTAGCCGAGACTGACCCAGAAATTGCGGCAGTTCTGCAGGGTGAACTTGACCGCCAGCGCAACTTCCTCGAGATGATTGCCAGTGAAAACTTCGTTTCACGCGGCGTGCTCGAAGCTCAGGGTTCAGTACTCACCAACAAGTACGCAGAGGGTTACCCGGGCAAGCGTTACTACGGTGGTTGTGAAGTAGTAGACGTCGCTGAAAACCTCGCACGCGATCGCGCGAAGGCACTATTCGGTGCAGAGCACGCAAACGTTCAGCCACACTCAGGTGCATCTGCAAACGCAGCAGTACTAATGGCACTGGCAAACCCTGGCGACAGAATTCTCGGTCTTGAACTCGCTCACGGTGGACACCTAACTCACGGTATGAAGTTGAACTTCTCCGGAAAAATGTATGAGGCTCACTCATACGAACTAAACCCAGAAACTTTCCTCGTCGACATGGACATCGTTCGCTCTCGTGCGCACGAAGTTAAGCCTGCGGTAAT
>JBJTNZ010000117.1:0-13797 GCA_046074345.1 Micrococcales bacterium | reverse complement strand
GGTTCTCAACATCAAACTTGATGCGAGTGAAAAGAGATTTCAGGTTCTTTCTGAAACTGCGCTTAGGAAGTTCAACTGCTTCGAGCTCAACTTCGGCAACTAGCTCTGGCTCTGGCTCTGGCTCTGGCTCTGGCTCTGGCTCTGGCTCTGGCTCTGGAGTAACTGCTAATTCAGTTGGCTCCGATTCAGCAGCAGGCTCGACTTTCGGCGTGGTTCTAGTTTTGAAAATTTTTGGTTTAGCGTCCTCTGGTTTATCGACACCAGTGGTGGTCTCGCCTACCGATTCCAGGGAAGTTTCATAACTTGAAACTTCCTCCTCTGGAATCGCTTGAGGCTCGCGCTTCTTACGCCAAAAAAACAGGCCGGCCATTTAAGCCTGAGCTTCGAGACGCTGACCGACGATTCTAGAAATACCGTCTTCTTGCATCATGACGCCATAGACAACGTCAGCGATTTCCATTGTTCGCTTTTGGTGAGTGACCAAAATCAACTGTGAGTTCTGACGAAGTGTCTCAAGAATGTGAAGCAAGCGGGTCAGGTTCACATCGTCAAGCGCAGCCTCGACCTCATCCATGATGTAGAACGGTGATGGACGCGACTTGAAAATAGCCATCAAGAAGGCAATGGCGCCAAGTGACTTCTCTCCACCTGATAGCAGGCTCATGCTCATCCACTGCTTACCCGCAGCCTTAACTCGCACTTCGATACCGGTGTTCAATAGGTCATCTGGCTCGGTCAGAGTCATCTGCCCCTGTCCACCAGGAAATAGCTGAGGAAGAATGTCGAGGAAAGCTGCCTTGGTGTCTTCGAATGCAGCAACGAAGATGTCTTGCATCTTGGCATCAATGTCTTCGATGATGGTCTGCAAATCTTTTCGAGTTTGCGTCAGGTCTGTGAGTTGCTCGGTTAGGAACTTGTGACGCTGCTCGAGTGCATTGAATTCTTCAAGTGCAAGCGGGTTAACTTTTCCAAGTCGATCGAAAAGTCGCTCTGCATCGCGAAAGCGCTTAGTTTGCTCTTCGCGGTTGAAAGGCTTCTTGCCGCCCTCAGCCTCTTCGTCGTCAATTAGCTGATCAGGTCCGTATTCCGCCAAGAGGATCGACTGTTCGAGGCCTAGTTCATCGCTGGCCTTGGCGACCAAGTTTGCAAGGTTGATGCGCTTGTCGTGATTTTGCAGCTCGAGGTTGTGAACACCCTGAACCAATTCACTGTGCTTCATCTGAAGTTCTGCGGTTTCTCCGCGAAGGCGAACGAGGTCTTGGTTCTGATTGTTTCGCTCGTGTTCAGCTTCGTGCAGCTTAACCTTGGCCTCAGCGGCACTTTCGTTGACTGCGTCCATGAGGATTGGCAACGAAGCTAGCACTTTACGAGCCGACTCCAGCTGAGCAGCCTGCGCGATTGCTGCAGCCTTAGCGCGCTCAATTGCGTCTTGAGCCTCGGAAACCTGAGAACGAAGGCTTACCGCACGCTCGCGCTCGACTCGTAGTCGCTCCACCGCAGCGCCCAACTCAACGCGAACGTTTAGTTCACGATTGCGCTCCTGCTCAAGATTGTCAGCCAATGTCTGGCGATCTTCATATGAGACAACCGGACGCTGCTGTGCAGCAAATTCATCGTGTAGCCAAACTGCTTCGCCAAGTTTGCCCTCGGCTTCGGCGATGCCAGCCTTGGCTCCTTCCGCAGCTTGATTCAAACGGTTGAATTCTGCTTCAGCGGCTTCAACAGCAACGCGAGCTCGACCAAGCGCTTCGGCATTCTTTGCTAATTGCGCATCGTGCTGATTTAGTTCAGCAAGAGCATCCTTGGCGCTTTGCTTAGCAGCATCCTCAGTGGCACGAGCCTGAGCGAGTTCGCCCTTTGCTCGCTCAAGCGCCGAGTTCACTTCGGCAATTCGAGATTCTGCTGCATCGCGTTCGGCGACTAGCTGCAATTTCGAAGGCTTGCTCTGTGATCCACCGCGAATTACAGATTCTGAAAGGACGTCACCATCAAGTGTGATTAGAGTCAGCTTGGCGGTTGACTTGTCGCGAGCGTAAAGTTCTCGAGCAGCAGTAAGGTCATCAACAATCACTACGTTGCCAAGCAATGTAATAATTCCAGTTGGCGCATCGACCACTGACGCTGCCGAACGAGCACCGGCTACGTTCGGAATGTTTTCTGCCGCACCGCGTGAATCAACGTCAGCAACGATAAGTTCTACGCGACCACCATCGCTCTTCTTCAGGTGCTCAATTGCAGCTAAACCTTCTTCGCGAGTGTCTGCAACTAGCGCATCAGCCAATGGACCTAGCGCAGCGGCAATCGCATTTTCGAAGCCAGCTTCGATTTTCATGTGGCTTGCGACAAGTCCACGAATACCGCGAAGGCCCGCACTCGCTAGTTCGGTAGCACCATCTTTTTGCTTAAGTGTTAGGTCAAGTGCGCTGCGCTTTGCTTCGAGCGAATCGCGCTCGCGCTCTGCCTGGTGAATAGCATCGCGAACAGTCTCGATGTGTGCCTGAGCTTCACTGACAGCACGCTGGGCTGCTTCGTAGCGAGCTTCCAAAGAACCGTCTCCGGCTTGCTGGGTTTGCAGTTCAGATTCGAGAGTGCGGTATTCGGCTTGCGCAGTATTCAAGCGGTCCTGGGCATCACCCAAGGCGCCTTCCTGGCGCAGCATTTCATTGCGAAGCCCGGCAAGTCGTGACTCTGCCACTGTTACTTCGTTGGCAAGGCGAGCTTTTTCAAGATCGAACTTCGAGAGCAAAGTATTCTGCTCGGCAATTTCGTTGTCGTACTTCTCAAGAATGTCGCGAGCTTCCGAGCGAGCAGCCTCCGCTTCCTGAAGGGCCACCTTTAGTCGTTCGACAACACTCTCGTACTCGCCAATCTGAGCCTCGGCAATTTCCGCTTCGGTATCAATGGCTGCAAGATCCACCTGCGCACCACTGGCATCTGCGCGTGATCCGAGCAGTGCCACGCGCTGATTCGCGAGCGTGAGTAGCGAACGAAGACGCTCACTTAGAGCATCAAATTGGTACGAAAGATTGCGAGCGCCATCTAGTTCGCCTGAAACCTGAGCAGATTCGATCGCACGAATTCTCTGAGAGTTTGTTTCGATGAGCTGCTGAATAATGTTTCGCTCAGCCTTGCTGTCGGTTTCGTTCTTAGCAGTGTGCTCGAGTGCGTTGTGCAATTCGGTGATGTCGTATGCGAGCAAACGAGCTTTAGCATCTCTAACTGTTGCCGCAATACCCTGGGCCTGTCGTGCAACTTCAGCTTGCTGACCAAGTGGCTTTAACTGTCTACGAACTTCACCGGCAAGATCGTTTAGACGAGTGAGGTTAATCTGCATCGCCTCAAGCTTGCGCTCTGTCTTTTCTTTGCGTCGGCGGTGCTTCAGAATTCCAGCGGCCTCTTCAATGAACCCGCGACGCTCCTGCGGTGACGCAGTGAAAATTTCAGCGAGCTTTCCCTGCCCGACGATTACGTGCATCTCGCGTCCAAGACCAGAGTCGCTCAGCAGTTCCTGAACATCCAAGAGACGGCAGGTATCGCCATTGATTGCATACTCGCTTCCGCCATTGCGGAACAGAGTACGAGAGATGGTTACTTCTGAGTAGTCGATTGGAAGTGCGCCATCTGAGTTGTCGATCGTCAGCAAGACTTCTGCACGACCAAGTGGCCCCTTGGTGGCACTTCCCTTAAAGATGACGTCTTCCATCTTTTCGCCTCGAAGAGACTTGGCGCCCTGCTCACCCATTACCCAGGCGATGGCGTCGAAGACATTTGACTTACCGTGACCGTTTTTACCAATGATGGCAATAACGCCTGGCTCAAATTCGAAGGTGGTCGGTTGGGCGAAGGATTTGAAGCCCTTGAGGGTGAGGCTCTTTAGATACAAGCGCTGACACCCCTTTAGTCTTTTCGGCGGCGAACTTCACGCCTAACTAGACCAAAATACCCTATTCAACGGGTCGCTTTTGCCACCGGGTCAGGCTCTGGGACGGGCCTTTTGGCACTTTGGGCAGAAATGAGAGCCCCGATTCATCCAAGAATCACGCTTGATTGGGGTGCCGCAGCGAGGACACGGCTGATCGGTCATTCCATAGGCATTTAGTGAGACGTCGAAATAGCCACTCTCACCATTTACGTCCTTGTATTGCTCATCGAAGGAAGTACCACCCTGTGCAACGGCTGACCGGAGGATTTCCTTGACCGCGGCTATCAACTCATCGAAAGTCTTACGTGAAATCGTGTTAGCCGGCTGGTCATAGTGGAGCTTGGTTTGCCAAAGCGCTTCATCCGCGTAGATATTGCCGATACCGGAAAGCACCTGCTGGTCTAGCAAGACTCGCTTAACCCCGGATGCTTTCTTCCTAAATTTTGCTTGCACGATATCTTCGTCAAAATCCTGGTCAATTGGATCGCGCGCTATATGCGCAGCTGAGGCTGGGATTAAGTCGAGCCACCATTTGCCTTTACCAATTCCGTCGCTAAACCCACCTGGTTTTCCATCGGCCGTATGGACAAGTTCATCTATGGCTAAAGAGCCAAATATTCGCTGGTCAATGAATCGGAATTCAATTTGCTTACCTCGAGCAGTTTCAGCATGAATTACTACTCTGGTTAGTTTGTCTTCAGTCGCACCGGGTTTGCGCAACAGCATTTGCCCGCTCATACCTAAGTGCCCAACCAATGCCAATGGTGAAGACTGGCCGGGAATCTCTAGTGGCATCCAAAGAAATTTGCCGCGTCGGACAACGCCGAGAATCTTCGCTCCAACCAAAGTTTTTACAAAATCCTTTGGGCCAGCGAGATGGCGCTTCAGACTGCGCACATCGAGAATATCGATTGATTTAACGGTTGAGTTTGTGAGTGCTGGAGCCAGGCCGGCGCGTACTGTTTCGACCTCAGGTAACTCTGGCACTAGCGTCGCTTTCTCGGTTTCTTAACCTTTGGCACAGCGTCAATCAAAACATCGAGTGCTTTTACTGCGGCAGCAGTCTCGGCTGATTTCTTAGTGCGACCCTCACCACTGCTTATTTCTTCGCCGTTGATCAGCAGGGTGGAGAAATACTGACGGTCGTGGTCGGGGCCTTCAAAGCGGGTCTTGTAGTTTGGTGTGCCGCGGCCCAGAGCCTGAACGCGTTCCTGCAGTGTGGTCTTAGGGTCGCTGTTGGCGCGGAGGTCGTCCGGGTTGTCGAGAAGTGGGAAAACAAACTTTTCTACGAGCAAGCGTGCTGCGTCATAACCCAGCGAAATAAAAGCAGCGCCGAGAATCGCTTCGAATGCATCAGCAAGGAGATTCGGTTTGTTGCGTCCGTCGGTTGCGAGCTCTCCCTTGCCAAGCAGAAGGTAATCACCGATGCCGAGTGCTCCGGCAATCACCGCGAGCGCGCGCGCAGAAACCACTGCGTTTTTGACTTTGGTCATCTCACCTTCAGGAAGATCGGTGAGGGTTTCATAAATGTGGCTAGTAACGACAAAACCCAACACCGAGTCCCCGAGAAATTCGAGTCGTTCGTTGTTGGGTGTATTGCCGTGTTCGTATGAGTACGAACGGTGAGTTAGTGCGAGCTTTAACAAGTCACGGTCAATTTCGACTCCGAGCTTTGCGCTCAGTTCATCGAGTTTCATGACTCCACTAACTCAAGTTTGAGTTAAGCGTCAGCGACCTTGCGGCCCTTGTACTCCATGAACAATGCGGTGCCGTTTGAGTCGGTTACAACCTTCGCACGGTGAGGAAGGCTGTAAACAACCTTTCCGTTTTCGATGGTCTTGACCAAGGCAATCGGTGCTGCCTTCCACTGCGAGCGGCGTGCGTGAGTGCGGCTGCGGCTGAGGCGTCTCTTTGGTACTGGCATGTCAATCTTCCTTAAGCTTTTTCAGTTCGTTCCACCGCGGATCAACCGCTGCTTCGTGAACGTGGTGGGGGTTGTCAGCTAACCGTTCGCCGCAATCCGCGCAAAGACCTAAACAATCTTTTTTACAAATTGGTTGGAATGGGAGGCTTAGAACCACCGCATCTAAGATGACCTGTTCAAGATCGATATTCTCGTCTTCAATAGCGAAGTCATCCTCGTTGGTTAAAGAATAGGCGAAAAGCTCTTGGAAATCCACCTCAACGGGGATGGTCACTGGGTCTAGACAGCGGCTGCACTCCGCTTTTGCCTCTGAGAAGACCTCTCCCGTGGCCAAAATACCCTCGTGAACCGACTCAAGGCGCAGATCAACATCCATTTCCTCACCCACTGGGATGGCAGCGATGCCGTTGCCCATGGCTTCTGGAAGGTCGAGTTCGAGGCGATGCACTCGCATCTGCCCCGCTTTGTGCATCAAATCATGCACATTTACGGTGTAAACCGATTTAGCCATTAGCGCTTGGCCTTCAGAGCTTTGACCACTGCCGAAGGCACGTACTTATCGACTGAACCGCCTAGCTCGGCTACCTGCTTGACCAGGCTGCTCGAGACAAAGCCCTGGGATGGGTCGGCTGGCATGAATACAGTCTCTACCGCAGCCAGGTCTCGGTTTACGCGAGCCATTGGCAATTCATACTCAAGGTCTGCGTTGTTTCGTACACCCTTGATTAGTACCGAAGCACCGACCTTCTTGCAGTAATCGACCAGGAGCCCATTGTCCATGGTGGAAACGATTACCTTGGCCTGCTTGCTGGAAGGGAACGCCTTGCCAAATCGAGCAGCCTCGCTGAAACTAGCCTCAATTAGCGAGACTCGCTCTTCACTAGTGAAAAACGGGGTCTTGGCGGGATTGTGCACCACCACGATGTGAAGTTCGTCAAACAAGCCGGCTGCGCGAGCTGCGATGTCGAGGTGACCGAAAGTTATGGGGTCGAAACTACCTGGGTAGACAGCGATTTTTGGCATGTCTAAAGGGTATTAGTTTTTGGCCAGGTTGTCTTGAGCGGATTTCTCAATGGCATCAAGTGCCTCAGCTAATAGTTGATGTTTTTCCAGCGTTGGATCTGCAGCAAATAGTTTCTCCACTTGACCTCGGGCATCCTGAATCAGATCCGCATCTCGAATGACTCTTAGTAATTTGAGACTACTTCGACCGCCCGATTGATTACTTCCCAGCACATCTCCTTCTCGGCGAAGTTCGAGGTCGATTTCGCTCAGCTTGAATCCATCGAGCGTGCTCGCCACCGCAGTTACTCGTTCGAGTGCAACACTCCCCGGCTCAGCCGCAGTAAGCAACAAACACAATCCTGCATTTCCACCGCGACCCACACGACCACGTAGCTGATGCAACTGACTAATGCCGAAACGATCCGCATCCAGCACAACCATGACGGTGGCATTTGGTACGTCGACACCAACCTCAATCACCGTCGTGGAAACTAAAACGTCGATTTCACGATTCGCAAACCGAGTCATGACATCTTCCTTTTCCTCGGAAGATAGCCTGCCGTGCAGTGCCTCGATTTTGAGTTGAGCTAGCACTGGAATGTTGCGAAGAGCCTCAACCATTCCGACCACGGTAGCAAGAGCAGGTGCACCCTCTTCAACTTCGTTTTCCTCGGCTGTGGTTTTTTCACTGTCATCAATACGAGAACAAACTACGAACGCCTGTCGCCCACTTGCCACTTCCTCAGCAATGCGACTCCAGGTTCGGGCGACCAAAGCCGATTGCGACTGCTGAACGACATGCGAGGTAATTCCTTGTCGACCGGCTGGAAGTTCAGTGAGGGTAGAGATATCCAAATCACCGAAGACGCTGACGGCAAGCGTTCGCGGAATCGGAGTGGCCGTCATGGTTAGTACATGAGGCGGCTGCTTACCCTTTAGCCGCAAGGCCTCTCGTTGCTCCACGCCGAATCGGTGCTGCTCATCAATGACTATCAAGCCGAGGTCAAAAAACTCGACCTTCTCGGAGATTAGGGCGTGCGTGCCAACCACGATTTGTGCCTTGCCACTGACGATTTGCAATAGGGCTCGTTTGTGGTCTGCCGTAGACATCTGTCCGGTGAGTAGGGTCAAACCCAATTTCTCGGAAAGCTCCTCGCCGAGTGTTTTTCTAATCGAACGCAAATGCTGTGCGGCCAAAACTTCAGTCGGTGCGAGCAGGGCAGATTGACCACCACTCTCGGCAACCGCGAGCATCGCCCTAACCGCCACCAGAGTTTTTCCGGAACCAACTTCACCCTGCAGCATTCGATGCATCGGATGTTCCTGCGCAAGGTCGTCGAGTATTTGATTCCCGACTTCAACCTGACCCTTGGTTAGCGTGAACGGGAGCGCTTTATCAAAATCTTCAAGAATTTTTCCTGCAGCTCGCGAGGTGGCTTGGATAGTTTTACTTTCGAGTCTTCGCCGAAGCAGCGTGCCCTGCAGTAGGAATGCTTCGTGGAAACGAAGTGTGTCTCTCGCGGCTTGCCAATCGTGAGTTACAGCCGGCTGATGAATGTCCCTGATTGCTTTATCGAGCGACAGCAAATTATTTTTGCGAACAATTTCTTCGCTTAGTTCATCCACAATCGGTGGCAGCACGTCGAGCAAGACTCCCACAGCTCGCTGAATCATCCAAGTCGAAACCTTAGATGCGGCAGGATAAATCGGAATTGGTAGGTCTGCCCATTTCTTTGCATCCTCATCGCTGATCTCCTCGGGAAACAGCTCATAGTCTGGATGCGCCAACTGAAGTTTGCCCTGATAAGACGTGATCTTGCCAGCGAATAATCCTCGAACCCCCGGCTTGAGTTCTTTAGCTCGCCAAGCCTGGTTGAAAAATGTAAGCGAAAGATATCCTTCGCCATCCGTGATGCGAACCTCGAGGATGTTTCCGGCCTTGCCGCGCATGTACCGCTCGCGCACATCCACCACGTCAGCCACCACGGTCGCCGCTTCATCCGGTGGCAAATCAGTAATCGGAGTCAACTCTCCCCTGCTGGAATAGCGCCGAGGAAAATGCTGGAGTAGGTCGCTTACGGTCTTTAGCTCAAGGTGCTTTGCAAACGCCTTTGCCGTGCGGTCACCAAGGTAGGTGACGAGCGAGTCTTCGGGCAACAGCATGCTTCAATCTTTGTCGACAGGTTAGGCTTGGCGACAAATGACACGAATAATCGGTGGAGTAGCGGGCAGTTTGAAACTTGCCTCGCCAGCCAAAAGCACCAGACCCACAAGTGACCGGATTCGCGAGAGCATCTTCAGCCGCCTCGAATCACGAGGAGCAATCGAAGAAGCCAGGACTCTGGATCTTTATGCCGGCACTGGAGCATTGGCACTAGAAGCGCTAAGTCGCGGAGCAAAATCTGCATTTCTTGTGGAAAAAGATGGCAAGGCAGCCGCGGTCTGTATCCAGAATGCAAACACCATTCAACGCGCTCTCGAAAAACAGGGTGTCGAGGTTTTCGTCAAAGTAATCAACAAAGCGGTTAGCGCATTTCTAGCAAACGACTCTGCCGAATACGATTTGGTTTTCATCGACCCTCCTTATGAGATTGAAAACTCACAAATTGAATCTGAACTCGAAAGCCTTTTGCCAAGGCTTAGCAAAGATGCAGTGATAATCGTGGAACGGTCAAGCAGGTCTGAAGAATTGAATTTTCCAGCCGGTTACGAATTCGAAGAAAAAAAGAATTACGGCGATACCGTCGTCAGCTGGTTAGTGAAAAACTAATTACTTTACGTGGCGCTCTACCGGACCCACGTAAACCTGCTGTGGGCGACCAATCTTGGTAGATGTATCAGTCATCATTTCACGCCAGTGCGCAATCCAGCCAGGCAAACGACCAAGTGCGAACAATGGGGTGAACATGTGCGGCGGGAAGCCCATCGCCTTGTAAATCACACCGCTGTAGAAGTCGACGTTAGGGTAAAGTTTGCGCTCGACGAAGTATGAGTCTGAGAGTGCTGCAGCTTCGAGCTCTTTTGCAATATCCAGTAGTGGATCGTTGATACCGAGATCTGAAAGCACCGAATCCGCGGTTCTCTTCACGATCTTGGCGCGTGGGTCAAAGCTCTTGTAAACACGGTGACCGAAGCCCATCAGGCGAATTCCGTCTTCCTTGTTCTTCACGCGGTCAACATAGCGCTGAACAGACTCGCCACTCTCCTTGATGTAAGTGAGCATGTCAATCACAGCCTCGTTTGCGCCACCGTGAAGTGGGCCAAACAAGGCGTTGATACCAGCTGATACAGATGCAAACAGATTTGCCTGTGTCGAACCAACAAGACGAACGGTCGAAGTTGACGCGTTCTGCTCGTGGTCAGCGTGCAATGTAAACAAAGTGTCGAGGGCCTTGGTGACCACAGGGTTCTGGGTGTATTCCTCTGCCATGTTGCCAAAGCTCAAGCGCAAGAAGTTCTCAACATAACTCAGCGAGTTATCTGGGTAAAGCAGCGCCTGGCCTAGTGAGTTCTTGTGCGCATAAGCAGCAAGCACAGGAAACTTAGCAAGCAGTCGAATAGTCGAAAGCTCGACCTGCTTGTCGTCGTGAGGGTTCAGTGAGTCCTGATAGAAAGTCGAAAGCGCAGATACTCCCGCAGAAAGCACAGACATCGGGTGTGCGTTTTGTGGCATCGCGTGGAAAAGATTCTTCAAGTCCTCGTGTACCAAGGTGTGGCGACGAATGCGGTCTTCGAAGTTTCCGAATTCACTTGCACTTGGTAGCTCGCCATAAATCAAGAGATAGGCGTTTTCTAAGAAACTCTTCTCACCTGCAAGCTCTTCAATCGGGTAACCGCGGTATCGCAGAATTCCCTTTTCGCCGTCGATGAAAGTAATTGCAGAACGAGTGACTGCAGTGTTTACGAAACCTAGATCAAAAGTGTTGAGCCCGGTGGCAGCGGCTAGCTTTGAAATGTCGAGCGCTGAGTGCCCGTCGGTGGCCTGAATGATTGGCAGTGCTGTGGTCTGATCACCAACGGTGATGCTTGCTGCATTCGAGTTTTGGTCGGTCAAAATCAGGCTCCTGTGGCTCTGGTTTCTGGGTACTTGTGCTTTGTCTAAAGCCTAACCGCATTCCTCAGGCGGTTTGCGGCTTCCTCAATCTTGGCGTCTGTAGCAGTGAGCGAAAAGCGAACATGCTGGGTGCTGTGTTCTCCGTAGAAGGTGCCAGGCACCACCACAATTCCAAGTTCAGCCATTCGATCCACGGTCTTCCAGCAGTCCTCACCAAGGGTTGCCCAGAGGTACAGGCCGGCTTGGCTGTCGCTCAGTTCAAAGCCGTAGCCACGAACGGCCGCAAGCAAGATTTCTCGGCGTTCTCGATATAGCTCTTTTTCAACAGCAACGTGCTCATAGTCCCCGAGCGCGACAGTCATGACTTTCTGCATCGGGGCGGGGGTATTCAAACCCGAGTGCATACGGAGATTCACCAACCCCTTAATGAGCTTTGCTTCCCCAACGGCAAATGCCGCACGATAACCGGCGAGGTTTGACTGTTTGCTTAGTGAGTAACAAACCAGAATGCCTTCATGTGAATTGCCACAAACCCTTGGGTCTAAAGCAGAAGGAATCAATTTTTCTGACCAGTCATCCCAGCCGAGTTCTGCGTAGCATTCGTCACTGGCAAGAAGCGCACCAAGTTCTCGCGCGCGATCTACCGCAGCTTTAAGCTCGTGCACATCAATTACTCGACCATCTGGGTTTCCAGGAGAGTTAATCCAAACCAGTTTTGTGTTTGACGGCCACTTCGACGGATCATCTTCGGAAATAATTTGAGCTCCACAAAGCGCGGCGCCGACAACGTATGCGGTGTAAGCAACCTTTGGTTGAACTACAACATCACCAGGACCAAGACCCATTAGCAGTGGCAAAAACGAAATGAGTTCCTTCGAACCAATTGTTGGCATTACTTGATCAGGAGTAAGTCCTTCAACGCCACGACGACGTGCGAACCACTCGACAACCGCATTTTTAAATTCAACCGAACCACCGGTAGATGGATATCCGGGTGCATTGGAAGATGCATTTAACGCTTCTTGAATGATTGATGGAGTTGGGTCGACCGGCGAACCGACCGAAAGATCAACAGCGCCTCGCTCGTGAAGTGCAGCTTTTGCCGAGTATGGCTTAAGTTGTTCCCACGGATATTCGGGCAGTCGATCGAACAAAATTACTCAGCCTGCGGAGGAAGAGCCTTGATTAGCTCATGGTCATCGTTGATTAGTCCGACTTTTGCCGCACCGCCTGGTGAACCAACATTGTTGAAAAATTCGACATTCGCTTTGTAGTAGTCAGCCCACTGCGATGGAAGGTCATCCTCGTAGTAGATCGCCTCAACTGGACACACTGGCTCGCAGGCTCCGCAGTCCACGCACTCATCCGGGTGGATGTAAAGCATGCGGTCACCCTCGTAAATACAGTCAACCGGGCATTCTTCGATACATGCCTTGTCTTTGACATCGACACAAGGAAGCGCAATAACGTAGGTCACGATTTCTCTCTTTCTGCGTCCAGTTTAACGGTGGCCAGCCGCGCTGCGGCGCCAGTTACCGGGGTGAAGTCGAGGGAACAACATAATTACGGCACAGATAATGATCGAACCGTAGGCCCAAGTATCACCAAGTTGATTACCAAGGATAAGTACTTCCCCGCCTGGCTGCTTTTGCGCCAACCAAAAGACCGTGCCAATGAATACCAGCGAAGTGAGATAAAGCGCACCGCGTGAATTTCGCATGAGTCGAAGTGCGAGCGTCAGCGCAAACACCATGGTCAGCGCGACAACCAGACCGATTGGGAATGCCGAGCTGTCGGTCGTTTTTACCGAGTGCAAAAGCGTGCCGGCCAATCCAAGCAATACTCCAAGTGGCGTTGCCCAAAAAATAGTTAATAGCGGTCGTAGTAATACCAAGGGGCTCGGATTCGCGGCGCGAAGTTTTTCTGGAGCGTCATAGCGAATTTCTTTGCCGCGAACTACCGAGTAAGTTTCGGGCATGATTGCTACCTGTGATGCGTGAGCTTCTAGTGCGGCTTTCTTTATCGGTGCAGTTTTTGCTCCACCTACTTGCACATCAAAGCGTTCACCGTTTTCGGCGATCACCCAAAACTGTGGCCCTTTACCTTTGCGTAAGCGACGATACTGACGAAGTGCCATCGCAGTAGCCTGGTGAGCCATCTTGTGATCAGGGTGGCCGAAACCGCCTTTTGAGTTATAGGTAATTACTGCGTCCGGCTTAAAGTCTTTGATCACATTCAAAATATCTTCAGCAATTACAGCGGTACCCGCAGCTGCCAAGGACATTTCATCCACGCGATGTTTCTTGGTTGGCTTGCCCATCGCGTTGATGCGCATTCCGCTATCTAGAAATTTGCGAGTACCTGCGAATGAGTGGTGAAGTTTGCCTCCGGCTTGTTTGAATGCATCGAAAGCAACACGCAATTCCCCTGCTCGGAAAGCACCCATGGAGGCTAGTTGCCCTTCAAGCCCCTTGAGTTCTTCGAGCTTCATCTTGCCACGCTCACCACGGGTGAGGGTAAGCACATAGACCTCACCGCCGGCATGAAGTCGATCTGCAATCACGTGTCCGGTAAATAGACTCTCGTCGTCCGGGTGCGCATGGACAATAAGAGTCCTGCGTGATGAAAGAGTCGGCTTTGCCATGTGTCTACTTTAAGCGAGGTGGGCTGGAGTCCGCTTGGCTATTGACGCTTGACAACTTAGGTTTACCTAACTTAGGCTCACCTAAGTACTCAAAACCCAGCTGATACTGGGCAGAAAGGCAAACACATGCTGGCAAATTTAATCATCGGGTTCCGTGAGGGCCTAGAAGCCGCGCTCATCGTTGGAATCCTTGCCGCATATCTGGTCAAGTTGGGCCGTCGAAATGAATTCCCAAAGCTCTGGGTTGG
>JBJTNZ010000116.1:0-2805 GCA_046074345.1 Micrococcales bacterium | reverse complement strand
CAAAGTCGACAGCCCGCAACGCTTTCGAGATCACCGTTGCGGTTTCTCTTTGCGCAGGGGTGAGGTAGCGGTTTCGACTCGACATTGCCAAACCCGAGTGCTCTCGAACGGTCGGGGCCACAACAAGTTCAACATCCCGATACTTAGCGCCGATCAACTTTCGAACCATGAACACCTGTTGAGCATCTTTTTGCCCAAAAACCGCGACATCAGGATCAACCATCTGAAGCAAACGACCGACCACGGTGAGCATGCCATCGAAGTGTCCTGACGAGCAGCGCCTTCAAAGGTGCTTCCGATGATGCCGGCCCGCTCGGTTGGCTTGCCTGGCTTTCCATCTTGCGGATAAACCTCGGCCGCGCTCGGCGCAAAAATGATGTCACAGTTGCGAGTTTCAAGTGCTTCGCAATCTGCCTCTAGCGTGCGGGGATATTTATCGAAATCTTCACCCTCGCCAAACTGCAGTGGGTTTACAAAGATGCTCACAACTACGAGATCGGCCTTTTCGCGGGCCATGTCAACGAGGCGCAGATGGCCTTCGTGCAATGCACCCATGGTCGGCACAAATCCAACGCGCTTGCCCTCCGCTTTTGCGGCTGCCACGAGCTGTTCTAATTCGGCGGTGTTGTGAACGAGTTTCATTTCTACAAGACTAATGAAGACTCACTTGCCCGAGGTCGGGTTAGGTAGACAACCAAAAGTGCCGCCAGGCTATCTGCTATCAGCAGCAGCGTTTCCCAGTGCCAGCCCATTAAGAATGTGTATGAGGCGGCTTTGAGAATCACTCCAGCGAGCAATGTTGCCGAAGCCATTAGGCTCCTTTTACGTTCTTGGTGCCGGATAAGCGTCAGGTTTGCATAGAGAAAGAGCCCAGCCAGAAAAACGAAATGACCAAGAAAAATGCCGCCATACATGGGTGCGATCCACAAATTGGTCCACACCCAGCGGTACGCTAAAGTCCAGGTTGAGAGGTCCTTCTCTGAATCAAGCATGGTGGTTTGAGAGAAAACCAAACTAGTCACAATGCCTGTAATCGGCCAAGCTAATACGCTCGCTCCGATTACTCGGAATGAAGTGTTTTGGCGGAACCCGAAAAAAGTCATTGAACCAATCCGGAATAGTTTGATTCAGCCTTGCAGCCGGGAAAGTCATTCCAAAGCAGGCAGTAGAAACCCTTGTTCTCTCGCTGGAATACCGGTTTCCAGGACGTAGACTCGGAGTCCCTGATGTACGCCTCATGAGCCGGGGCACGTAGTGCCCAACCAATTAATCCGTAGTTTCCAGATCGTTGCACTGTGACATCGTAGTGGTACTTTATCCCCGCATTTTTCTCTACTGCTGCTTTGCAGAGTGGATCCACAGCATTGTGGTCCATTGTGAAAACCACATGGGTTGGAGATGAATACCTAGTTTTGACTGTAACCTCACCTAAGTCTGCGTAGTCCGATGCCTTTACGTAGTAGCCGATGTAATCGCTAAGGCGTACATAGATGTAAGCGGTACTAACGCCGGCAGTCTTGGTGAAACTCACCAGTCCACCTGCAATCCAGTCAACTCTCACATTTACTCGAGTCCTGAATGAGGCACTGCTCGAATCAAAAGTTCGATTGTCACCCATAAAGTAACTTCCAAGGGATTCCGGACAGAGATTCACCATGAAGTCATAAACTTTTTCTTCAGGTATGAAAGTTGTGTAGCGAAAACTTGTCGCACTAGGTTGCGTTGCGGCTTCTGCCGACGTGGAAGTGACACCTGACACAGGCATCACTAAATCTATGGACTTCACCTCCACCGCTTCGAATCCAGCGGCAGCTTCAGCCGGAGTATATCCGGTTTCTTTGACTATCTCGTTCAATAGCGAACCGGAGACATCGGACCTGACTTCTATGACTACAGAAATATGCTCTCTCGGATCAAATCCACTCACTTCTGTTGTGCCTTGATCCACTAGGTCTTTCAAATTTAGACCCGGTGCTGAAATATTCAGACTTTGTGAAGTGGATGGGTCGCTCCATTCGAGCGTGAGATCTCCCTCAGAAGCGGAAGCCCTTACAGTTATGTCAGATACTTGAGCCTCTGCAAAAGCTCTCTCTGGGGTCAACAAAACTTGGACCTGTGACAGGGACATCGCTGCGAGAAGAACGATAGTGGCTTTGGACTTAAATTTGGCGTTCATGTGGTTCCCCCCGTTCCTTACCCGTCACCTTACCAGTCTGATGGTCTAGCAATTCATTCTGAAAAATGTTCGAAAGGATCGAGCGGATGGTGCCCATCGGCAAGGGCGGATTCCACAGCGCTGCGCACACTTGGTGCGATGATTCCCCGTGAGTTTTCGATTCCAACCGAGTCGAGCAGCCCGATTGCTTGGTTGACCACCATCGCTGAGAAATTAGTGGCTACCTCAAACGCTTCGGCGTATGCCTCACGCTGGTCTTCCGCGATGATCACCGGCTCGGCACCCATCTCGATAACCAGTGCCTGAACGATTGGTAAGGCAACCTTGGGCGCTGATACTCCGCAAAAGGATTCACGAAGCCGAGCCAGATCAACGCTCGTGCCGGTAAACCTCATCGCCGGATGAATCGCCAGCGGAATTACTCCCTGCTGCGATGCGGAGCCGAGCACCGAGTAACCGTGTTTGGCGCTGGTGTGGGCGACAAGTTGGCCGGCCTTCCACAGGTGTGCCTCACTGAACCCACCGATGGTTGCTTCGAGCTCGGAATCGGGAATGGCCAGCACCACCAACTCGGCACGATCAAGCACTTCACCGATGGTCAAAACATCAACTCCAGGAAGCTGCGCCTC
>JBJTNZ010000115.1:0-9135 GCA_046074345.1 Micrococcales bacterium | reverse complement strand
CTTCAGGATACGCCCGCTTTTGCCTGAGAAAATTACAGGAGGCTCTCGGGCCGTTCCCAGACAACTCCCATGTTGAGAAAACAGACTTTAGGCATGAACCAGATGATATTCACCCAGCCGAACCAAAAGGTTCGATTGGGCATGAAGAAGTACCTCGAGCTAAAGCGGGGTCAGGACTTCATTGAAGGTCTCGCCTGGTTCTCAGTTATCGCCGTAACCGCAATGTTTCTTATCGATGGCGGCCTTAAGACATTCACCGACCCATCATCGATTCTCGGCGCAATCGATCGTCTCACCGCGCTGGTTGCCACCAACCTACTCCTGATTGACATTCTCCTTATCGCGCGCATTCCATGGATTGACCACTACTACGGTCACGACCGGGCAACCACAGCTCACAAAAAACTTGGCAAGCCAATTTTGTATTTGGTTTTGGCTCACTTCATCGCATCTGTTGTGCAATACGCAATCGTCGCAAATGTCGATGTAATCACTGAATTTTTATCGCTACTTTCAATCGGCGATATTTTGCTCGCGACCGGTGCATTGGTTTTGATGATCATGGTTGTCGTCACATCGCTGAACTTTGCCCGCAAGGCTGTCACGTATGAAGCGTGGTATCTAGTACACATCTTTGCTTATGGTGCCGTGCTACTGGCGATTCCTCACCAGTTCTCCACCGGCAGCGACATCGCAGGTAAGCCAATTGCCATGACCTATTGGATTGCGCTCTACCTGTTCGTTTTGGTAAACGTGGTTTGGTATCGCATTCTTCGCCCTATTTTGCGCGGACTTCGTCACTCACTACGAGTATCAACTGTCGTACGTGAATCGAGCGATGCAGTTTCGATTTACCTAACTGGCAAAAACATAGCGAAGCTCGGTGGAGCTGCGGGACAGTTCTATCTCGTACGAATTCTCACCGCTCGTGATTGGTGGAGACCTCACCCATTCTCAATCTCTGCCGCACCAAACAATAAATTTGTTCGCTTTACCGTGGCCGACCGTGGCGACGACACCAAGTTGATGCAATCGTTGAAGCCTGGCACTCCGATCATGCTCGAAGGCCCTTACGGTGTGTTCACCGAAGAGCGACGCACTCGCGAAAAAGTCGTGCTGGTGGCTGCAGGTATCGGCATTCCGCCGATTCGTGCTCTCGCAGAGCAAATGGCAGCTCGTCCACATGATGTCACCATCATTTACCGTCTGCGTAGCCAGGAGGATGCCGCGCTACTCGACGAGACTCGTGCCATCGCAGCACAGCGTGGATTCCGATTAATCGAACTCGAAGGACGACGTGGTGTCGGCACCAGCTGGATGAACGCGGACTTTTCTGGGCGCTCAGACCTTGAGCGTCTAAAGGATCTCGTGCCTGACATCACCGAGTCTGATGTCTACATCTGTGGACCGACGGCCTGGACCAGAAACGTTGAGAAAACTATGAAGGCCGCTGGCGTTGAAGAGCGTCAAATTCACGCAGAGGAGTTTGCCTGGTGAGAAAGTCAACTAAAACGGCAGTCGGTGCAATCAGTCTTGGCATCCTTGGTCTTAGTTACCAGCTTGGTACCACGGCTACTGCATCGACCAATGTCTTTTCAGGGCCCACCGAAAGCGCGAGTCCGATCACCGAAGCGAGCGCATCGGCTACACCAAATCCGGTAGCGACAACCGAGGTTGCCGCAGGTTCTAGTGCGGGAAGCGAAAGCACCAACACTGCGCCACAGCCCGCAACATCTGCATCGAGCTCGCCATCACCATCTGCGTCGGCTACAAAATCGACAAGCACAACTTCATCAGCTGGTGTGACCAAGACTGGCGATGCCGTCGAATCTGGTTTCGGTCCTGTGCAAGTAAAGGTGACTAAGGTCAGCGGAAAAATAACCGAGATCACTTATTTGCAATCAGTCGCAACTCACGGACGCGCAGCAGCATTTCCTTACCTCGTGCAATACGCAATTCAGGCGAACGGTTCTGGTTTTGGAAACCTTAGCGGAGCCACCTACACAACAAACGCATTCAAACAATCATTGGAGTCGGCACTTGCGAAATTCTAAAGGCGTTATTCAGGGACTAGGTCTTCTCGGGCTTAGCGTTGCGGGAGCATTACTTCTGCAATCGCATGGAACCGTGCCTAGTGCATCCGCAAATTCATCTGCAGTTTCTGGAAGTGCGACTGGAGATTCAATCGGTTATCAGTACGGAAACATTCAGGTAAAAGTCACTGAGGCAAATGGAAAAATTACCGCGGTTGATTTGGTGCAAGCCGATGCAACCGCAGGTCGCGAGCAAGCTTTTAGCTATCTCGTGAAAGATGCCATTTCGGCAAACGGAACTTCATTCGGTAATTTGAGTGGCGCAACTTTCACCACCGATGCGTTTAAGCAAGCCCTCGAGTCTGCACTTTCGAAATTGGCTTAATGCAAACCTTCGAACACGTTGAACTTTGCATGGGCACCGGATTCCGGTTCCAGGGCAGATACGACGTTGCCGATTTCAATCGAAGCATTGCTGAGGCGTGTGAAATTCTGCACGAAGCCGATCGAATCTTCTCGCTCTACAAACCCAAGTCTCCACTGAGTCAGCTGGCGGCTGGCAAGACTTCGGTAGCAAAGTGCCCACCCGAAGTCAGCCAAGTGTGGGATGAGTGCGAGCATTGGCAGAGGATCACCGACGGTTGGTTCAGTCCATTTACCGCCGAACACACCTTTGACCCAAGTGGACTGGTGAAGACCTGGGCGGCAAGGCGCGCTGCTGAATCCCTGATTTCAAGCGGAATCTCGGACTTTACACTCAACGCCGGTGGCGACGTGCTGATTGCCGATGGGGCCACTGGTGAGCTTGATTGGCGCATTGCAGTGTCCAAGCCAGTAAGCATTGCCGACCCTGAAGCCGGTGCCTTGGCCGTGGTCGACCTAACAGGAACTGCGTTCCGAGCGATGGCGACCAGCGGTTCGGTCGAGCGCGGTTCGCACATCTGGAACCCAAAGTCTGACACCGATCCTGCCAAGGCGATGATGCAGATTTCCGTACTTGCCAAGGATCTTGTCGAGGCAGATATCTGGGCTACCGCCGCATTCGCTGAAGGGCCGAACTCGTTGGCTCGAATCGATGCAATTCCAGATTTGGAGGCAATGGCAATTCTCGCCGATGGACAGATTGCCGCTACGCCTGGGTTTATGAAACTGGTTTTAAAGAACTAGTTATTTCCAAATCGAAGGTGCTGGTTCCTTCAAACGCGGAAGCAGCGATGCTCTTGCCCAATCGCTCACCCATTTTGGCAGCTTCGGTTCTTTGCCATCCCAGTTTGATTCAGCGAGCACTTCAGCAGGTGTCACGATGCCACGAATTCGTTTTAAGAATCGAATGCGCACCACGGCCACAGCGCAAATTTCTGCGTTGGCAACAAAGCGTTGTTCGAAATAAAACGCCTCGGCATCCCAGCCGATTACTTTGGTTTCAATTTGAAATTTTTGCCAAGCCAAAAGCGATTTACGAAATGTGATATTGCTAGCAACCACAATTGGATACCAACCAAGTTTTTTCCAGTGCTGCCACAATCCGGCACGTAGCGAAAGATCGTAACGTCCAAGATCAAGCAAAGTTAGAAACACACCATTGTTCATGTGATTAAAAACATCGAGGTCTGTCGGCCATACACGAAATTCTCGAATGCCGACATCGCTCATGTGCAACCTAGAACGCGAACGCCAAGACGCCAACGCCCAAATTAAACGCAACCAGAGTTTCATGTGTTACCAAATAGTGACGCGCTCTTCAGGAGCGAGCCACATCTTGTCACTAGGAGTTACGTCGAATGCTTCATAGAACGCATCGATATTGCGAACGATTTGATTGCAGCGGAACTCAGCTGGAGAGTGCGGGTCGGTAGCAAGACGTTGAATCATGATTTCGTCTCGGCCCTTGCCGCGCCAACCAAGTGCCCATGCCATGAATAAACGCTGGGTACCAGTGAAGCCGTCAAGTTTGGCATCAGGGTCGACTCCCTTATCTGCGCAAGCCATGCGATAAGCCTTAAGAGCAATGGAAAGTCCACCCAAGTCGCCGATGTTCTCGCCGATGGTGAATGCGCCGTTTACCTTGTGTGAGTCGTCTAACTGCGCCGGGCTGAGCTGGTCGTACTGGCCAATCAGGCTCTTGGTGCGGGCCTCAAAGGCAGCACGGTCTTCATCTGTCCACCATGAAATCAACGCACCATCGCCGTCATACTTTGAACCCTGGTCGTCAAAGCCGTGACCAATTTCGTGACCGATAACTGCGCCGATTGCACCGAAGTTAACCGCGTCATCCACTTCGAGACCGAAGAACGGTGGCTGCAAAATCGAAGCTGGGAAAACAATTTCGTTGAAGCCTGGGTTGTAATAGGCGTTCACTGTTTGTGGCGTCATGAACCATTCGTCGCGATCGATTGGCGAACCAATTTTTGCGGCTTCTTTTTTGTGTGCAAATTCCGCAACACGACGAACGTTTCCAACCAAATCGTGGCGGTCAATTTCTAGTGCGCTGTAGTCGCGCCACTTGACCGGATAACCAATCTTCGGTGTAAATTTTTCAAGCTTTACTAAAGCCTTCTTCTTAGTTTCATCGGTCATCCAATCCAAATTGGTGATTGATTCTCGATAGGCCTTAATCAGATACTCGACTAAAACATCCATGCGCTCTTTAGCTGCGGCGGGGAAGTGCTTCTGCACGTAGATTTCACCGATTGCTTCGCCGAGTGATCCTTCAACCGCCTGCACTGCGCGCTTCCAGCGAGCGCGAAGTTCCGGAGCTCCAGTAAGTTTCCTGCCGTAGAAATCGAAACGTGTGTTCACAAAATCACTGCTTAGGTATGGAGCCATGGAGTTGATTACCTGCCAAGCAAGCCAGAGCTTGATGACTTCGAGATTCTGTTCCGTGTAAATCGTCTTGAATGATTCGATGAAGCTAGGCATCATGACAACAACTTCATCGAGAATTTTTTTGTCAAGCTCTGCACCAGCCAGCCAAAGTGACCAGTCGAAGTCTGCGCTCAGTTCTTGCAACTCATCAAAACTACGCAAGTTGTAAGTCTTTTCTGCTTCGCGCGATTCGACTTTAGTCCAGTGGTGCTTTGAGATTGCAGTTTCGAATTCAAAGATTCGCTCTGCGGCAATCTTGGCATCGTCGATTGACCAACCGGCCAACTCAAACATTTCGGCAATAAATGGAGTGTAGGCATCACGAATTTCCTGATGTTTTTCCTCGTGATAATAAGCCTCGTCTGGGAGCCCAAGACCACCCTGATACAGGTTGACCAAATAGCGCTCTGGGTTTCCAGGGTCGTTGTCGATGTACATGCCGGTCAAGCCGGAAATCCCTTGGCTCTCCAGTTCGCCAATTAGCTTGGTCGCTTCGTCCAGGTTTGAAATGTGCTTGATTCGAGTGAGGTCGCCCTGAATCGGCGCGGCTCCAAGCTCTTCAGCACGCTCCTCATCCAGGAATGAGCCGTACATGTCGCCAATCTTCTGGCTCACGCCTGGGCTTGGGTTAGCAGCGGCATCCTCAAGAATGTCGCGAACGGCTTCTTCCGCGTTATCACGCAGGATGTGGAACGAGCCGTAAATCGCCTGATCGGACGGGATTTCGGTGTTCTCGATCCAGGTGCCATTCATATATTCGAATAGGTCATCCTGCGGACGCACCTTGTCGTTGAGGGTTTTTGGGTCAATGCCTGGTGTGATTTCCATCCCTTTATCCTAGGTTGCTTCCGAATTAGACTTGAATCGTGGATCTCCAAAAAATCATCTTGTACTACGGCTTCGCGCCGGTGGCCGACCCTGAGCTCATGAAAATGTGGCAGAAAACCCTGTGTGAATCACTCGGATTAAAGGGTCGAATCATTGTGTCGAAGCACGGCATCAACGGCACGCTTGGCGGCAACATGGAAGACCTCAAGAAGTACGTTCGTGCGACCAAGGAATACCCTGGCTTCGGCAAGATTGACTTCAAGTGGTCTGAGGGTACTGGCAATGACTTCCCTCGCCTTTCGGTTAAGTCGCGCAAAGAACTAGTCGCGTTCAACGCACCAGAAGAAATTGAAGTTGCTCGTTCGGGAATCACCAATGGTGGCAAGCACCTTAAGCCAGCAGAAGTTAACAAGCTGGTTGAAGATCGTGGCGACGATGTTGTGTTCTTCGACGGACGAAATGCTTTCGAGGCTAAAGTCGGAAAGTTCAAGAACGCAATCGTGCCTGATGTTGAAACCACACACGACTTCATTAACGAACTTGAATCTGGAAAATACGATCACCTTAAAGACAAGCCGATCGTCACCTACTGCACCGGTGGAATCCGATGCGAAATTCTTTCAGCAGTGATGCAAAACCGTGGCTTCAAAGAGGTATATCAAATCCAGGGTGGAATCGTTCGCTACGGAGAAACTTTCAAAGACAAAGGACTTTGGGAAGGTTCACTCTACGTTTTCGATGAGCGCATGGTCACCGACTTCAGTGATGAAGCAAAAGTCATCGGAGAGTGTGAAGGCTGTGGTGCACCAACCAATCACTTCCACAACTGCCAGAACCTCGGTTGCAAAGATCTAGTACTGCTTTGCGATGACTGCGCTAAAAACCCGGAGAAGCTTGAGTGCAAGCCGACTCACACTCGTGGCCGTCGCAAAGACATGGTCGGTTAAAGACTTAAATAAAAAGAGCCCGGATTTCTCCGGGCTCTTTTTTTGTTTGAAGTATTACTTCTTGCCGCTTACCTGAAGGGTAATGTTGGCAACGATTTCGCTGGTTAGACGCACGGTAGCTGAGTGCTCACCGGTGGTACGAATCGGGCTGCTGATTTCAACCTTCTTCTTGTCCAATTCACCAAGACCAGCAGCTGCAACAGCAGCAACTACATCGGCAGTCTTAACCGCACCGAATAGACGACCGCCTACGCCAGCCTTTACAGACAGACGAACAGACTTCTCTTCTAGACGTGCCTTTAGAGCCTGTGCCTCTTCAACAGTTGCTAGAGCGCGTGATTCACGAGCAGCCTTGATCTGAGTGACCTGCTTCTCGCCACCCTTGGTCCATAGCACTGCGAATCCGCGAGGTAGTAGGTAGTTACGAGCGAAGCCGTTCTTTACCTCTACTACGTCGCCGGCTGAGCCGAGGCCTGAAACCTCGTTAGTCAGAATTAGTTTTGACATGTTTGATTACTCCTTAGCGACCTGCACCGGCGTATGGCATTAGCGCCATCTCGCGTGCATTCTTGACGGCCTTTGCGATAAGGCGCTGCTCCTGAACAGACACACCAGTGATGTGACGTGCACGGATCTTGCCTCGGTCTGACACGAACTTACGTAGTGTCGAAACATCCTTGTAGTCAATTACGCCAACGGTAATTGCCTTTGGTGGTGCCAACTTTGAATTCTTGGCATTGCGGTTTGGCTTACGCTTTTCACCTTTTAGTACAGCCATTTGTTACTCCTATTAATTATTGAAAACTAGATCTTTAGAACTAGGGGGGTTAAAACGGGGTGTCGTCAGCGCCAGCTGAACCTGCGCCTGGGTTTGCCCAGCCACCGTCAGATGCTGGCTTTGCCTTTGGAGCATCGCCCCAAGGATCGCCACCGGCTACAGCTCCTGCTGCTCCACCTTCGCGAGCACGACGAGTGACGGCTGCAGTTGCGCTACGCAACGATGGGCCGATCTCTTCGATTTCGAGTTCTAGTGATGCACGGGCTTCGCCTGATGCAGTCTGGTATGCGCTTGGTGCCTTTAGGCGACCGGTCACGACAACACGAGTTCCCTTGGTAAGAGACTGTGCAACGTTCTCGGCAACTTCACGCCACGCGGTGCAACGAACCCAAACGGTTTCGCCGTCTTCCCACGCGTTGGTAGTGCGGTTGTAAGTGCGAGGAGTTGAACCAACGTTCACGCTTACTACTGCAACACCGCCCTGGGTGTAGCGCAATTCTGGGTCGGCACCTAAGTTGCCAACCACAGTTACGTTAACTTCGCCAGCCATTTACTTCTCGACTGCTGCCTTGTGCTTTGCCTTAGCCTCAGCCTTTGCAGCTGCAGTCTTAAGCATGAAGATAGCTTCTTCAGCGCGTAGCACCTTGGTGCGCATTACGGCTTCAGATAGGTTCAACTGACGATCCAATTCGATAACGTCTGCTGAGTTTGCGGTCATGTTGACAACTGCGTAGATGCCTTCTGACTTCTTGTTGATTTCGTAAGCCAACTTACGACGTCCCCAAATGTCAACGCTGTCAATGGAACCATTTCCATTGCGGATTACGTTGAGGAATTTGTCGAGACTTGGAGCAACGGTGCGCTCGTCGATGCCTGCATCGAGAATTACCATGAGCTCATATTTGTGCATAACTAACCCACCTCCTTCGGACTAAACGGCCATGGGATTTCCATGGCAGGAGGGTAAATAAGCACGCTGCCACTGAGGGCAACCTTGCAAGTTTATCGGCTAGACCACCAGGCAAGCAAGCGCTTTTCCGCTTCCTCGGGGCCAAGCTGGCCCTCTTCAATGCGTAGCTCAAGTAGGTAGTTGTAGGCCTGGCCCACCTCGCGGGAAGGCTGCAAATCAAGAATGCGCATGATGTCCTCGCCAGAAAGGTCCGGACGCATGGCGCCCAGCTCCTCCTGCTCGGCGATGATTTCGATGCGCTTCTCAAGGTCGTCATAGGCGTGAGCCAGGCGTTCGGCCTTGCGCTGGTTTCGGGTGGTCACGTCGGCACGGGTCAGAGCGTGCAGGCGAAGCAGCTGGTCATCGGCATCACGCACGTAACGACGGATAGCCGAATCGGTCCAAGCCTGATCGCTGTAACCGAAGAAGCGAAGGTGAAGTTCGATGAGACGGCAAACCGCTTTGGTGGTGTCGTTGTCGAAGCGCAGTGCCTGCATTCGCTTCTTGGTTAACTTCGCACCCACTACGTCGTGGTGATAAAAAGAAACTCCGCCGCCAGGTTCGAGTCGGCGAGTGGCCGGCTTTCCGATGTCGGGCATCAACGCGGCAAAGCGCAGTGTGAAATCTTTTTCGAGACCGTAATCCTTCTCGTAGTCGATTGCTTGTTCGACCACGGTAAGCGTGTGATCGTAGACATATTTATGGTGGTGATGTTCGTCTAACTAGAGTTTTAGT
>JBJTNZ010000114.1:0-3616 GCA_046074345.1 Micrococcales bacterium | reverse complement strand
CAAACCCCATGGTTCATGTACATCAGCACCCGGAATGTGGCTCAACTCGGGGATGTACTTACGCACGTAATCACCGTTCGGATCATATTTGTATCCCTGAAGAATCGGATTGAATACCCGAAAGTAAGGACTCGCATCTGTACCGCAGCCCGCAGTCCACTGCCAGCCATGCGCATTGGAAGCCGGATCGAAATCGGTCAAGAACTCTTCGAAATGCGCCGCTCCAAGTTGCCACTCGAGATGCAAATCTTTAACAAGAAAAGAAGCGACAATCATTCTTACTCGATTGTGCATCCAACCATCAGCCAAAAGTTGACGCATCCCCGCGTCAACCATTGGATAGCCTGTCTTTCCAGTTTTCCAAGCGTCCAATTTTGCATCTGCTGTCTCACCATAGTCGTAACGCATCTTTGCAAACTTTGGCTCGTAATACTCAGTGAGCGAAGTCGGGTTGTGCCAAAGTACGTCGGCATAGAATTCGCGCCAAGCAATTTCCTTGGCAAAAAGAATTTCGCCGTCGCTATCACCAAGCTGAGCGAGAATCGTACGTGGGTGGATTTCACCATGAGCAAGTGCATGAGAAAGATGAGACGTGCCGGATAAATCGGCACGGTTGCGAAGTTCATCGTAATTTCTCAAAGCCCTGCTCTTGAATCGAGCAAAGGTACGAAGTGCAAAGTCCTCGCCAGCCTTGATCGGAAATGGTGAATCAACAGTTGGGGTTGGGCGACCATGGCACTCAATCGGCTCATACCAGTCAGCGCCTAGCTCTACCAATGGATAAGGCTCCGCCCAGCCAGCAGCAAGCCAATTCTTGTAAAACGGCGTATAAACCTTGTATGGCGTGCCGTCTGGTTTCAACACCGAGCCGGGGGATACCGCGTAATAGCTATCACTCAGCTCAAGGAATATGCCAGCTGCTTTCAGCGCCATACCAATTGCGTTCTGCTCAGCCACGCCTGCCGGATCAAAAGCGCGAGTTGCGTGCACCACTGTGGCCTTGGCAGCTTTCGACGCGAGGACAAGTTCACCTGCGATTCCTGAAGTACCACTCGATTGTCTAATAGTTAGTTTTCTATTTAGAGAAGCACCGAGTGAATTTAAAGATTCGGTAAGTGAGTGTTGACGCACTGGAGAGAGTGACTCAAACAAATCTAGATCGACAAGATATATGGGCAATACCTGCCTTGACCCATCCGCAATCGCAGCAGAAATAGCAGCATTCAGCGCGAAATTATCCTGCAATCGCAAATCACGACGAAACCAAAATACTTGTGACATTACTTTGCTCTAAGCGATAACCACTGAAGTGTGAAGAGCGAAACCAAGACCGAAGCGCCGAACATATGCAATCCCTCCAGAAGCGGCGGCACACCCAAGCGAGCTTGAGCAACGCCGATGATTGCCTGCGCAACTAGTGCGAGCACAAGTAACGAAGTAATTCTTAGTTGAAGTTTCAGTGCCCCGTCAGCGTTTGCACGTTTGATAGTCAACCAAGTTACGACTGAAAGTGCCAGGGTTACATAGGCTGGATACGAGTGGAAGTGTTGCAGCCACTCTAGATCAAGCCCGTTCCTCGGAGCGTCTGCATCGCCTGCATGCGGGCCTGCTCCAGTAACTACCACGCCAACTAAAACGGTTACATAACCCATCACAAAATTTATCGGCGCTAAGACATATGCACGATGTGGAACCGGTTCGTGATTTGGCTGGTAAACCCGCCAAAGCAAAATGCTGGCTATCGAAATCAGCGCTGCACTAATTACAAAGTGCATTCCGACGACCCATGGGTTGAGTTTGGTCAGCACACTAATTCCGCCGACAATTGCCTGAGCAAAAATACCGAGCCCAGCACTCAGTGAAGGCCAGACCAGTCCGTGACGAGCTGCTGCACCTAACCGAAGCACAGTGATGAAGGTAACGAGCGCTATTGCAACCAGCACAAAAGTCAGGGTGCGATTTGCGAACTCGATTATTCCGTGGATGCCTTGCTCAGGGACGTTTACCAGCGAATCAGCGGTGCACTTAGGCCAGGTTGGGCAACCCAACCCAGAGCCGGTAAGTCGAACGGCTCCGCCGGTAACAACGATGAGAATTTGAGAGACAAGCGAGAGCCAAGAGTAGAGCCTCAATCGAGCTGCACTAAATAGGAACATGACGCCTTTCGGGACGCTAGCCAAATAAACCGCCCAAAGGTAGACTGAGTCTCAGATTTAGCGGTTTAGCTAGTTTTTCTAGTTTCGCACAGCAATCCTTTAGGGAATGCCACCGCAGTCAATCGAGTTCTAATACTTGGGCCGAACTGATATTCGTTCCCATGAAGGAGACCAGGCATGTCCGAGACCGTTGATCGTTCAGACCTCGACTCACTTGGAGTCTACGAATTTGGCTGGTCCGATAAGGACGAAGCCGGTACCACTGCAAAGCGTGGCATCAACGAGGAAGTCGTTCGAGACATTTCCGGTAAAAAGAACGAACCAGATTGGATGCTCGAAACCCGCCTCAAGGGCTACAACTTTTTTGAGCGCAAGCCAATGCCGACCTGGGGAAGCGACCTAAGCGGTATCGATTTCGACAACATCAAGTACTTCGTCCGTTCGACCGAGAAGCAGGCTCAATCTTGGGAAGACCTGCCAGAAGACATCCGCAATACCTATGAGCGCCTCGGCATTCCAGAGGCCGAAAGATCTCGTCTGGTTGCTGGTGTAGCGGCACAATACGAGTCAGAAGTGGTTTACCACCAGATTCACGAAGAGCTGGAGCGCCAGGGAGTAGTCTTCTTGGACACCGACACGGCTCTAAAGGAACACCCAGAGATTTTCCAGGAGTACTTCGGCACCGTAATTCCAGCGGGAGATAACAAATTTGCCGCTCTAAATACCGCTGTTTGGTCGGGTGGTAGTTTCGTCTACGTTCCGAAGGGTGTGCATGTTGAAATACCGCTTCAGGCGTACTTCCGAATCAACACCGAAAACATGGGCCAGTTTGAGCGCACCCTAATCATTGCCGATGAGGGCTCATACGTTCACTACATTGAGGGTTGTACCGCGCCAATTTACCAGAGCGACTCACTCCACTCGGCTGTCGTTGAAATCATCGTAAAGAAGAACGCGCGAGTTCGTTACACGACAATCCAAAACTGGTCCACCAACGTTTACAACCTGGTTACCAAGCGTGCAATCGCACACGAAGGTGCAACCATGGAATGGGTCGACGGAAACATCGGCTCTAAAGTAACCATGAAATATCCTGCGATTCTCTTGGCAGGAGAGCACGCAAGGGGCGAAACGCTTTCTGTCGCATTCGCAGGTGCTGGCCAGCACCAAGATGCTGGAGCCAAGATGATTCACCTGGCACCGCACACCAGTTCATCCATCGTCTCGAAGTCGATTGCTAGAGGCGGCGGTCGCACCTCATACCGTGGCGAAATTCGTGTCATGCCTGGTGCGCACCACTCGGCAAACACCGTTCGCTGTGACGCTCTATTGGTCGACACCATCTCTCGTTCAGACACCTACCCGTATGTTGACGTCCGTGAAGATGACGTCTCTATGGGCCACGAGGCTACTGTTTCACGAGTTAGCGAAGAGCAGTTGTTCTACCTACAGTCTCGCGG